>JBBDRW010000058.1:0-8754 GCA_040905265.1 Balneolaceae bacterium | reverse complement strand
GCAGAATGTTGAGTGGCTTAATTTTGCTTTTTTACTCTCAAAGTTTGGTTGCATCCTCCTCTTCATCTTCGTTGACAACCCGGGTGACCGCCCCGATTTTTCCTTTGTCATCCAGCCGGATGATTCGCACACCCTGCGTATTTCGTCCCATAGTCCGGATCCCCTTGCACTGCATTCGGATTACTTTCCCCCCTTCGGTAATGACCATCAGATCGTCATCATCAGAGACCTCCTTGAGTGCGATAAGGTTTCCGGTCTTCGGGGTCACTTTCATGGTAATAACTCCCTTGCCTCCCCGGCTCTGTTCACGGTAATCGTCTACCAGTGACCGTTTCCCAAATCCATTTTCGGAAATTGCGAGGACGGTAGCTTCATGAGTGTTTTTGATGATGACCATATCGACCAGTTCATCATCTTTGTCCAGCTTCATGCCTCGAACACCGGAGGTATTTCGGCCCATCTCTCTCGTTTCCGTTTCATGGAACCGGATTGCACGTCCGTTTTTATTTGCCAGAATGATGTTGCTCTCGCCATTGGTAAGGGCGGCACCGAGAAGGCGGTCGTTGTCCCTGATGTTGATAGCGATAATACCGTCTCTCCTGGGCCGGCTGTAGGCTTCCAGTAAAGTTTTCTTCACCTGCCCATTCTTGGTTGCCATGACGATGTAGTGGTTGTTGATGTACTCTTCGTCGTCAAGGGTTTTAACAGGTACAAACGTCATGATTCGATCATCCTTTTCAATATCGATCATGTTCACGATGGCACGGCCTCTTGCAAGACGCGACCCTTCAGGTATCTCATAAACCTTCAGCCAGTAACAATTCCCCTTCTCTGTAAAGAAGAGAATGTAGTTGTGGTTGGTTGCAACGAAGAGATGTTCCACATAGTCGTCATCTTTGGTGGTTGTGCCCTTCATCCCCTTTCCGCCACGGCGTTGCCGCCTGTAACCGCTCACCGGCATTCGTTTGATAAATCCTTTGTTGGAGATCGTGACCACAACATCTTCATCAGCGATCATATCCTCGATGTCAAAATCCTCTGCCGAATAGACAATTTGGGTTCTTCGTTCATCCGAATATCGGCCTTTCAGTTCCAGAAGCTCCTCTTTGATAATGTCATGCTGCTGGTCACGGTTACTGAGTATAGATCTGTACTCTGAAATTCGGTCGATGATCTCCCGGTACTCTTGTTCGATCTTGTCTCGCTCCAGCCCTGTCAGTTTCTGCAGGCGCATGTCGAGAATCGCTTTTGCCTGGATATCGGTAAAGGCGAATGCTTTCCGAAGTTTCACATTCGCTTCATTCGGGCTTCCGGATGCACGTATAATTTTGATTACCTCATCCAGGTTATCGAGAGCAACTTTCAGGCCCTCAAGAATATGGGCTCTTGCTTCTGCCTGGTCGAGGTCATAGATGGTACGACGGATAATCACTTCAACGCGATGCTCAACAAAGTGAGTAATCAACTCTTTGAGCCCCATTACTTTAGGCCGCCCTTTTACAAGTGCGAGGTTGATGATGCCAAACGTCTGCTGCATCTGTGTATACTTGTAAAGCTGATTCAGAACGACACCTGTATTGGCACCCCGCTTCAGCATAATGACAATCCGCATCCCTTCGCGGTCAGACTCATCCCGTACTTCGGAGATTTCGGTGATCTTCTCCTCGTTGACCAGACTGGCGATTTTTTTAATCAGTGTCGCCTTGTTTACCTGGTAAGGGATCTCTGTAACCACAATCTGCTCGCGGTTATTCCGCATCTCTTCTACATTCGCACGAGCTCTCAGCGTGACTTTACCCCGGCCTGTTTCATAGGCATCCTTGACTCCTTCATAGCCGTAGATGATACCGCCGGTCGGAAAATCGGGAGCGGTGATGTGCTGCATCAACGCTTTGTTGTCGATGTCGCGATCTTCAATGTAGGCTGTGATTCCGTCTACAACCTCGCCAAGGTTGTGTGGTGCCATATTGGTCGCCATACCTACTGCAATTCCGGACGCGCCGTTCAGAAGCAGGTTCGGGAGCATGGATGGGAGAACAGTCGGTTCGTGAAGCGTATCGTCAAAGTTTTGTTGATAGTCGACCGTCTCCTTGTTGATATCGGTCAGCATCTCCTCTGCGATTCGCTGCATACGAACTTCCGTATACCTCATGGCAGCAGCTGAATCCCCATCCACCGATCCGAAGTTACCCTGGCCGTCAACCAGTGGATAGCGCAGTGAGAAATCCTGAACCATCCGTACAATAGAATCGTAGACGGCAGAATCTCCGTGCGGGTGATACTTACCCAGAACTTCACCGACAATCCGGGCACTCTTCTTGTAGTTTCGGTTATGGAGCATACCGAGTTCACTCATTCCATAAAGGACGCGGCGGTGGACAGGTTTTAATCCGTCCCGTACATCCGGAAGTGCTCTGGAGACAATCACCGACATCGAGTAATCGATGTAGGAAGATTGCATTTCATCTTCAATGGAAATCGGTATAATCTTTTCTCTGGACATGCTTTACGTCGTTTAGGTCGTCGTCTGGATTATTTGGAATCTGTTGATTGCTGCAGTTCTTTTTGAATCAACCGGCCGGATCGTACAGAAGCATCCAGCCGGGACTGAGAGTTTATCAGATATCGAGGGTAGCATATTTGGCATTGCGTTCGATGAACTCCCGTCGGGGCTCAACATCGTCACCCATCAGTGTGGAGAACATTCGGTCAGCCGCTGCACCGTTCTCAACCGTTACCTGCTGAAGTGTGCGGATTTCCGGGTCCATGGTCGTCTCCCACAGCTGCTCGGGGTTCATCTCGCCAAGGCCTTTATAGCGTGAAACATCAAACTTTTTGTTTGCTTTCCGGAACTCCCGGATGAATTTGTCTCTGGTTTCATCGTCCCAGGCGTATTCAATCTGGCCACGGGAAGCGGTGATGCGGTACAGAGGCGGGGTCGCAATGTAGACATGGCCCAGCTCAATAAGCGGCTTCATATATCGGTAGAAAAATGTCAGGAGAAGGGTACGGATGTGTGAACCGTCTACGTCGGCATCGGTCATTACAATAATCTTGTGATAGCGGAGTTTGTCCAGTTCAAAATCATCCTCGCCGTGGCCAACTCCGGCACCGAGTGCCGTAATCATCGCCTGAATCTCGTTGTTCTCCAGGATCTTGTTAATCTTCGCCTTTTCAACATTCAAAATCTTCCCTCGGAGCGGTAAAATAGCCTGGAAACTTCGGTTTCGGCCCATTTTTGCAGATCCGCCGGCAGAGTCACCCTCAACGAGATAGATTTCACAATGCTCCGGGTCGTTGATAGAGCAGTCCGCCAATTTGCCGGGCAAGCCTCCTCCGCCCATCGCACTCTTCCTCTGGATCAGTTGGCGTGCTTTTCTGGCCGCCTCTCTCGCTTCCGCTGCCAGTACGACTTTTTCGAGGATCTTTTTGGCAGTTTTTGGATTCTGTTCCAGGTACTCGTTCAGTTTTTCATAGACGATCACTTCAACGGCACTCTGTACTTCGGAGTTGCCCAGTTTCGTTTTGGTCTGGCCTTCAAATTGCGGCTCGGGGACCTTTACACTCAGCACCCCGGTCAGCCCCTCCCGGAAATCCTCTCCGGAGATATTGATCTTGTCGCTTGACTTTAAAATCTTATTCTTTTCAGCATACGTTTTCAGGCATCGGGTCAGGGCACGGCGAAAACCGGAAATATGAGTACCACCTTCTCTTGTATTGATGTTGTTTACATAGGAGAAGATATTCTCCGAGTAGGAGTTGTTGTACTGAAGTGCCAGTTCAACAGGCACCATATCGACCTCACCTTTGATAAATATCGGTTCATCCATCATCGTTTCCCGACTTTCATCAAGGAAGCGTACGAAATCTTTTACGCCACCCGCATAGTGAAAGGTTTCATGGCGTAGTTCTTCATCCTCTTCCCGCTCATCAGTGAGGTTAATTGTAATTTCCGGATTCAGGAAAGCAAGCTCCCTCATTCTGTCCGCAATGATATCGAACTTGAACTCGGTTGACTGGGTGAAGATTTCAGGGTCAGGCTTGAACCGGATAATGGTACCCGTATCCTCTGTTTTACCGGTTATTTTTAACGGTGTAACCGTTGCCCCCTTTTCGAAGTCCATTACATAGATACTGCCGTCCCGGTGGATTTCAGCATTAAATTCGGAAGAGAGGGCATTCACACAACTTACCCCGACTCCGTGGAGCCCCCCGGATACCTTGTACGAGTCCTTGTCGAATTTACCGCCGGCGTGCAGTTTGGTAAGAACAACCTCAACGGCAGGGATACCCAGTTTCGGATGGTCGTCAACCGGAATACCGCGGCCGTTGTCAGCGACTGTCAGAGAGCCGTCATCATGGATTGTAATATTGATGTAATCACAGTAACCGCCCAGCGCCTCGTCAATGGAGTTGTCCACCACTTCATTGATCAGGTGGTGAAGGCCGCGTGAAGCTGTGTCGCCTATATACATGGAGGGGCGTTTTCGAACTGCTTCCAGGCCTTCTAATACCTGAATATTTGACGCTTTATAATCGGAGCTTTTCTTATTCGCCATGAAATGGGGGTTGAGTCTTTGGTGTAATAGCCGTTTCTGTGCAGGAAAATAGCGCTTATGTACGCAAAATCAAAAAAGGAATGGTTTTAATTGACGTAGCCCGAGATGCGACCTTAAAAGAGAATTGAGAGGGTTGGGGAAGTGTAAAAAAGGAGCAGGTGATCCGCTGCAGTCCGGGAGAGATCCGGGGTTGCTACAGTCTGGTGGAAAGATGAAAAAAATTATTGTAAAATGAACGATGAAATTCTTCCCGTATAGCAGTATTTTTCTGTTCTATTTAAAAAAATATTAAGCAGGTTGAACTATGGCACGCAGAGACGATATTACTGGTAAAAGGCCGTTAAACGGCTATCGGTCTTCGAAGGCAAACAACAAGACGAAACATCGTTTTCATCTGAATTTGAAAAAACGACGATTCTATCTTCCGGAGGAAGATCGCTGGGTTACATTGAAAGTAACGGCGAAAACGTTGCGTACAATTAATAAGAAAGGGATCACTGCGGTCCTGAAGGATGCCAGAAAAAAAGGAACACTTGTAAAAGAGGTATAATCAATGGCAAAAGGAAATCGCATACAGGTCATTCTGGAGTGTACGGAAAAGCCGGGAAGTTCCCGGTATGTAACGACCAAGAATCGACGGAATACCCCGGACAGGGTTGAATTGAAAAAGTACAATCCGGTGTTACGGAAACATACCATTCACAAAGAAATCAAATAGGCAGAAGTCATGGCAAAGCGACAAGCTTTCGGTGAAGCCGCACAACAGATGAAGGCATCTCACCGAAAAATGGCAAAGGTAATTATCTCGACCACAACAGCCCGGGGCAAATTCGGTTATAAAGAGGCAATGATAGACCAGGAGTCCGTTCAGGAGTTTATCAAGAAGAACAAATCCTGAATCTGATTCTCCTGGTGGCATGTTTGGAAAAAGGGTTTCATCGCGTCTTCGGCCGGGATGAAACCTTTTTTTTTGTGTACATTATTGCATGGTTGACATGACACTATTTAAACAAACCAGCAGAGAAAAATGAGTTTACAGGAACGGTTGGCTGAAGACATTAAAAAAGCGATGAAATCGAAAGATTCTGACCGGCTGCGTGTTCTGCGCTCCCTGAAATCGAAACTGATGGAAAAGGAGATCAGCGAACGATCTGGCGGAGAAGGGTCTGTCAGCGATGAACAGGCAGTCGAAGTGATCCTGAAGGCAGCCAAGCAGAGACGCGAATCGATTCAGATGTATGAAGAAGGGGGCCGGGATGACCTGGCCAGGAGTGAAAAAGAGGAACTGCTGATTATCGAATCCTACCTTCCGGATATGATGAGTGAGGAGGAGATCCGGGAAAAGGTTATTGAAAAGATAGATCAGTTGGGAGCTTCCACAATGGCTGATATGGGGAAAGTGATGGGAGTATTGATGGGGGAGCTGAAAGGGAAGGCGGAAGGATCGCTTATCAGCCGGGTTGTCAAAGAAGAGTTATCCAGGTAGCCGGATGAATGTTCTCGACTTCATTATCCTGATCCCGATCCTCTTTTTTGCGTACAGAGGGTACTTTAACGGGTTGATTATGGAGGTATTCAGCATCGCCGGAATTATTGCCGGCCTGTTTGCAACCATACTCTTTCTGGAGCCGTTTTCTCTCTTTCTCGCCCGCTTTTTTGGTGGCCCTTCCAATATTCTTACCATCGTTTGTGGGGCGCTTCTTTTTATCTCTGCACTGATTCTTGTCCATTTACTGGCGGTACTGCTGCAACGATTTATTGAAGCAATCCAGCTGAAACTTTTAAACAGGCTCTTCGGATCTCTTTTTGCAGGGTTGAAATGTGCAATTGTCATCAGTGCATTTCTGTTTCTCTTTTCCGGTTTGAACCTGCCGTCCGAAGAGGCCCGTGAAGAGTCCGTCAGCTACTATACTATCATTTGGCTGGCACCTGCGACCTATGATCTGATTGCGGGCCTCTATCCAGGTGCCGCCGATTTTGTGACCACTACACAGCGTATGTTTGAAGAGTCGGATCAATTTCAGAATCTACCCAACTTTACTCAGTAACTATGGCATTTGCGAGCGTTGAGAAACAGTTATCCGTAATCAAACGAGGTACGGTCGAGATTGTACCGGAGAAGGAGCTGATTGACAAGCTGAAGAAGTCAAAGAGAGAGAACCGGCCTCTTCGGATCAAGCTTGGATGCGACCCGACACGTCCCGACCTCCATCTGGGACACTCCGTTATTCTGAGAAAATTGCGACAGTTTCAGGATTTGGGGCACCATGCGACCCTCATTATCGGTGATTTTACCGCCCTGATCGGAGACCCTTCCGGCCAAAACAGTACCCGGCCACCGCTAACGGCTGAAGAGGTGAAAGAGAATGCCAAAAGTTATCTGGCACAGGCCGGCAAGATTCTGGATGAGGAGAAACTGGAGATCGTCTATAACTCAAACTGGCTCGGCGGTATGAATTTTGAAGATGTTATCCGCCTCAGTTCGAAGCTGACCGTAGCCAGAATGATCGAGCGCGATGATTTCTCCAAAAGATTCAGCAACAACGAACCGATCGCCCTGCATGAATTTCTCTATCCGCTGGCTCAGGGTGAGGATTCTGTACATCTGAAGTCGGATGTTGAGCTTGGGGGAACCGATCAGAAGTTCAATCTTCTGGTGGGCAGAAACCTGCAATCGCAGGATGGACAGTCCCCGCAGGCATGTCTGATGATGCCGCTTCTTGTTGGGACGGACGGGACGAAAAAGATGTCCAAATCGTACGACAACTATATTGGTATCGATGAAGAACCGAACGATATGTATGGAAAAGTTCTCTCCATTCCGGATGAATTGATCTACTCCTGGTTTGAACTTCTGACGGAAATCCCTGTGGAGCAGCTGCCGGACTACCGTGAAAGGGCTGAAAAGGACCCCAGAAACAGCAAACATGAACTGGCATTTCAGATCACCTCCATGTATCATGGCAAGCAGGCTGCCGGGGAGGCGAAGGAGTATTTTGAACGGACGGTGGTTCAAAAAGAGATCCCGGATGATGCACAGAGGTTGAGCTACCCGTCCGGAACGTCGCACCGAATTTTGGATATTATAGCAGAGGCAGGCTTTACTGACAGTAATGGTGAGACCAAGCGCCTGATCAAACAGGGTGGAGTTTCACTGGATGATGAGAAGGTATCGGATATCGGGCTGGAGATTCAGTTTGGTTCAGGGAGTGAATTCACGCTAAAAGTCGGTAAACGAAATTTCGCAATACTGGCCAGTGAGAAGAAGTAAAAGGAGGTTTTGAAAAACCAGGATTCTTGGTCAAGATCGAGGCCAGTCCGCCAGCTAACAAATGGCGGATGCAAAGCCTCCCAGACGTTTATCAGCCGGAATGTGATTGAACCGGAATGCCGGCAAGATCTCGTTTCTGGATAAAACCAATAGAAACAGTCGTATGGGGACGCATTTTAAAGGGTCAAAAGAGGAAGTTGAAACGCTGGATGCGTTTATCAAACTGATGCGTGCTACCGAAACGATGAATAACCGGCTGAATCGCTCTCTTGCTGAAAATGATTTAACGGTCAGCCAGTTCGGGACCCTGGAAGTATTGTTACATCTGGGACCGTTGAACCAGAGCACGATTGGGAAAAAGCTGCTGAAAAGCGGTGGCAACATTACGATGGTAATCGACAACCTGGAAAAAAACGGGTTGGTAGAGCGAAAGCGGGACCCGGAGGACCGGCGTTCCGTACAGGTCTGTCTGACCGGGAGAGGGGAGTCGTTTATTCGGGAGTATTTTCCCGAACATCTGGCACGAATCCGCGAACAATTTGCTGTATTGACTCCGGAAGAGCGCCGGTCACTGGCCAGAATCTGTAAAAAACTGGGAACCGGTGATGTGTAACAAACCGGATAACACCTTGCGTCAGACTCCTCGGTTCTCTGGAGTCGCTCAAACTGTTTGACCGGCTGATCTTCTATCCATACATTCTGTAGAAGGCTTTGCATCTACCGTCCGCCAGCCGGCGGATTGCTCAATATGCTTCGGCTTTAAAAGTTGCCAACGCGTTCAAAAATGAGCCTGTATTTTCACAGTCTCCCGGTATAGAATTGAAATCACACAAATTATGAGTGAAAAGCAACGGCCAACGTTTGAAGAAGCGTTGCGAAAGATGGAAGCAATCGTATCCAGCATGGATGATCCGGATGTAACTC
>JBBDRW010000057.1:0-46490 GCA_040905265.1 Balneolaceae bacterium | reverse complement strand
CGGTTGACGATGCAGATTGGCGCCATCAACACCTATAACCACTCCAACATCTTCTATTACGATGTCTATACCCACCGAAGGATTGACCAGCTGCCGTTTGCACCCTACATCTCTCTGAAACTCGTTCACAGCCGCAGGTAGAGTTGATCTCCCGCCAGAGTAGCTCTTGTGTATTGGCGGATACACCGTCTGAACGCCGTCACGATCTCTTTTCATAGATATATCCCGGTGCAGCCAGAGTTAACGCCACACCCCGAACCAGCATAAAGAGAATCATCGCAAGCCAGAGACCGTGTACACCGTAAAAATAGCTCCCGAGGAAGTAGGCCGGCAAAAAGAAGAGGCCGGTTGCCGCCAGCATCGTATTCCGCATCGGCACCGTGGCAGTTGCCCCGATATAGACACCGTCCCAAATGTAGCAAATGCTCGCTACAGCCGGGGCCATGACTGTCCAGAACATCATCGACCCTGCCAGATCGATCACTTCAAGGTTATCGGTAAAGATATTGAGAATCGGGCCGTCAAACAGGCCATATACGACACTTCCCAACAGACCAAGTGCAAGCCCCCAGCCCATCGTATAGCGGACCGCCTCCCTCAGTTTCTGTTGATCGCCCCCTCCTTTGAACCGGCCGACCAGGCTCTCGGCCGAATAGGCAAATCCGTCAATTCCATACGATGCAACCATCCAGAGCTGTAACAGGATCGTGTTCGCAGCAAGAATCAGGTCTCCGTACGTAGCCGACTTTGCCGTAAAGAAGGAGAAGGTAAAAATCAGGCAGAGGGTCCGGATAAAGATATCCCTGTTCACGGTAAAAAACCGGGTGAGCTCTGCAAGATTCAGAAATTCACTCTTTACAAAATCTGCCAGATAACTCCTGTAGGAGATAAAGAAAAGCATGAGGGCCAGCAGCAGAGCCGCGTAGGTTGCGATCACTGTACCCCAGGCGACACCATCCACATGCATTCCCAGGCCGTAGATAAAGATGAGGTTGCAGACAATATTCAGCAGATTTAGAAAGATCGTGACGGCCATCGGGTATTTGGCATTCTGCATGCCGAGAAACCAGCCATTCAACCCGTACAGTGCGAGTACCGCCGGTGCCGTATAGATTCGAATCGAATAGTACACTCGGCTGTACTGCTCCACCTCAGAACTGCTCTCAACAAACCAGAATACAGCCAGAATGATCGGGTGTTGCAGAATTAAAAGTGCAATACCGATGGAGAAAGCGACAACCTGAACCCGGACCAGTATCATAAACGTCTCCGTTCGGTCTTTCCGCCCGAACGACTGGGCTGTTAATCCGGTCGTTCCCATTCGCAAAAACCCGAATCCCCAGAAAAGAAAGTTGAAGATCATTCCGCCGACAGCGAGTGCCCCCAAATAGTATACCTCCTCCAGATGGCCGACCAGTGCCGTATCCACAACCCCCAGAAGGGGGACAGAGAGGTTGCTGATAATGTTGGGTATTGCTAAAGCGAGTATTCGTCTGTTCAAACTCTAAACCGTCTCTAAGGTGCTGTGAATACCGGATGAAGCAGTCAGATACCCGATTCATCCTGTCTGAGCAAGCCAGTTGCCGTACCTTCCCGGCAGTGCGGTTAAAAGGTATTAAAGAAATAACTAAAGTTGCATATCTGAAGGTCTGCGTTTATTTTCTCTTTCCGCATCAGGCGGGTTCCCTTTTTTTGTGAATCTTAATCCTTTACACTCATGAATTTAGAAACACGTAACAGAATCCTGACCATTGTTCTCGGGGTTGCCATTATTTTTCTGGGCTATTATCTCTATCGCTCCATCGTTGATCCGTATCAAGTCGTACTCGAACAGGAGGAGATGGAAGAGCGGGTGAAACACAGGTTGACACTGGTCAGAGATGCATTGATACAGTATCGAAATTCAGAGGGGACGTTCCCGCCTACAGAAGGTGGGCTCGACAGCCTTATTGCATTCCTGAAGACAGATCCGAGAATGGTGGAAGAGGGTGCGACTCTTTTCCAGGAACGGCCGCCATCCACATACACTCCGGATTCTCTTAAATACTCACCGGCTCCGCCGCACAATACGTTAGAGTATACCCTGAACGATACACTCCGGCCGCAAATCTACCTGCTTGAAGACCCTGAAACCGGGTACAGAATCGGTGATATGGAGATGACCACCATGCTTAATGCTCCGAACTGGAACTAACCCACATGGATGAAACCGGTGCTTGCCTTGGTCTTCAGATATCCGGCCATCAGCTCTACTATGCCGTACATGAAGGGGGGGTGGGCAATCATCTTCAACATATCGGATGCATTGATTTCAGTTTTTCACTGAAGGATGCCCTGTTTGGAAAGCGGGATGGCATCTACACCGGCCTGCAAAACACACTCTGCAATCTGGGAAAAAAGTATTCCTGCACTCTGGCACGAATTGTAACACCGGCTGACCAGGAGTGCTGGAGTACCCTCCCAAGGCTTGTGTACGAAACCCCTGATGAACGGGAAGATCACCTCTCTATCCTGATGGGTGAAATTCCCAGAGATCAGCTTGAATCAACCTGGTTTCCACTCAGCAGCCAGGATTTTCGCCTGCTATTGATCCGCAAAAGGGAGCATCTGAACCGGTTGAGAGAGCTGCTGAAACACTTCCCGCAGTGCGATTTTATTAGTGAATTCGAAATAGGCAGTGAATGGCACCGCCTGACCGGGGTACGAGGCTCCTACATAACGATTCACTGCCATCAGAAACACCTCGCCGTATCCTCCTTTCTTCTCGGCAAATTACGCGGTGCCACAACGATTCCATTTGACCACATCCATGACCTGCCCTATCTCTGGAGCTATCACGGCAATCACCTGAGTTGGCTGCACGGCATACATGAACAGGCATATATTTTTGGGAAACAGGCCGATGAAGTAAGGGATGCTCTGGTATCTTTTATTTCGGAGACAGGGAATCCGGTTGTAATGAACAACCTTTATACCATGCGGGTAGTAGCTGATGAAGAGACATACGGATTCCCACTCGAATCGGCATTCCCGGCTATTCTGTTAAGTTTGAATCGAGACAACAACTGAGCCTCAACCAATGCGTATAATTACCGGCACGCTGAAAGGAAGAGTGATCCCGATTCCGGAGACTGATGAACTCCGGCCCACGTCCGACAGGACCAAAGAGGGGCTCTTCGGGGTAATCACTGCACGTCGTTTTTTTGAAGGCACTGTAGCACTCGATCTGTTCGCAGGCAGCGGCAATCTCGGTATTGAAGCGATATCACGGGGTACCGACCAGGTTCTCTTTGTAGACCGAAACCCCGAACATACTCGTCATGTCGAAAAACTGGCCCGGCAGTTTGGGATCGTGGACCGGGTACAGACAATAACCAGGCCCGTTGAAGAGTTTTTGGAAAAAAGGATCGCATCCTACGACCTGATCTTTTGCGACCCGCCCTATGACTACTTTTTTATGGAGGAGATGATCGATGTTATCCTCGAAAAAAAATGGCTTAAAGAGGATGGGTGGTTCATTCTGGAGCATGACAAACGACACGACTTCAGCAGCCATACCAACTGCATCTTCAGAAAACCGTACGGCCGCACGATCGTTAGCATCTTTCAGGCCGAAGCAGTAGATTCAGATAAAGCACCGGGTTGAACCCTCTATCCAACAGTATGAACAAAACAGCCCTCTTTCCAGGCTCATTTGACCCCATCACAAACGGTCACCTCGACCTGCTTGAGAGAGCTTCCCACCTCTTTGACCGAATCATTGTAACCGTTGCTGTCAATCACCGGAAAAAGGAGGTCTTCAATGGTGAAGAGCGACTGGAGCTGATCCGCGAGTGCCTGGAGGGGAAGAGTTGGGCAGAGAAGATAGAGATAGAACAGTTCACCGGTTTATTGATCGATTTTGCACGGAAAAAAAAGGCAAACATCCTCATCCGGGGTGTCAGACAGATCTCCGATTTTGAATATGAGTTTCGTATGGCCCTGACCAACCGCCGCCTCGCTCCGGAAGTAGATACCGTATTTCTGATGCCGGACGAACAACTCACTTTTATTTCAGCGTCTATCGTCCGTGAAATTGCATATTGGAATGGAGACCTCTCCTCCTTCGTTCCTGAAAATGTAGCTTCCGCCCTTCAGAGAAAATTCAGGGAGAAGCAGTGGCGGGCAGATTCGTAGCAGACTCTGCAACCACAAAACAACAGGCTCTCCGCATGATACCGGCCATGTGAAACTCTGTCCTTCACAACCGAACCGGCCATAGCATCCTGAAGCTGATTTTCCTATTTTTGACCCTCCATATTGTAGAAGGCTCTGTAACAGTTTAACCGAACCATGATTATGATTTCAAAAAGGGCACAACAACTCTCACCCTCAGAAACCCTGAAAATTTCCGCCAAGGCAAAGCAGATGATCCGGGAGGGCAAATCGGTCATCTCCTTGAGTGCAGGTGAGCCCGATTTTCAAACCCCGGAACATATCTGTGAAGCAGCGATTACGGCCATTCGGGACGGATTCCACGGGTATACCATGAATACCGGGACACCCGAATTGAGGGAAGCGATTGTCAGCAAACTGAAACGGGATAATGGGCTGGAATACACTCCGGAGCAGATCCTGGTATCCAACGGTGCAAAACAGTCGATCGGCTTCTCTATGCTGGCCCTCATCGATCCCGGTGACGAAGTGGTCATCCCGGCGCCCTATTGGGTCTCCTATCCGGAGATGGTCAAGCTGGCCGAAGGACGTCCGGTAGCTGTTCGCACTTCCATTGAAGACAACTACAAATTAAAGCCGGAAGCGCTGGAGGCAGCGATCACAGAGAAGACAAAGATGGTGATCCTCTGCAGTCCGTCCAATCCGACCGGTGCCCGGTACAGTGAAGAGGAGCTGAAAGCGATCGCCGATGTGCTGCGACGCCACCCACAGGTGTTGATCCTCTCGGATGAAATTTATGAATATATCGTATTCGATGGAGGCCATGTAAGCATCGCCTCTGCTGCGCCCGACCTGAAAGAGAGAACCCTGTTGATTAACGGATTTTCCAAAGGCTTTGCCATGACCGGCTGGAGACTCGGGTATCTTGCGGGGCCATCAGAAATTGTATCGGCTGTTGCCAAGATACAAAGCCAGGAGACCTCCGCCCCCTCTTCGATTTCTCAAAAAGCGGGTGAAGCAGCTTATACAGGTACACTTGAGAGTGTCCTGACTATGAGAAAAGCCTTTCAGAGCCGTCGGGATTTCATCGTCGAATCCCTTCAGGAGATCCCGGGAATTAAATGTTTCCGGCCGGCCGGAGCTTTTTACGTGTTCCCGGACTGCTCTTCATACTTTGGGAAGTCGACACCTTCGGGCAGCAAGATCAATACCTCTACCGAACTCTGCATCTATCTGCTTGAAGAGCATGGAGTAGCAACGGTTCCCGGTGATGCGTTTGGTGAACCCGGCGGGTTCCGGATCAGCTACGCCGTCTCAATGGAGCAGCTGGAAGAGGCTGTAAAACGGTTACGAAAAGGATTTTCTGCACTCTCCTGACCTCTGACGGTTTGTCAATTTGTACCAGATAGATCGTTTGGCACACTTTATGCTGGCAATGGAGTTGTAACAAAACCGGGTCATACCGGCCCGGTTCACCGGGAAACATCCGGAAGAGAACCTTTCGGATAGTCACAATTAAACATACTGAATGTTATGCCTACATATGAATACCGCCGGGAAGATGGCACTGTTTTCGAACACCGCCAGGGAATTAATGAAAAGCCGCTTACCGCCTGCCCGGAAAGCGGACAGAAAGTGAAACGGATTATCTCGGGAGGCGGAGGGGTCCTCTATAAAGGAGATGGCTGGTATGTAACCGATTACAAGAAAAACAATGGTTCCTCCGCTCCTTCAGATTCCTCTGCTTCGGAATCGGCTGAGTCTGATGCTGCCAACTCTGCCGCTGCCTCCTCACCGGAGAGGACGAAGAGTGAAAAGAACGATACCAAAACAACCACCGACTCATAAGCCGTAAATGCCCCGTAATGAATCCGAACCATATCAGCAGGCAGTCGAGCAATTTGTCCTCCTCTGGGGTGAGATGGCTTCGGCCTGGGGCATCAACAAAACCATGGCTCAAATCCATGCGCTGCTCTATGCCGAGTCGGAACCGCTTGACACCGATACCATCATGGAACAACTCGGCATCAGCCGTGGCAATGCCAATATGAACTTGCGCAACCTGCTGCACTGGCAACTTGTAAACAAGGTTCATTTCAAGGGACAACGAAAAGATTACTATACGGCTGAAAAGGATGTCTGGAATATCGTTGCCATCCTTGTACGGGAACGTCAACAGAGGGAGATCGCCCCGATTCGGGAGAATCTTGCCCACTGCCTCCGGGCCTTCGAAGAGCAGCAGGCAGACAGGCCGAAGGAGAAGGAGTTCCAGGAACGGATTGAGAATTTTATCGAGTTCCTCGAGATGTTTGAACGTTTTACGCAAGCCCTCCTCCCATACATCAACAAAAAAAATCTGGCGTTTCTCAAGCAACTTGTTCGCATGGCAGAAGCCCATCAATCCATCAAAAGCCGGGTCGGGTTATCCGGCAGTGACCAGGAAACAGAGAAAACCTGAATAAACGGGCGGAGAGACGGCAATGAGTGAATCAACCAGAGAGAAGGGAAACGAGGCGGAAGCACTGGCTGCCGCCTATCTCGAATCGAAAGGATGGATCGTTCTGGACCAGAACTACGCCTTTCAGCGGGCAGAAGTTGATATAGTAGCCTATGACCAAACCTGCATTGTATTTGTCGAAGTTAAATCAAGAAGCGGAGTCAGGTTTGGGCGGCCGGAAGAGGCTGTGAACCACCAGAAGATCAAACAGATCTACAAAGCCTCCGAAGCGTGGTTATACGAACGAAAAATGGAAGGGTCCCCCATCCGCTTCGACGTCATTGCGATCGTACAACAAGGAAATGAAGCACCGGAGTTTACTCACTTTGAAGATGCATTCCGATAGGAGCCTGTCGAACTTCCGTCGAATCTGATGTGGCGGTGGCAAATCGATCCCTTACATCCGACAGACTCCTGGTATCATCTCATATCAACATCTCTCCTTTTTATTTCTTTTATTACGAAACGACTCCAGGTATACCGTCAACCTTCTCTGTTGAAACGACGGTAGCGGGGATCTCCATACCACGCGGGTGGAGAATGAACGATGGAGTGGTGAGATCCGGTTGGTATGCAAAAGCGTGCGGGACAGGAACAATAGCCGGACATGTACGACACATACCGTTCCACAGACAGAAATCAAAACCAGTACCACCTCATGACGGAATATATCTTGGCCCTTGACCAGGGCACAACCAGTTCACGAGCCATACTTTTTGACAAGGATGGCCTCATTGTTTCCAGGGCACAAAAAGAGTTTGAACAGATCTTCCCGAAAGCGGGATGGGTCGAACACGATCCGCTGGAGATCTGGTCAAGCCAGATCAGCGTAGCTGCGGAGGCCGTCTCCAAGGCAAACACCACCGCCGCAGGTGTCGCCGCGATAGGGATCACTAACCAGAGAGAGACGACGATCGTCTGGAATCGAAAAACAGGCAAGCCGGTTTACAACGCCATCGTCTGGCAAGACCGGCGTACCGCTAGCCTGTGCAAACGCCTGAAGGAGGAGGGGCTGGCTGACACATTCCGGAAAAAGACCGGCCTGGTCCTTGATCCCTACTTCTCCGGTACAAAGATTAAATGGATACTCGACAATGTTGATGGCGCCCGCAAACTGGCTGAAAAAGGAGATCTTCTCTTTGGAACGGTTGACAGCTGGCTGGTCTGGAAACTGACGGAAGGAACGGTTCACATCACCGATGTAACGAATGCAAGCCGCACACTTCTCTATAACATCCATGACCTGAAATGGGACAAGGAACTACTGGATATTCTCGACATACCGGAATCGATGCTTCCGGAAGTGAAATCAAGCAGTGAAGTGTACGGCCACTCAGGCCGGGAGATGTTTGCCCGTGAGATACCGATCTCCGGTATCGCAGGAGACCAGCAGGCAGCTCTTTTCGGACAAGTCTGTACCAAACCGGGAATGGCCAAAAACACCTATGGAACCGGTTGCTTCATGCTGATGCAGACCGGTGACAAACCGATCGAATCCAAAAACAACCTCCTCACTACGATCGCCTGGCAACTGGATGGCAAACCCCGATACGCCCTGGAAGGAAGTGTATTCATCGGTGGTGCCGTGGTACAATGGCTGCGAGACGGACTGGGCTTCTTCAACCGATCGGAACAGGTGGAGAAACTGGCCAAACAGGTGGACAACACCGACGGAGTATTTCTTGTGCCGGCCTTTTCAGGGCTCGGAGCGCCTCACTGGGACCCCTTTGCACGCGGCCTGATCATCGGGATTACACGTGGAACCACATCGGCACACATAGCACGCGCCGCGCTCGACTCAATCGCATATCAGAGCAGGGACCTGCTGCACGCCATGGAGTCTGACTCCGGCATCAGCCTGAAAGAGTTACGTGTAGACGGTGGAGCCTCCGTCAACAACCTGTTGATGCAGTTTCAGGCCGACCTGTTGAATGTTCCGGTCGTACGGCCGACCATCACTGAAACGACTGCACTCGGCGCCGCCTACCTGGCCGGCCTGGCGATCGGGTATTGGGATAGCCTGGAGACCATCTCGAAGAAGTGGAAAACAGACCAGGAATTCAGCCCGGACATGCCTTCCGGCCAGAGAGACGAACTGTTAAGCAGTTGGAATGAAGCCGTCAACAGATCCAAGAACTGGGCCAGGTAGGAGGCTTTTGTGAACAGAACTACTACTGTCCGGCAACTCAGGAAGTCGAATGAACCCTGGGATATCCTTATCATCGGTGGCGGGGCGACCGGCCTCGGGTGCGGTATCGAAGCTGCATCCCGTGGATACCGGACAATCCTTCTCGAACAGCATGATTTTGCCAAAGGAACCTCCAGCCGGAGCACCAAACTGGTCCATGGCGGAGTCCGTTACTTGCAGCAGGGGAATATCTCACTTGTGCTGGAAGCACTAAAGGAGAGAGGATATCTGTTACAAAATGCACCTCATCTGGTCAAAAACCTCTCATTTATTGTACCGGGATACCGATGGTGGGAGAAACTTTATTACACAATCGGGCTTACGATCTACGACTGGCTGGCCGGAAAACTGGGATTCGGCCGTTCGAAAATGCTCTCCCGAAAAGAGACATTAGACCATATCCCGACACTGGAACCTGAAAAACTGAGAGGGGGCGTTCTCTATCACGACGGCCAGTTTGACGATGCACGCCTGGCAGTCAACATGATGCAAACGATCTACGACCATGGAGGAACCGCCCTGAATTACTTCAAAGTAACCCGCCTGCTAAAAGAGGATGGGAAACTGTACGGGGTGACAGCCAGAGATGAGGAGACCGGTGAAGAGATTGACATCAGAGCAAAGGTTGTTATCAATGCTACCGGTGTCTTTACAGACACCGTTCGGCAGATGGATGACCCGGATACAGAACCGATCATCCAGGTCAGTCAGGGAGTCCATATCGTTCTGGACCGCTCCTTTCATCCCGGTAATAGTGCATTGATGATCCCTAAAACAGCCGATGGCCGGGTACTATTTGCTGTACCGTGGCATCACAAAGTCATCGTCGGCACGACCGATACGGCGGTATCCAAAGCCATGCTTGAACCTAGTGCAAAGGAAGAGGAGATCGAATTTCTTATCTCGCATGCAGGAAAATATCTGACCGGAAACCCCGGCCGTTCCGATATCCGGAGTATCTTCACCGGATTGCGCCCCCTTGTCAAACCGAAAGAGAGTAAATCAACCAAATCGATCTCCCGTGACCACACATTGATTACGGATCCCTCAGGCCTGATCACCATTACCGGTGGAAAGTGGACCACGTATCGGAAGATGGGAGAAGATACCATCAACCAGGCAATTCACACCGGCGACTTGAAAGAGACCGACTCCGAAACTTCCACACTCAATATTCATGGGTGGAGTGAAACAGACAACGACGAGAGTCTCTATTCGGCCTACGGAGCAGATGCCGATGCGGTACGCCGACTTTCTGAAAGCCATGAAGGATGGGCAAAACCACTACACCCCGACCTCCCCTGCACACCGGGTATGGTCGTCTGGGCAGCCAGAAACGAGATGGCGCGAACGGTGGAAGATATTCTCAGCCGAAGAACCCGATCCCTGTTGCTGAATGCCAGGGCAAGTATGGAGGTCGCACCCCGGGTAGCCAGTCTGCTAGCAAAAGAGCTGGGCTGTTCAGGCCAATGGGAAAAAATACAGGCAGATGAGTTTCGGGAGCTTGCCCGGACCTATCTGCCTGTACATTGATTACTGATAGGAGGCTTTGTAAAACTGTCTTTTTGCTCAATATCTTCGTTATCGGGATTTTAAAATCCTCACATATGCACAATATGCTGCGGTTTCAAAATCCCTCTGGCCTCGATCTTGACCAAAAATCCTGGTTTTACAAAGCCTCCTGGCAATCTATTTTTGACGATAAAAATAGATTTTCTTATTGGCAGTATCTTTACCACTCTTGATTTTTACGTTGTTCTCCTGATTGTACTGGTAGACTGCCGTCCTCATGGAGTTCACACTTTTGTCATTCGAGTATGAGACTTCTACAGCATTTCCACCCGGCTCAAGCTTGTCAAGTGCTTCCATCAAAGGTTTAAACTTTGAAGATCTCCTCTTGCTTGATTTAATCTTAGCCCTGTCTACGAACTTAATATCCATTTTTTTAGCCATTTAACACTTCTTATTATTGAAATTTTTATTAATTCGTAATATAAAACATTCACTACTTTGAAAAAAGTTCCTGTTTAACTTTTATAAGTTAAATACAATACAATGTAAATAACTTGATATTAGTACGGTATTCAGGAATATCAGAAAGGGTTTTGTCGATTGGCAAAAGTTATGTAAAAATATTTCACTCTTTTTTACATGAAAGAGTAATCAGACGCTACATCTGAAAAATTCGGTCCATACGGCCGGAGACATACTCCCGAAGCCAGTCCGCATCTGAAACATCGGGTTCACGATAAGCGGGCTCTGCAATTGCATATCCGCTGTAACCGGTCTCCTCCAGAGCTTTCATGATTTCAGGCCAGTTGTTATCCCCTTCCGTAAGATTCGCCCGGAATCCTCTCCAGAGCCCCTCCTCGTCCCTGAGCTGCCGGCTATACTCCTTGATATGAATCATCACGATCCGGTCCCCGAGAATACGAATCCAGTGATAGGCCCACCCGTAGTTGAGAATATTGCCGATATCGAAATACCACCCCACCCACGGGGAGTGAAACTCATCGACATAACGGGCTGCCTCCATCGGGCTGAGCAGAAAATGATTCCAGACATTCTCGATTGCAATCACCACATTCAACTCCTCCGCCAGCGGGAGTACCTGCTCAATTTCATAACGGGACCGGCGATAGGCCTGGTCATAGGAGACCTCCGCATTGACCACACCCGGCACAAGCAGCACACAGCCGGCATCATATTCGTGAGCATCATAGAGCGCGGTCTTCAACCCCTCAACACCTGCCTCACGGACTGACGGGTCAGAGCTGGAAAGCGGCTGAGACCAGTGTGTAGAGACCACCACGCTCGGAATCTCCAGGCCTGTAGCCTCCCTGGCAGCCAGGACCTCCTCCCGGTTCAGCCCGCTTCCCGGCTCAACACCATCGAACCCGGCGTCACGCAACATCTCAAACTGCTCCATCAGGGTATAGTCTCCCCGGTTCGGAAACGTACCGAGCATCAGCGCCTTCCTGAGAGGCATCCCTTGTAACCGGTGCGGCCTGATACGCTCCTGTTGAGTCCCTGATACCGAAACCGGAGGCATGGCTGCTCCTGCCAGGCCTGCAGTTCCCAGTTTTAAAAAATCAGCTCGCTTCATCATATGACCCGCTCCTTATTACATGAATTATGTATGACCCCTGTGAACGCTGTGAACCTGCTGCCGGTAGAAAAAATTGATAAGCAACCGGAGGAGGATGTCACATCCATTCCGATTTGTCCGGCAGCAGATTCCCGGCCGTCCGGCCCGGGGCCACAGGGTGTTCGAAAGAGTAAGGAAAAAACAATTTCGAACAAAATAACCGGGCCGCGCCGGACAGCAGCAGAAAAAACGGGCAGATAACCGGAAAGCAGCACCTAGGAGTCTGTCGGACTTAGATGATTGTCACGAGGAGATGCAGTAGATCAGACTAAGTCCGACAGACTCCTATAACAGATGAAAAGAAGTGATCTTGTAGCGACGGTGAAAATTGCTATCTTTTCTTCTGTATGGAAAGATCGGGGTTGAATAGAGTACCTTCAGAACCGGCACTCCCGTTTACCGTCCGGGAAGAGTGTTGCAGTGGTACGCGTCAGATTCACCGCTCCGCCAGCCAGAGATACCTGCTCACTGAACAGAGCCTCACACTTTTTCTCATTCTAATTGGAGTACTGCTTTTCGCAGGCTGTAATGAAGAGCCGTTCCAGGCTGCCGAACCAAACAATGACCGTTATATTTTCTCTATGTTCGGCTATCTGGATGCCGCTGCAGATACACAGTGGATCCGGATCATGCCGATTCGCGATTCAATTTTCTCCGGGCCGGAACCGATCGACGCAGACGTGACTCTGGAAAATCTGGAGACGGGTGAGACGGCAACGCTGGCGGACTCTCTGTTTCAATACGGTCCCGACACCTACGCCAGAAACTTCTGGACAACTATGAACCTGGAGCCCTCCAAAAGCTATCTGTTGACGGCGAGGCGATCCGACGGGTTGACGAGCAGTGTCACCGTTACCATACCGGATGACTTTCCCACCCCGCTCTTCCGAATTGACCGGATTGGCCTGAATGTTGTGGAGATACGGAACATCGACCGGCTGATTGATGTGCAGACGGTTTACAATGTTGAATCCCTTCAAAGCAACCAGCGAAATACCATTTTTGTACCTCAACTCTCCGATACCCTCCGGCTGATTACCGGAGATTACCAGATACGGTTCAACCCGATTGTAAACGAAGAGAATCTCAAGGACAGCTACCCCAATACCGACATTACCGCCCGACAGATCTTTATTGCCGTATCGGGAGAGGAGACCCCCAATTTTTCCTCAATCAGCAGAAATATCTACGCCCTTCCCGACGGGGTTTCAAACGTTGAGAATGGGGTCGGGTATGTAGCAGGCATCCTGAGCAAGACCATCCCCTTCCGAACTTGTTACAACGAAACATTTACCCAGGTTATCCCCTGTCCCCTGGAACCAACACCCTGGCAGCTATAACAAAAAACGGCGCACGGCCCCTCTCCCCTGTCACCCATTCCCTAATCCCCTTCAATACACCTCACTGGCATTCCGTACGCCTTACTTCCAGTCAATATTGAACTGGCACTGCTGTCAAAGAAGAGCCCGATTCCGTCAATACTGATCTCCTGCGTTTTGCTCCAGTAATAGCCGTGGCTGCCAACAACACGCTGGTCCCGGGAGACTGGATCCACCAGGCCGGCTGCATGCAACCGCAGCGTTGAATTGAACGCATCCTCAAGATTTCCATCTCCCATCCCGCCCTGTTCGGCAAGTGCCGTCCGAAACACGTCCCACTCCTCTGCCGTTGGAATCCGCCAGTTCCCCTCCAGCAGAAGGCGGCAAGGATCCGTCGTGACCCCCCAGTCGTCATTCACCCCGATGGTACCAAACCACCCCTCTTCCGGAGTAACCTGCCCGCCCTGGTATACAAATCCTCTCGAAAGGTTAAACTGAAAGTACCAGCCGACTGTCTCTTCCCGGGTATCCGTCGGGGAAGCTGGTTCTTCCGTTGCCCCCAGATTCATTCCGGTCCACCTCTTGTCCCCCCCGATGCCGTCCCAATCAGCCTGGACAACCGGATAACTTCGTTCTGCAAAACCGGGATCGTTGCTCGGCGTCACTCTCTGGACAAAACTGTGGGAGACCCGTTCACGGGGAGTGCCCCCCTCACTCTGCTCTGTTTCAAATACCTCCTGGTCGCCATACCCCGTCCCTCTGCTGTTCGTCGCGTACGCCCGCACATAATAGACAGTTTCCGGTTCCAGATCCGTAAGAAGGGACGTGAATTCGCCCGACCCGCTGCCATCCTCTGTACACTCATCCTCCAGCTCCGGCACTGTTTCTGTACTGAAACAGACGCCACGTACGGTTACCGAGGCACTTCCTTCATCGAGAACAAATCCTCCGCTGACCGCAGAGGAGTCTGTCACATTCGAAATGGCATTGGTAAAAACCCGTGGAACAGACGGGCCGCCTCCCCCGTTACCATTATCCGGGCCGGGGGTATCCTCCTCGCACCCGACCATAAAAATCAAACTCAAAGCCGGTAATACCAGCAGATTCTTTCCCCATAGTTGATTGCCCTTGCATCTCATATCATCGATAATAGCACATTATTCGGAACTACCATAACGTTCAGTCGCTGAAAAAAAGTGCTTCATCTACCTCCTGGACCATCCGCCAGGTCAGAGAATCGGTCTCAAAGACCAGATGAAAAAACCGATCCCGGTCGGTTTTCACCACATAGTGGTAATGATACCCTCTGCCGGCCCGTTCACGGTGAACCTGCCGGATCTGCCGGATCGAAAACCGCTCCCCCTGCTTCGTTTCAAAACGGTACGGAGTGATGTGATGGTTCAGTTTCGGGCTTGAAAAGCCCCGGACGATGTTCAATACATTGATCGGCGGATATTTATCTTTCTTCATAGTAATACTCCTTATTCCTGTAGCAGACACGATTCATACAACGATACCAGTGCAACCGGCTCGCTCCGGTTCCGGCGAAGAGCTCTGCTCCGGACAAGGCCAGCCCGCCGACCGGGGGATGCAAAGCTTCCTCAGAACAGGAAACCATCTTACACATATATTGAACATATTTCAAGTAGATATATGTTCAATATATGTGTATCATTTCTTTATGGACCCCAACCAGCCCTCCGCTTACAACCCCGGACAGGACGTCCACCGGATCACCCTCTACAGCACGGTAGCCAGGGAACATCAGCACCGAAGCCTGCGCAAGCGGCTCTACCTCCATCTGGATATGAACTGTTTCTACGCACAGGTCGAACAACGCGCATATAACCTCTACGGCCTTCCGCTGGCGATGGGAGGCTGGCGCAAACCGGACGGCACTCCCCGCGGCATCGTCGCCACAGCAAGCTACGAAGCCAGGGCACTCGGGATTAAAACCGCCATGAGCGCCCTGGAAGCATGGCAGATCTGTCCATACCTCGTCTTTATGCAGATCGACTACGATAAATACCAGGGAATCAGCCGGCAGCTGAAAGAGATTATGGAGAGGTTCTCTCCCGACATAGAGAAGTATTCGATGGATGAATACTTCATGGATATCACGTTCCTCCGCAAAGAGGGACGGAGCGAAATCAGCCGATATGTACAGCGGCTCAAGCAACAGATCTACCGGGAACTGGGGCTCGTGGCATCCGTAGGAGTGGCTGACAGCAAAACATACGCCAAACTCGCCTCCAGCCTGCGGAAACCGGACGGAATGATGATTCTTCTCACTCCGGACGACGCCGCACAACACCTCTTCTCCCTGCCTCTTGACAAAGTGTGGGGAATCGGTTCACGCCGCTACCGAAAACTCACCTGGCGCGGCATCACTACCATTGCCGAAGCACACAAGGCGGGGCCGGCCCCTTTCCGTGCCATCTTCGGCCAGATGCAGGGACAGCTCTTCTATGAAATCGTCACCGGACAGGATCGGGCCAGAGTTCTGGATAACGACGACCATATTCCCGACGAAGTGAGCTATATGCACACCTTCAGTGACTGGACAACCAACACCGAACAGGTACGCGGAGAGATCGTAAAAGCGGTACGAAAGGTCTGTTACCGCCTGCGGGGATACGGCCGGCGGGCCAGAAGGTGGGGATGCCACATCCGCTACCAGAATGACAAATGGGAAGGCACCACCTTCGCCTTCGGTACTCCCGGCTATACCAACCTGGACGACTATGTTCTGCAAGAGTGCATGCCACGTGCCCTGCAGGTCATCCGAAAAGCTCTGCAACACGGAGAGAAAATCCGGGGAATTGGCTTTCACACGATCGAGATGGCCAAAACGGATCAGATTGATCTCTTCTTCACCGAAGATGACCGCATGAGGCGCCTCTACCGGGCGACTGACTGCATCAACAATCTCTTTGGAGCCGACACGGTTCTCAAAGCAGCCGTTCGGGAGAGCGTCCCCGGCAAAACACACTTTGTGAGCCGAAGCTAGTGTCAACCAACCTCTTGCGGAACTCCCCCGCCTGGCGGATTTTTCGACAACACCCATATGGCACGGTTCTCATGAAACGGGCCGCTTCGGCTACTCTATAAACTGAACCAGTTCCCACAATGAGCTCTCAACCAGATCACGGGTTGAAAAGATTGCTTCAAAAAACTCTACCATATTGACATCCGGATGGCTGTCGCGAATCAGTTCATCCGTAAAACCGAATTCAATATTTGCCAGATTGTTATAAAAATTACCGGTAGCAAAATTGTATCCGTAGCGAATACCTCCGGGAGAAATCAACTCATACAGCTCCCATGCATTCATCGTATTGAGGTTCATCCTCTCCTCGTGAAGCGGCCGGGCAACTTCATCCTCAAACATCCGGTATTCATACTCCCTTCCCAGTCCCACATCCATATAATCCATCACCTTGAACCGGCTGGGGCTCATACTGGTATCACGAAGTACGCTGTTGCGAACTCTCCAGAGTTCAGAATGGACGATATTCTTCATCAGCTGCCAGGCCATCAGGCCCTCCCCGTTTTCGCTATCAGGATCGGGTTCGGCGGAGCCATACAAATCCTCATACGCAGAGAGCGAGGTGGCGCTGGTTACACTGACAAAGTTATAGATCTTCTCCCGGTTTCCCTGATACCTGACCCGATAAAGGTGCCAGCCGGTGATTTCATTCTCCTCAAATCGTTCCTTCTGAACCTCCAGCCAGAACCCCTGAACCTGTTCCATAAACTGATCCAACCCCTCAGGCTGAACATAGAAGTAATCGATCTGCATATAATCTCCCTCTGCAGATTGTCCATACAGAGGTACCATCATCAAAAACAGCGAGATAAAAAGAGCTGCGGTTCTTGCTTTCATCATAATCCTCCTGTCTGATGTTTACGGAAAGAGAGACAACCTCTATATTTTATTTAACAAAAAACCGGCACATTTTAAAACTTTTTAACAAAAACGGTGCTCATACTTTGTACGTATGGACGTAAAAAAACTGCCAACCCCAAACCTGGTTCACACAGGCCGAATACACTGCCGGTGGATTTCTTGCATTCTGATCCCTCTATTGGGAATAAGCCTGATAAGTACAGCCTGTGCCACACTCTCCGGCCCGGAAACAGGCCCCGATTCCGGCGCTGTCTGGTATGACGCCGAAATCGTCAACAGCTGGCCGCACGATCCGGAAGCTTTTACCCAGGGGCTGATCTATCTGGACGGATATCTCTATGAAAGTACAGGGAGGCGCGGAGAGTCCACTCTTCGGAAGGTTGACATTCAGACAGGAGAGGTAGTTCAAAAAATCGACCTGGAAGAGTCCTATTTCGGAGAGGGGCTTACACACTGGAAAGACCGGCTGATTCAGCTCACATTACACGCTGAAACCGGGTTCATCTACGACCTCCGGTCATTTGAACCGACTGGCAGTTTTACCTATCCCGGCGAAGGGTGGGGAATAACGCAAAACGGAGAGCACCTCATTCTGAGCAATGGATCTGACACACTCACATTTCTCGATCCCGATTCATTCCGGGAAGTTCAGCGTGTTTCAGTACATGAAAACAACGTTCCGGTTCTGCGACTGAATGAGCTGGAAATGGTCGATGGAAATCTCTATGCCAACATTCTCTACCTCGACCATATCGCCATCATCGACCCGGAAAGCGGCCGGCTCACCGGCCGGATTGACCTGACCGATCTTGTCTCAACCGTTCGGGAGCTGCAAAACGTCAACGTACTGAACGGAATCGCCTGGGATGCCAAAAACGACCGCCTCTTCATCACCGGAAAGCTCTGGCCCCAACTCTACGAGATCCGGATCGTTCCGCGGACGGATCCCGAAAACAGAGCGGAGCGGTAACCCTTCCCTTCCTGCAACGGAACAAAACAGATCAAAAACGGAAACAATCAGTCCCGATTCAAGTATCAACGGATGCAATGATACCGAAAACACGTAATCCCGGCGAACAAACGCCGAACAGGCAACCATTTATGGGTTATACCTGTATGGACTCTATAGAAGGAACTTTTGCAAAGGCACCTGATATAGAGTCCCTCGGGCATCATTGAACCAACTTTTAATCTTACTGATCATTTCAAAAGATCAACATCTTTTACCAGAAGGTGTTTCAAAACCTTCCAATAATCCACATGGAGAGAATAATGAATACAGAGAATTTATACCCCAACATTTCCGTCACTGCAAGTCTGCTTCTTTCATTTCTCATGATCCTTACCCTGATGGGATGTGACGTGACAGACTCGGACGATGACGAAATCGGACTTACAAATAACTCAGAGTCCTATGAAGTCCAGTCAACAGAAGGCTTCAACGTCGAAGGCAGTGTCATCTTCGAGGAGCGGACAGACGGAACAACGCTGATAACCATTGATCTGGACGGTACCATCGATGATGGAGAACACCCGGCACACATTCATGCAAATGCTGTCGTTGAAGGAGGAGGCATTGACATTCCATTAAACCCGGTAGATGGAAATACCGGCAGCAGCGAAACAGTCGTCGAAACACTTGGGAACGGCACTCCGGTATCCTATGAGGAGTTAGTCAATTATAACGGCCACTTCATGATCCATCTCAGCCCAAATGACCTTTCAACGATAATTGGCAGAACAGATATCGGAGGCAATGCCCTGACGGGTGAGTCGGTTACCTATGACCTTGACCAGACAGGGGATGTCGGTGGTGTCGGAGGATCTGGCGTCAGTGGAATTGTACGGTTTGAGGAGCGAAAAAATGAGAATACCCTGATTACAATCGAAGTAACCGGCACCTCCGAAGAGGGAGACCATCCCGCTCACATTCATGAAAACTCCGTAGAAGAGGGCGGCGGTGTTGTGGTTCCGCTGAATAATGTGGATGGCGAGACAGGCATGAGTGCAACGAACATCCGTGCCGATGAAACCTCTGTGGACAATCTGACCTATTCAGCCCTTATTGTCTACAACGGCTATGTAAACGTACATCAAAGCGGCAGTGATTCATCGGTCATCTCACAAGGTAACATCGGCTCGAATGCCGAAGAATAGCTCAGTCAGCCATTGATCAGACGTGGCAGCTTACCCTCTTTTGGAGGATGAGCTGCCCGTCTCTTTGGCTCACACTCTGACCCCACCCGCTGGACCTGCAGAAGCAGATTGCCCTTCACCTTTCGGAACACCTTCAGCATTTCTTCAAAATTTCGCAGTACCTTTCAGTGCTATGAAACTGCTGATCGTCGAAGATAACAAAGAGTTGCTGGAGAATATCCTTACCTACCTGAGCAGGGAAGGATATCTCTGCGAGGTCGCGACCGACTACGAGCAGGCATTCGACAAGGTGATGAGTTACACCTACGATGTGGTTCTGATCGACATCATGCTTCCAAAAGGAAACGGACTTCAACTTCTGCGGGAGCTCAAATCCGCCCATTCACAGACCGGCACCATTATCATCTCCGCCAAAAACTCCCTGGACGACAAGATTTCAGGCCTTGAGCTGGGTGCAGACGACTACATGACCAAACCGTTTCAGTTGCCGGAACTTCAGGCGCGCATCAAGGCTGTAATCCGTCGTTACAGCCTGGGAGGGTCCAAAATCGTAGAGGTAAACGAGATCAGCATTGACACCCAGACTATGGAGGTCAAGGTTCACGATACGCCGGTTGACCTGACCCCGAAGGAGTTTGATCTTCTGCTCTACTTCACCTCCAACAAAAACCATGTACTCTCCAAACAGACCATTGCGGAACACCTCTGGGGAGATTACGTAGACCACCTGAACAGCCTGGACTTTGTCTATCAGCATATCAAGAACCTGCGTAAAAAATTGCTCAGCGCCGGTTCAGAGGACTATCTTGAGAACATCTACGGAATCGGTTATAAATTTAATGTATCCAGAGGTGGCGGATGAAACTGATCACCCGGTTTATCCTGATCTATCTGATCGTAACCGCCATTGTCCTGGCAGTGGGCGGGGTGATCTCCTACTTCATCATCAAAAATGAAATCGATGCCGAGCTGGACCGGCAATTTATCGAAAGGATCGACCGGGCAACCTACCTGATCGACCGCGACCGGCGATTCAACCCGGAATGGGATGATGTAGACGGCGATCAGAATATGGTGATCGACAAGCTGGACGACCGGGTCAAACCCTCAACCACTTTCACCGACACACTGGTCTGGAATGAAAGGCTGGAGAGAATGGAGCTGAACCGGAAAGTGGCCGCATACAGGAGAATTGACGGAAGGAGTTACTACATTTCGACCTACGGACAGATGATCGAATCGGATGATATCACCGAAGCGGTCGCAAAAACACTTCTCTGGATCCTCGGGCTTCAGGTACTTGGCGCGATCGGGATCGGGTTTTTCGTCTCCGGCCACCTTTTTAAACCATTTCGAAAAACATTACGCCGGATCAGGGGATTTCAACTCCAGGAGAAAGAACCGATACCGGCGGAGAAAACAAATGTGGAGGAGTTTGACGACCTCAACCAATTCGTTGAAGAGATGACCCGAAAAGCCGTCTCAGATTACCGAAACCTGAAAGAGTTTGCCGAGAACGCCTCCCATGAATTACAAACCCCGCTCGCAATTGCCAAGGGGAAACTGGAGCTGCTGACGGAGACTGAACTGACACCGGAGCAATATCGTTATGTAGATTCCCTGCAGCGAACCGTAAAAAACCTCTCCAAATTGAGTGGGTCCCTTGCGCTGCTTACAAAGATTGAGAACCATGAGTTTTCAAACGGTGAATCGATAAATCTGACAAAACTGATCAGAGATGGAATCGAAGCCTTCCAGGAGTTTATTAATTTGAATGAGCTCACAGTGCAGGCGGATCTTCAGGATGACGTTATGGTCTGCATCCACCCGGTACTGGCCGATATTCTCTGGACGAACCTCTTCCAGAACTCCATCCGTCATAATATCGAAAATGGCCAAATCAGGGTGAAGCTAACACAGGAGCGACTACACATCTCCAATACCGGCAAAGAGCTGGATAAAGAGCCGGCTGAGATGTTCGGCCGATTTAAAAAGTCCGATCAAAGCGGCGACTCCATCGGCCTGGGGCTCTCCATCGTCCATCGGATTACCAAACAGGCCGGATTTGATCTTTCATACAGTGTAGAGGGCGAGTGGCATACAATTGAAATAAGGTTTTACAAACCGGGAGCCGATTAATCTTTAGACTTGCTACAGATTCTCTACCGACCCGGCTCAGAAAGAGATTATATCTTTACAGTTAATACCAATCACTATTCATCAACTTATCAACTGATACCCCTATTTTATAATGTTTATTACATTTTCCACTATTCTCAAAACCTGCCGGTATGTAATTCTATTCGTACTATCACTCTTTGTTATTTATCCTGAAGCGAATGCACAAGAGGCCGCACCGTCCCCGATGCTGAATGTCTATCTGGACTGCAGCGGCTGGTGCTATGACACTTACATTCAAACCAATGTGGATTTCGTCAATTATGTCCGGGATCAGGATGATGCCGACATCTACCTGCGAATTACCAGTGCCTCTACGGGAACCGGCAGTGAGTATGTACTCGACTACAGGGGGATGGGCGCACTTTCGTCGAGACGCGACACCGTAATCTACCACAGCCATAATACCGACAGCAGTGATGAACGGCGCTCCGGCCTGGTGCGAAGGCTTGCACTGGGGCTCGTACCCTTTATGATCGACAGCGACCTTCTGGATGATCTGACTCTATCCTATGAACCCTCCAGTGGCGAAGCAGATGAGCCCTCACAGGCTGAAGACCCGTGGAACAGCTGGATCTTTGACATAGAACTGGGCTCCTCCCTGTCCCTTGAGGAGAATGAATCCAGCTTCGGCCTGGACTTTGAAACTTCCGCCGAACGTGTCACAGATGACTGGAAGATCCAAACAGACCTGGAACTGAGCCCGGACCGGGAGCGTATTGAGCTCTCAGACGGAACCCGTCGGGTAAACAGTGATCAGGCAGAGTTTAACGGCAGCATTGTACGAAGTATCGGTGACCACTTTGCGGTCGGTGTTTTTGCCGGTTTTGAGTACTCAAGACGCGGTAATACCACCTATGAGTATCAGATTTCTCCGGCCTTTGAATACAGCGTGTTTCCGTATGAAGAATTTCAGGAACGTAGAATTTTTATTCAGTACCGGCTTTCCCCCTCCTTTCGGGATTACGACGAGATTACGATCTTCCAAAAGGAATCCGAAACATTGTTGCGTCAACAACTCTCTGTCGAACTTGAGTATGACCAGCCCTGGGGACGGATTGATGTCGGCGTTTCCGGAGCCAACTACTTCCACGATACTTCCATCAACCGGCTCACGATTGATCCCTCGCTGGATATCCGGATCACGCGAAGCCTGTCGTTCAATATCTCGAGCCGGTACACGGTTATCAACGATCAGATCTCCCTCCCGGCCAGTGACCCGGATGATATAGACGTAATCCTCGGCCAGCGAGACCAGGCCACTTCCTATGACTTCTTTATGAGTTTCGGGATCTCTTATACATTCGGCTCCATCTTTAGTGGTGCGGTCAACCCACGGCTCTGATCCGGACTATATCTCCAGATGTAGTTTAAAACTGCATTGCAGCTCTTCTCTGTAGCCAGACTGTCGGGCCAATCGAAAAATTACCAGATCCGGGTTGATAAACACAACCCGGAAACTGGAAATGTTCCGACCGTGCCAGTACCCCATCAGTTTAATTATCCGGGCCGCTTAAAACTTCAGAATTGATACAGGATTGATACCAAGTTTGAGCAAGATCCCGGCCTATCTTGTCTCCTGTTCACTACACGCTATTGCTTCAAACAATGTAACCTGTATCCAATATGAACCGATCATCTACACATACTCCATACCGGCACCTCGCACTTCTCCCTGTTCTGGCTTGTTTTTTGCTAGTGATCAATGTAATGACAGCTCAGGCACAGACCGCGGTGATGCCGGCCACCCCGAATGTCTACCTTGACTGTAACACCTGCTCGTCCGACTATGTACGGACGAACGTCAGTTTTGTGAACTATGTGCGAGATCAAAGCGATGCCCATATCTACCTCCGAATTACACGAGCAGAGACCGGAAGCGGGCGGGAGTTTATTCTCGATTTTCGTGGAATCGAACCCTTTTCAAGCCGGAGAGATACGTTGATTTACACCAGCTCGAATACCGATACGTCTGATGAAGAGCGGGCCGGACTGGTCCGGTTTATCCGGATCGGACTCTTGCCGTTTGCAGCCAATACAACGGTGGTAGAGAATCTGGATGTGATCCACTCCGCATCTGATGAAGGGAGCGATGTACAGGTAACCCCGGAAACCGACCCCTGGAACTCCTGGATCTTTGACGTCGAACTGGGCACTGAAATGAACGGCGAGGAATCCGAATTCAGCTATGAAGTCGAATCCTCGTTTTCAGCAGAACGGATCACCGAAGATTGGAAATTTGATTTTCGGGGAGAGGTGGAACTTGACAGGTCAGAAATCGAACTCTCCTCCGGAACGCGGAAGGTGAACCGGGACTCCTGGAGAGTTGACGGCTTTGCCGCTTATAGTATCGGGCAACGGTTCTCCCTGGGGCTCTTTTCAGAAGTGAGTCACAGCCGTACCCAAAACCTTGACTTCAGTCTCGAAGCCTCCCCGGCTATCGAATACAGCCTGTTTCCCTACCGGGAGTTCCAGGAGCGACAATTTGTCCTTCAATACCGGATAACTCCATCATACAGAGATTACAGAGAGACGACGATCTATCTGAAGGATTCTGAAATCGTGACCCAGCAGGTACTCTCTTCCCAGCTCCGTTTTGACCAGCCCTGGGGCGAGATCGACCTGAGGGCGGATGCATCCACCTTTCTCCACGATACGTCAGTCAACAGCTTCGAATTTACCCCATCCATGGATATCCGTATTACACGCGGCCTCTCCATATTCATGAGGGCTCAGTATGAGGTAATCAACGACCAGATTTCACTGCCGGCGGACGATATTTCAGATACCGAACGGCTTCTGGGAGAGCGACAGCGGGCCACCTCGTATGAGTACAGTTTCTCGTTCGGGTTCTCCTACACCTTCGGATCGAGCTTCAGCAATATTGTAAATCCCCGGTTTGACAATATTGCAGGAGGCCCACCTGGGGGCGGAGGAGGCTTCTAAACCGAGCGCTTCAGAGGATAGTCAGATCCATTGCTGTTTTCTTGCGGCAGGGGTATTCGATTCATCATGTTTCATCGAATACCCCTACATTGAAGCCCCGGCATCAATGAAATAAACAGCCATGCGAAGAATATTTCTGACAGACAACGGCTCTCTTCGCCCGGAAGCGACACTCAACCTGAGAAGAGTGGCCAGCCGGCTCAGCGCGATGACAGGCCGAAAAGTTGAACCCGTCTCCCTGCTCCACTCCAGCAAGGTGCCGGTTAAGAAACTGGGCGGAGAACCTGCGCAAACGGTCGGGCCTTCGATCCGGGAAGCTGCGGAAAAGGGGGAGAGAGAATTTCTTATCCTGCCCTTTTTTTTCGGCCCCTCCCGTGCCCTTACAGACTATCTCCCCCGGCGGATTGCACAGCTGGAAGAGGAGTTCTCCGGCCTTGACGTACAGATTGCCAAACCACTGGTCGACATGGAGGGGCCGGCCGATTCCCGTATCGCCCATATTCTGAAAGAGGGGGTATTGGCATGCATACCGGCCGGCAGCCGGCCACCGGTCATCCTGGTTGACCACGGCAGCCCGGAACCGGCGGTAACCGCCGTCCGCAATGTGCTGGCCGGGCAGCTCTCCCTCTTGCTCGAAGAAGAGGTATCACGGGTTGTACCCGCCTCTATGGAGCGGCGCAAAGGGTCCGAATACGCCTTCAGTGACCCTCTCCTGGAAGATCTGCTGGACCGCACCACCTCCTGGGCCAGCCCGGTCATTATCTCCATGCTCTTTCTCTCCCCTGGGCGCCATGCAGGCCCCGACGGCGACATAGCTGCTATCTGCCGGGAGGCCGAAAAACGGAACCCCGGCCTCAAAACCGTCATGACGGGCCTGGTGGGAGAACAGGATGGCGTGGCGGAGATCCTGGCGGATCGTCTTGAGGAGGCGCTTGGAGGACGAGACTGAGAAACAAATCCACTTTACGGAGAATAGATAGTAATTTCATATAGCATAAGTAACCTGCCTCCTGTGTCCTGAATTTTGAGTTTTTGCTGAGCCACCCCTCCTTCCCGGTAAATTTTCCAAAAACTGTAGACTCCTTGAATCGTTTTTATTATACTAATTTGTAGAGAGTAGTAGGAGGTAGAAAATGGGGTTGATGTCTGAATTGACGGCAATTCCAATAATCTGAACTACAAAATTTCGGATATGATGAAGAAGAAAGGCAAACAAACAAGTGAGGATTTGGTTCGTGAGGCATTTTGCACAGATCTTGATAATTTGATTCTAAGGGGTTGCATTCCAATGATAAGTGTCGATAGCGTTTAATCGGTATTTCATGATGGCATCCCGGTACCTGATACTTATTATGTATAGTTGGACACTCGGCTTCGGGCAACCCGATATCGGCCAGGATGTTGGTATGTGGCTGAATCGAGGTCTTGAGGCGGAGGCTTCAGAGGCGTATGAAGAGGCTCTTGAAATCTGGAGAGAAGCTCGTGCTGAACTGAATGAACCGTCTCTGGCTATCGCTGTGGAGTACCTCCGACTGGCAACGGAGCAACAGATGAAGAGACACTACCCGATGGCCTCCTCCATCTATTTGTGGGGATTGTCTGGTGGTGAGATCTCCGAACAGCATGTGCCAGCTCTAGAGAAAGAGCTGACCCGGCTGGAGCCGCTGTTGGAGGAGGAACAGGTTGAACGGTGGTCTGCCATGTTCACAGAGCGAGACCCGTTGCTACTTGGGGAGATCAGGGGGTACTGGCAGTCTCTGAACCCGGTCCCCGGCCGCTCTTACAATCCGCGTTTGCTGGAGCACTGGGAACGAATTGCGTATGCCCGGAATCACTTTACCCGGTCTGTGGATGCCCCCTACGGGACGGACGCAAGAGGGCACTACTACGTCAAGTATGGAGAACCCGATCAAATCGATGAGGGAGTATTTCCACTATTACGACATGATGTACGCAGAATTATTGATGATGAAGAGATGGAGCAGACGGTTATTAATATTCTGTATCAGCGAGCTCATGCGCCACACCGGTATGAATACTGGATCTACTACTCTCCAGCCGAAGAGATGGCCTTTAACCTGATTCTGATGTTCGGGGATACAGGCATCAGCGGGTATAAGCGTATCGTTACCCTGAATGACTTTGTGCCATCCTCCTTCTATAATACAAGTGAGGGTCGTGTAGCAGCTTTGACACTACTCGAGATCTACTACAATCACCTTGCTGTACAAGATTCCTATTTTGCAAACCGGTACCAGGAACTCAAACGCAGAATCGATACATCACCCGATCCTTCTAGAAGCAGAGCGGTTCTCACAAGCATCAGAAGCCAGGATGTGATCTTGAACTTCCGGGAGACGCAAGCTGCCCCGACTCAGATCTCTGCAGAGGAGAGCAGCGTTCCACCCATTCCCGTTGAGGTCTATCAATACCGCCTTCTGGATGAAGATGGAGAGCCCATCTTGTTGAGCTTTATCGAAAGTCGCCCGACGACAGCGGTTGTTCTGGACCAGAGAGAGAGTCGGCTGTCTGATCCTGATGAATCTCTGAACCATTACCGGCTCACCCACGGACTGCAACTCAGCGACGAGCATCGTCGTCCGATCAGCCGCTCCCGTTACCGGCCGGATCTATTTATCGATCCCTTCGGCGACACCCCCAGTTCCTCTGTCTTCACGGTTCCGTTCATCTCTGCGGAAACGAGCCAGCTCTTTTACGCCGAACTGGAGAACACGGACCCGACGTCCCCGCCCCGTTTCGAAAGCCTGATACCGGACGAGATCCGGGGTGTCGGCAAGCGGGAACTCATGCAGCCCGAGCCGTTGCCTCTGGATGGCAGCCTGTTGCTGGGTGACTTGCTCATGGGCTACGAACGTCGTCCGGAACCTGTTGAAGGAGCCCGATTTCCGTTTGTGGTCTCCAACACCGGGGAGATCCCGGAGGGAGAGAACCTGGTGGTTCACTTCGAACTGTACAACCTGGAGCCGGACAGCAGTGGCATCTCCAGTTTTGAAGTGGAGTATGAGATCCAATCGGTACGGAGGTTCCTGTTCTGGGACCGGATACGGAGCGAAGGTGATTTATCGATTACCCTGAGTTTTCAGCACGATGCACCGCGATTTACAGAGAGCCTGGAGATCCAGACACAAGGCCTGAATCCCGGAGAGTATGAGTTGGTATGGCGGGCCCGGGACCTGACCAGCAAAGAAGAGACCATTCGGAACAGACGGTTCGAAATAGTATCGAGTGAATGACAATCCACAGTACTATCCCATTGGAGAGGGTTGTTATAGATATATGAATATATGCTCTGTTCATCTCTTGTTTATCGTGATGTAGGGATGCACTGCAGGTCAATAGGAACACACCGTTCTGACTACCGTATCATATAGAGAGCTGACGTTCAAAATTTGATACTTATGAAACGAATTAAACTCTCGATTCTGCCAGATTTTCAAATCATCATTCTGAAAAATTCCCTACACTACCGGCACAAATTTTCATCTATCCTGTATCATTCTGCATGAGACGACTTCTGATTTTCCCTGTACTCGCCGGCCTGGTTCTGCTCTCGAGCTGCCTGACCGAAAGCACCCAGGTCTACTTTCTGACCACAAACGTCTCTCCTGCGGAAGCCGGAACCGTCACCCCGGCAGAGGGAGAATATGATGCGGGGACGAGCGTCTCCATAACGGCTGCCCCGAGCGAAGAGCACTGGGTCTTCTCCGGCTGGCAGGGAGCTCATTCCGGAAGTGAAAACCCGGTCATCATCCGGATGAATTCCGATAAGGAGCTCACGGCAACCTTCGTCAAACGGGATTACCCGCTCACCGTAGAGGTCGAGGGGGGCGGCTCGGTTACGGAGACGGTCATCAGCACCAAAACAACTGACTACGCGCACGGGACAATGGTGCAATTGACTGCCGAACCCGATGATGAGTGGGCCTTTGCCCGGTGGAGCGGCGACCTGGAGGGAGAGGAGAATCCGCAGACAATCACCGTGGATGAAGCAAAGAGCGTAACGGCTATTTTTGAACGGACCTACACACTCGTCACGGTTGTTTTCCCAGAGGACGGAGGTACAGTCGAGCCGGCGGAAGGAACCTACCGGACCGGAACGAATATAGACGTTGAGGCGATACCGGCCAGTGACGGATGGCGGTTTGACCGGTGGCAGGGAGACTTCACAGGGAGTACCAATCCATTCAGCCTCACGATGAATGGTAACAAGACACTGGAGGCCCACTTTGAACGGCGGGAGTACACCCTGGAGCTCACCTCGGAAGGCCAGGGAACCCTCTCCACTGAACTGATTTCCGGTACAGAAACCGATGATGGTTACTTGTATGAATCGGAAGTGGAAATCACCGCCAGCCCGGATGAGAACTGGGACTTTATCCGCTGGGAAGGGGATATCGAATCCATAGAGAATCCGATTCAGGTTTCCATTGAGGAGGATATGGAGATCCATGCCGTTTTCACTCAATTTGAAGGCGGAGACGGGACGCCGGCAGACCCGTACCAGGTTGCAACCCCACAACATCTGCAGCGTGTCAGCCTGTTCCCCGACAGCCACTTCCTGCAGGTTGCAGAGATTGATGCCTCGGAAACAACCGGTTGGGATGACGGGAAAGGGTTTGACCCGATCGGCTCAATGGCTACCGGATTCAGCGGGCGATACGACGGGAATGGGCATACCATACAGAATCTCTACATAAACCGGGGGATCGGGCAGACTGAACCTCTGGGTATATTCCGGAAGATAGAGTCTGAAGGAGAAGTTGTGAACTTTCGAATCGAAGAGGCAGAGATCACAGCCGTCTGTCTTATGGATCCGTGTGATGCGGGCACGGGAGGTATTGCCGGCCTCAACCTGGGAAGGATCTCGGGGGTTCTGGCAACCGGCATTCAGCTAAACGGGCCGGTCAAAACCGGCGCAGTAGCAGGGGTGAATGGCGGAGAGATTGAAGAGTCCGGGGCATCCGGAAGCGTAGAGGGCGAGAGTCAGGCAGGCGGGCTTGTCGGCACCAATCCGGGAACGATACGTGAATCCTGGTCTACAGGCAGCGTCCTCGCGGATAGCCGCGCCGGCGGGCTTACCGGTGAAAACAGCGGGGTGATCGTTGACTCCTGGTCCACGGCTCGCGCGGAGGTCGATGAACTTACCGGGTCTGAAGCAGGAGGACTCACAGGCGTTAACACGGTAACCGGAAGTATCACCACCTCCTGGTCTGCGGGTATGGTCACAGGCAACAGTGATACAGGCGGGCTCACCGGGGTGAATGACGGCTCGGTCAGCAGCTCGTACTGGGACACAGAATCGAGCGGACATGCAGACGGCACGGGAACAGGTGATGCTACGGGTTCAACCGGCCTCACAACCGTCGAAATGAGTGGAACAGATGCCGAAACAAACATGCCGGAATTTGACTGGGCAACGATCTGGCGAACCACTGCCGAATATCCGGAGCTGGAATGGCAGCAGGAGTGAACCAGTCTTGTGTCAACCATACTCTTTAGCATCAGGGAGCAGCGGCCCTTCGCCGGACTCCTCCAGGAAGCGAGACCAGCGCTTTAGCGAAGGGGCCTCGATCGCCCGCTCCCGAAATTCATCAGGAGTCATAATCGGAATCCCTGAGATGACCGGATAGTAGCGGTTGCACTCCGGGCAGGTGAGCAGCGCCTCCAGAATCTCACCGTTCTCATGTTTGGTGATAATTTTCATATCCAGGGGGTGCTTGTCCATCGGGCAGCACAATTTATCGGCAAAAGAAGTTTTCATACGTCTCTCATTTATCAAGTCACATGGTTTGCAATATCTGCTGATAGGTATGCGCTGCTTCTTCGGGTGAGTCCGAGTTCAATATCCCTGAAATCACTGCAACTCCGTCTATCCCCAAATCCCTGAGCCCCGGCAGGTTTTCTGTCGTAATGCCTCCGGAAACAAAGAGCGGCAGCCGGGTGATCTCTCTTGCCCTTCGGACAGTCTCCGGCTTCACGATCTCACACTCTCCGGCAGAAACAGACGGAAACATGGCACAAAAAGAGATATAGTCTGCTCCGTTCTCCTCCGCCCAGACAACCGTTTTCAGATCATTACCGCAGGTAATTCCGAAAAGGAACTCTCTCCCGATCTCGTTCCGGATCTTCGAAAGATCGGCCGGTATCCCGTCAAAGTGAACACCGTCCAGAGCTGTCGTTCTGAGCAGTTCCCACTCTTCATTGATCAATACAGGGATCTTCTCTCCCTTCTCTGTATTTCGGTTTTCACGTTCAACGTCGACAGTCCCAGGCCGGCCCCTTCCGGTTCTTCTGCTCCTGTCGTAAACAATTTGCAGAACCTTCCGAATCAGCTCCTCCTTCTCCTGCCTGCCAAACTCTTCCGGCCACCGGTTCCAGACCTGCACAATTTTCACCCCGCCATCGAGTGCTCTCCCAAGACGATCCAGCAGTTCCGTACGCGGCCGCGCCGGATCAAGCACCAGGCAGATCCCGCCACGTACCGTTGTTATAGAATCCTTTTTCTCTGGCCCGGATTTTATACTCATGTCCATCCCTCCTTCATCGCCCGGAAAAATGCAGTCCAGTAGGGATCATTGCCATCGAACTGAACGTCTCTCACACCATCATCCTCAACCAGCAGATTACCCTGCTCCTTCCCGGTGAACTCCCCCACCACAGCAGCCGGAATCGAGCAGCTCTCCAGATGACGTACCAGTTTCTCCTCCGTACCGGATTTTACCGCCAGAACCATCGCGCCGGCTCCCACACAGAATCGGGGATCAATCTCAAAGAGGCCGGCGATCTGCCGGGGAACGTCTCCGATCGGAAGCCGGCTGTTCTCTACCCGAAATCCGCAGCCGGACGCTTCGGCCATCTCGACAATAGCACCCAGCACACCCCCTTCCGTCACATCATGCATCGCTTTCAATTCCCGGTTGGGTTCCAATACTTCGGTGGCTGCCAGCGCATCTTGCAGAACCGACGTCCTGTAGAAATTTTCATGCGCTGTTTCACAGGCCTCGCGGCCAAGCCAGTTGCGTACCGTTTGTGGGAAACTCATAGCCAGAATGGATGTGGAGGCGAGGGCAAGCTCTTTGGTAACAACGATCCGGTCTCCGGGCTCCGCTCCGCTGCTAATGACAATCTTATCCAGGGGAGCCGTCAGAAACATGGTACCGCCACCGGATATAGTCGAATTCTGCCCTACAATCTGACCGGTATGCCCGCCTGTGACTGCCACACCCGCCTCCTTGCAAAAGTGGTGAATCTCTTTCCAGTACTGCCGAAAGTCTTCTCGTGAAAGCTCCGGGGAGAGATTGAAAACAAACTGGGCGTACATCGGGGCAAACCCGGTCGTAGCCATATCGTTTACCAACAGGTGAACCGATAGCCAGGCAGACTCCCGGAGCCCCAGTGACGGAATCAGCGAGAGAGGATCGCTGGAGACAGCCATCCCCCGGTTGTTCCCCAGGTCGATCACACCGGTATCCACCCCATAACCCGGCCCGATAACCACCTCCTCTCTCCTGGAGCCGCAAAACGGCAGGATCAGATCCCCCAGTGCTTCACTGTTAATTTTTCCGGAATCGTCGTCAAATGCACTCATTCCACATCCGTAAATTTCAGATGAAGGCCAAAGAAATCCCCGACCGGGAGTCCCCACTGCTGAACCGGGAACCATTTCGGCAATCCGGTCGCCGTCCACTCGATCGTGTAGAGCCGCTCTCCCAGCGCTTCGTGAATCGTTTCGATCAGTTTCTTTGGCGTATAGAAACTGGCGGTCTCGTAATACCTGTTCTTACCGAATGCCTCCTGGACCCGTCGTCGTACCACCTTGGTGGAGTTGCGGTTCATGATCCCGAAAATCATCCCGTATTTCCCGACCCGTGCCGCCTCCCGGATCACCTGTACAGGGTCTTGGTAGTAGGCGAATGTTGCGACAAACGCAAGAGCGTCAAAACTGTTCTCCCTGAAAGGCATATGGTGGGAATCAGCCAACACCAGATCCCCGTCAAACAGGCGAACCCCGTGGCCGATCATAAACGGAGAGATATCCGCACCAGCCGCTTCGATGCCAACCTCATTCCACCAGCGGGTGAAGCGGGTGGTACCGCAGCCAAACTCCAGCAAGGTTTTTACACGATCATCCTTCGTGATAAGATTGCCAAGAATCCTCTTCTGCCAGATTTCGGCACGTTTATAAGGCCCTTCGTAGTAATCTTCATACTTGTCAGTAAATTCACGGTTGAAAAACCACTCTTCACGGCCCTGCCAGTTCTCAAGCTTTTTGGTGACCTTGTCAAACTCTTTTTTTACAATATCACTCATGGGGACGTTTCAACGTTGATATCAGTTGATGATTGCAGAGGTGAGTGGAGGAAACGGGCTGCCGCCGAAAACAGAAGAGAAGTACTTAACAATTCCTCCGCCGGCATTATCCGGATCAGGTTCACGGGTATGATCTCAGCCGCGTTCCGTCGCAGCACCCCTGTTGAATTTCAAAATACCATTTTTACGGGAAGGATTAAACCCTTCCCGATACCGGGGCGGCAAGAGCCAACAGCAAACCTGCCAGGGTAGCTTTTTTTCGTTTTGTCATCTCACGGTCTACCGGTCTTCGTTCCCAAAAGTGCCAAAACCTCCCTTGCCTGTTTCAAGTGTCTCTGCTCATGGGAGACAATGATATCAAATGCGGTATTGAGCCTGTAGACAATGAATCGGTTCGCCGGAGATGATATGATGGTACCCTTGTTCGCAAACTCTGCCATAGCCTCAATCTGTTGTTTTAAAGCCGATTGATGCTTCTGAAACCTCGTCAGGATTCCTTCAGGCACCTCACTCGTTGCTGGCTCCCAAATGGGAAATGTTTTTATTTTCATCTTTCCGCCCGGTTTCACGGTATTATAAATCATCTTGCCAAAAAAAGAGGCAAGAAAACCAAGATTTGCAATCCAGGGAGGCCTGTATGTCCCAGCCTGTAACTCCGCAAAGACCGGAAAGTAGGTCTCGTTCAAAACAATGATATGATCCATGTTTTGAGCGATGCTCCAGGTCTCTGGATCGGGTTTCCAGTTCAGTTCCCGGTGATCCAACGAACCGAATAGCCTGAGAAATTCATCCGTCGTTTTATCGATTTCTTCTGTATGGTTCATCATAGCGAGGATGGCTCTACATCCATTGGATTGACTGATCGTTAATTCCAGATCACCTACTCTGCCATCAGAGAATGCAGGCGGGTCGTTGTATTCCAGTTTCGTATAGTCATCTGTTTGTAAACCGGCTTGCCAACCAGTTTATTCAGATAACTTTGTCCGGCTCTGCTTTTACGACGGGAGAAATAGAGTACCCCCTCCCCCTGCCAGGCACGGTCTACCCCTTCCCGAACAGTGATACTCTCCATCGCCTCCTCCGGGGTAAGAGGTTCTTTCAGGAAGAGAACATCGTATCGATAGTCGTCCGGTTCTTCACCAAAACTACCGGGTGCGTCCTGCACGACAGAAGCGAGATGTTTCTGTGTAACCAAAACGATTTTTGAGTTGTAATCAAACTCTTCGGACAGCCCTTTTTCCAGGTCTTCGGTAAGTTTCTCCATGTCCGTCTCCTCAGCATGAAACAAGACGTTTCCACTCTGGATGTATGTTTTGACGGTCGGGAAACCGATGCTCTCCATAAAGGCTCTCAAGTCCGCCATTTTAATGATATTATTCCCGCCGACATTAATCCCCCTGAGAAGCGCCAGATGCGAATAGGAATTGGAGTCACTCATTATATACTATTTAGATGAAATCAAATATTCAAATGTATCCGTAAAAAGTCCAGAAAAACATCCCAGTCAGACGGCGCAGTTCCATGGCCGCCATCGTGCATGTAATAGCTGATAGTCCCGGAAACAAACTCTCCGGGTGCAGGCCACTGATCAGTCTCCATCGGTTCAGCACCAAGCAGTTCATACACCCGGCCGGCATCTACAGCCGCCAGAAACTCTCCTTTGGGATCGGACCAGAGATCTTCATCCCCCGTTTGAAGCAACACCGCCCGGGGTGCGATGAGAGACAGTAACAAATTGGCATCGACCGGAAAATGATTCAGATGATCGGCAAACAGCTGGTAGCTTTCACTGAATTGATACGGGTATCGGGACGGAGCCGTCAAATGCCCTACTGTCTCCCCGAAGTTTCGCCGACTGAGCGCTGCTCCCCCCTCCCCCGAACAACTGGCGATGACCGCGGCAAAACGAGAATCACGAGCTGCCGTCCAGAGCACGGTTTTCCCAAGCCGTGATATTCCCATCAGAGCAATCCGTGAGGCATCGACATCTGAATCCGTCTCAAAATAGTCCATTGCACGGCTCAGGCCCCATGCCCAGGCAGAAATGGCGCCCCACTCATCCGGTTTTCGACCAACCTGACTTTCATCCTGATAGTGTTTGATCACACCCAGTTCCAGGCCACCGATAAAATCCGGTTCGATGTCTCCATAGTACACGGATGCAATGCCGATCCCGTTGGAGATGAACAGTGGGACATTCAGGCTGCCAAAACCCTGTTCAGGAGCAGGAACCCGTTCTCCCTGCCTCCAGATCTCACCACGTTTCACAGCGGGATCGTCCACCATACTTGAATTTGCCGAAAACCCTGCGTTCAGGAGCAATGGCGCCGGTCGCTCTACGTCTGCGGGCAGATAGATCAACAGATCCAACTTTGGCCCTTCATCATCCGCCGTAAAATAGACTGTGACCTGCTTTCGGATCGCTGTTCCGTCAAATGCCGGAGTACCTGTATCAAACAGATCAAACCTCAGATCTGCCGGCGGGCCGGGCGTATGCCCATACTGAAACTCCTTAAACAACGCCAGGATCTCCGGCCGGCGCTGCTCATACCAGGTATGGGCATCTTCAACGGCCTCACCATTCTCCCGTACCAACGGATCAGGAAGTGTGTAGCTGCCGACCTGTGCCTCATCATAATTCACCGGAATCCCCGCTACTTCGTCGGGAGCCTGACGAGCGTTGGCGGGGCCTGCAATCAGCACACCTGAACAAAGAGCCAGGAGGGCCAACAGGGATGTCTGCCGGAACAGCCCCTTTCCGGATTGATCAGTGTTTCTATACATATGTTTATTTATTTGATTGGGTGGATACAGTTGTAATGGTTACCGGCCCAAGCAATCCTGATTCCTGAAGCCTCCGCGGCGCACCAAACCTGGGGACAGCCGATGAGAGGACTCTCATTTCGGGCTCCAGAGGCTGATCCCCAACCAGCCGGTTCACCCACTGGTTGGTTACTTTGATCTCCAGTTCATTAGACCCTGAAGTGAGGTGATCTGTAATATCTACCTGATAGGGAGGCATCCAGAGAATTCCCAGGCTCTCCCCATTCAATGTAACGTCCGCTATATCCCTGACATCCCCGAGGTCCAGAACAAATTCGCCTTCCGAATTGAGTTGTCTGCGGGATATTCGGAATGTTTTTGTATATGTGGCAGTCCCCGAAAAATAGCGGATTCCATCAGCATCACTCTGAGTCCATGATATCAGGTTATCAAATTCAGCCGTTTCCGGCGCTCCAAGATCCGGGGGGAACGTTACAGACCAGGGGCCTTCGAGGGTTGTTATCGTCTCGGCCTGTTTTTCAGGCAGTGAAAAAGAAGTCTCTGACGTAGTTTCCGAAAAAACAACAAACATTGCTTCCTGCTCAGCCAGATTCAACGGAACCGTCGTAAAACCGTCGTAAATTCTGTATTCGACTGGCGAGGTTGTCCCGTCAGCCGGATTCCAGATTTCAGCTCTCTTACCACTTACACGAAACCGGACGTTGATGTCCTGGGGATGATCATTACTGTTGGAGACAAAATAAATGTCTGAATCTCCGACACGCCGGTGTATCCACGCCACACTTGAGTTGATCAGCCGATCATAGACAACATCTTCCGGTACCCCCGTTCTGGACAAGACATCTGAAAGGGACAATCCCCAAAATACGACACCGTCCCCGTAGTAGTTGACCGACCGGTTCTCCCCGTCCAGGTCGCCCCACACCTCATCGGCCAATTCCCGAATGGCCAGATCGGTGTCAGGATAACCAACCAAACCGGGAGATTGCAGAGGCTTCGGGCCGACAACGGTTGCCCCGCTGTGAACCAACTCCTGAATTTTTTGGAGCACAGGGAGCGTCATTTTATCGGTTTCAGGAAGAACAAGCACCTTATACACCATCCCGCCGGGCAGCACAATCTGTCCGTTTTCATCTACCGACATATAATTCAACAGGATATCGATGTTTACATAGTCAAAGTCATAGCCATCCGGCAGCTTAGGCGTTAATCCGTCCCCCCAGATCGGCATGGTAGAAGGTGCCCCTTCGTTCAGCAAATACGCCACATCCGCGACAAACACTCCCTGCTGCAGCATATGTGAAGCCCGGCTCAAATAGGTGTTAAACGGCTTCGCCTGCTCGGCCCAGGTAATATTCCGGTTGATATGCGTTCCCACCATTGTATTCCCCGGTTTGGTATCCAGGGGCTGCACGGCTGTACTGTGAAAGATAATGCGGTTTACGCCTTGGGCGAACCAGTAGTCAGCGATGCTCTTCAACCTGTAGGGAGATTCATAATCCCCTCCCGTAAATGACTCGGCTCCGACCACCGTCTTTCCATACACATGAGCGGCAGACGCAGCACCACGAATATCTTCATAGTACATGGCAGAGGGGTGAAGGTCGTTAACCCAGAATTCGCCCATCGGGATATCCACATGTTTCTTGTTCAGCAGGGCATCTTCCAGAATCTCCAGCGAGACTCCCGACGCCTCCGAATAGGTCTTGATTCCCCTCTCATTCAGATAGTCTGTTACAACACCATAAAAATTCTCGGCAAACATATCGGCAAGCGTTCGCCTGAAATCCCAGAGAAACCGGTCACTTGTTTCCGAATCTCCCACAACATGGCCTGTCAATACAGGAAGGTAGGGTGTCGGATCATACCCGCGCCGTTCCTGAAATTCTCCGATCATGCCGGGGGTCCAGTTTTGCATCCCCGCTTCCCAGCTGTCCAGCAGCAGATGTGTCAGGCTGGTGCCATAGAGCTCTCCAAGCCTCTCCGCAATTGGCTCCAGATAGCCATCAAGATAACTTCTGACGTAATCCGGATTGAGCTTATCCACTTCATACCCCAAGCCTCCCTGTCGTGCCGGCCGGTTCTGGGCCCCCGTCAGCGAATATCCCATTCGCAGGATGGTCCAGTTACCTTCAGGCACCTCCCAGTTCAGTCTGCCGTTTTCATCGACATAGGAGGTCAGATTGACGATACCAGACGGATCAATAACCGCCGATGAATCAAACGGAGGCGTCGGTGTGGATTCATAATCAAACAAAAACCGGAAATATCCGGCTTTATCTTCCCAGCGATTTACATAGGCCTCCGAGTGCAGCTTCATTTCGACAAATGTATAGGAGTCACCGGGTTCCGGTTCCGGCTGGTTCATCACCGCATCCGGGCTCATGGCAGCATCTGTAATTTCAACCCGGAAAAACCGGGCAGATGTCAGGGGAAATGAGTAGGTCTGTACATTCCCTGCACGATAATTCTGTGGGCCCGGGAGAACCGCCAGCGATTGGTAATTTACCCCATCGCTGCTTGCTACTACCCGGCCAAATGGAATTTTTTGCCGGGATGAAACGGTAATGGCTCTTGCGTCTAATGGTTCAGAAAACTCAAACTCAACCCATGCAGGGCCTCCGTTTTCCGGCGGAGTAATGGTTATCGAACTGTTGTAGTCCTGATCCATCAGCGCACTGCCGTCGATCACCCCTTCCCAGGTTGTAACAATGGGTTGAGCTTCCCTCCTGTTTGTTGCAGCCGGCGGTGTGCGATAGGCAAACGTTGCAATATCACTGTAATAGGGCTCTCTCTGGCTGCCGGACATATTCTGAAAGGGGCCGTTATTGTACGGCGGTGCCGGCAACAGGGCACTGAACGATTGTGAACCCGCAATCGTCGTATCACTCCACACCACTTTTTTCATCGCCTCTTCCGGCTGAACCCACGGCCCACCGGCCAGGCTCCATCCGGGTGAACTGAAAAGCGCCATCTCCATTCCCGACTCCCGGGCTTTGGTGGCAACAAAATGAATGTGATCGAGCCATTCGTCGTCTCGGAATGGCACCCTCTCATCCTCCGGGATCGTCTGCCCGGAACCGGCGCTCAAATCCGTGATCTGAAACCCGCCAATGCCAACCCTCTCCATCCATTCCAGATCTTTGGCAATTCCATCCCGCGTCAGGTTTCCGTTGGTCCAGTGCCACCAGGTCCTTGGCTGAGCACTCCGGGGTGGATTTTGAAACTCCTGTTCAAGCTGCTCCATTGAACCTGCTGAATCCTGGGCAATTGCGGGCACCCCCATAGCCAGAATAGATAACGCAAGTATGTAGTATTTGTAGTTCCTCGCCATCTGTCGTTATAAATCAGAGAACATTGTATGAACTCCCTTTTAATCCGATATAAATATCTCCATTAAGAATAGACTTTCGGAATTTTATACCCAATTCATCACTCCATTTGGATGCGATCCTCGTCTCGCCTTTCCTGTGAGCATCATGCAGCAAAACCAGAAATTCGTCCGAGAGCTTGTCCTTTAAAACAGGCAGGGCCGGATACCTGGCCAACTCCAGCTCCTTTTTATTCGCCACGGGCCCATCCACAAAGAGAAGGTCAATGTTCACATCAAAGATTTGCTCTTGTATCACGGTGGTATCATACCACTTCAAGTTGCTGGCAGCACACTCTTTACAATGTTTCAGGGGGGCATGAATTAACGTGACATACTCAGAAAGAGAGTTTTGATCCAGTTCTCTCTGTAAAATAGAAAGCCAATTCTCATCGTGATCTATCGTATAGAGTTTCTTCTTGTCATTCCCGATCTGATTCAGAAGCGCTCCAATGTAAATAGATGATATGCCAGCGCCGCATTCAACGATCGTATCACGATCATTAATCATTATATCATTCAAAATGTAACGTAACGCTGTAGGGCTGATGGAAGCTCCTGTCCACGGCAGATATCGACTGTACAATTGATTCAGATAACTCATACTTCCCATATCCTTGACCGCGAGAACAATATCCTTCAGGAAAAATTTCGTAATAGTTGAAAACATATACAGTCCCCGAATTCACAAGTTTTGCGTTACTTTCTCCAACAAAAGTATACTCAATCTGCGAGTATACAAAACGGTAAAATTGTAACAAGAACAAGAATATATCTGTAATTCGTTGTCATCTGTCGTCCCATTAATATGCACTTTTTCTATAGTTAACACCGAATCAGATCCTCAAACAGAACTACTTTTCTTCGGTCGGCAGCTTCACAAAGGTATGGCTCTACATCTCCGGCCAATACTTCCAGATCCAACTGCTGCCACTCTACCAGCCTACGGCTGTTAAAACCCGTAACAGGTTCATAGGCTCCCAATACTCAGTTCAAATGCATCGTTATACTCTAACAACTCTTTCTTTCTCTCTTTGCTCTTCCAGGCCAGCTCATTGTGGCTGAAATCAACAATCTCATCTGTCGTTGCTTCTTTAAAAAAGTCAGCTACGAATCCAAGACTCATTAATTCTGACTCATCAAAAAACTCAGGCTCAAACGGTTTATTGGGACTGGGTAAAAATTTCTCTCCGATATGCTCCCGATTCGTAAAAATAACATGCTCAATGGTAAAAAAATCATTCCGTTGAAAATACTCGAATAAGGTATCGTATCCATTGGGTACAGGGCCCAATTCTATTGCCCTGTAATTACAACCACTGATAGAGAATCCGGTTTTTTTATAGTTCAAAAAATCAGCATAGAATAACAGCTTATTCAGTTTGGTTTTAAATGGCTGAATGGATTCAGCAAAATACACAACCATATTCCCAAACTTTTGAAGTTTCATCTCCCGATAACCGGTAAGTAGATTGGGCATCTGACTTTTATATGACAAGAGCTGCATTAACAGCCTTTCATCTGAATTTTTATCCTGATCAATTAGAAAATGAATTCTATTGAGCATTTTCTGTCGATCCCTATCAGATAAAGTATCACTGATTTCGACCAGGCGTTGAAACTCTTCAGGGTTTGCCGCCAGCTTAATCAGTTTTCCATTAGATGCCTGAGGTACTTCTCCATTTTCATAATTCCGGTATGTATTCACACCAAAACCAAGTACTTCTGACATCTTTGTGGCAGAGAGTCCATATCTTTCTCGAACTTCACAAATTTGATCAGGAAAAGGGATATTATGTTTATCCCTATACTGATTATGAACTTGTACAATATTTAACCGGTCGAGTGCCTCTGTTGTAAAAAACTCATCGGTATCTTTACACCTTCGTGAATGATGAATGATTTCGAAGGTCTCCTTTCTGAACTCCAATTCCCTCGGTTCGCGAACGAGTTCTGTTTCACCACCGGTAAATGGACTTTTCATAAGTATCTGTTCATCATCAAAATTTATGATTGTTGAAATGGATAACGCAACGTTTGTTCCGCTCTATGGAAAGAAATGCAAATAACGCTGTTACCCGTTTGTCCCATAGCGACTTTTATATATATCTCCGTACCCGATACCTCTTTGCCAAAAACCCACATGCTTCCTACACCATGCATGGTCTCCTCTAACGGACCCTCACAGTAATCGTTCACTTCAAGTTGCTCCAATAGCTTTGTTCGTGATGCCGGTACCAATTCCAGGTCAAGTAACGTCTGAGTATTTTTTGCACGGCCAACAAAGACAACATCAAATACTTTCAGCTTTGACTTAAACCTTTTTAGAAATTTCTCGACATCTTTTCTGGCAGTCACTTTTGGTTAACAACAAATTACTGAATTCAACTTTATAGTTTAATATAATTGAAATTTATGTAATTACACAACTATAAAGTTGTAATAAATAACGTGCAAAGAGGCATCCCTGTTTGCCCATGTGTGTTTTTCAGGATCAAGGAGTTTCATACAAATAGAAAATATAATCGGTAGGAACGCCTTTATACCCCTGTTGCCGCAGCATTGCTGATATATTTCCCCGGTGATAGGTTCCGTGATTCACCACATGTTTCACCAATTCCGAAACCAGGGTACTCATCTCTCCAAAATGAGGGTGTTTAATGGTGATCTCTTTGTCAAGATCCTCATGTTCACCTAAAAACGTCTCGTACTGCCGGTTCAACTCCTCAAACAATTGCCGGGTTTCGTCAAGGTCCCGGCCCTTGCTTTTTTCATTCAGCTCCTTAATTACTGCCATCGTTTTGGAAAGTTCGTCCCCGGCCATTACGCTCAGCCACATTCCATCTACCTGATACATGTGTACGAACACTTCCCGGATGGAAGAAAACACGCTTTTTATCTCGTTGTCAAACAGTTCCGCCGGCAGAGATTTCAAGTGTTCAAAAACTCTGTCGTTAGCCCATTTGTGATAGTGGTATTGTTGTATTGCAGGATGTTTCATAGGATTCCATATTCAGATTTATCTGTTGTCGAATAATCTACAAACCGCTACTGACAACCCTGTGTCACTGAGTGTTGTATAAACGGAATCATATTTTGGGTTATGTTATTGTTCATACGGCACCAAATGTCGATAGACCGCTTCCTTGAACTCTTCACGAATACCGGGCCCATAGTAAGGGACCACCTGGATCATCAGCACCAGCACCGTCTCCCGCTGGGGGTCCACTTCATAGTCCGTCCCATAGGCCCCGCTCCATCCATACGTTCCGGTGGAAGCCAGCCCGTTGGCCCCGTCCCGGTCAGTCGTCTGAAAACCGAACCCGAATCCCAGTCCGCCCCGGAAAAGCGAACCGACCAGGTTGCTTTTCATCAGTGCGGCCGACTCGGGGGAGAGGATTCTTCGGCCCTCGTAGAGGCCGCCGTTGCGGGTCATCTCCAGGAATACGGCGTAGTCCTTCGCGGTCGAGAGAAGGCCCGCACCGCCAGAAAAATTGCGCTGCGGCCCATGGTCATAATGGCCCTGTCCCCGGGCACCATCCACCGCCCGGTGAACCACCCCCTCCTCATCGCGGGTATAGACGGCCGCAAGCCGTCCGGACTTCTCAACCGGAAGGAAGAAATGGGTGTCGGTCATGCCGAGCGGGCCGGTAATCCGTTCTTCAAAGAAACGATCGAGGGGCATGCCGCCTGCACGCTCTACCACACATCCGAGAATGTCGGTACTGTAGCCGTAGACCCAGGCTTCCCCGGGTTGGCGGACAAAAGGCACCTCCCCGAGACGGTCCATCGTCTCACAGATCTCTTCATCTTTATGGGCAGTATACCAGGCGTAGGCATCCGGCCCGCCGAGCCCCCGTTCATGGTAAAGTGGCATGGTTTGCTCGTTACCGCCGTAACTTATCCCCGACGTGTGGGTGAGCAGGTCCCGGATGGTAATCTCCCGTTTTGCCGGCACGATCTCACCCTCTTCGTAGACCGTTGTGGAGGCGAAGGAGGGGAGCCATTTGCTCACCTGGTCATTCGGATGGATAATCCCCTCGTCTACCAGGATCAGAACGGCCGCACTGGTAATGGCCTTCGTCTGGGAGGCAATTCGAAAGATATGATCCATCTGCATCCGTTCACCCGCCTCCCGGTCGGCCCATCCGAACGCTCCCTCATAGATTACTTCCCCGCTCTTCATCACCAGCGCTGTACCACCGGTAATGCGTCTCTCCTCAACCTGGCTCTGAAGAATAGAGTCTACGGTGGCACGCCTCTCAAGCGATAACTTCCACTGTGGATACTCTTCCGCCAAAAGACTCGCAGCCCATGTACCGTAATAGGAGTATCCGGCCCGGCGTTCCTGCTCAATCTCGGAAAGCGCATATCGCACAACCGAGTCCCGGCCCAAAAATATGGGGCGGTTGGTCTCAAGCTCATAAAAACGAGCCCAGATTGGCCCCGCATCCGGATCCATAACGACCCTCCGGTCTCTATTCCCATTCTCATCCGTGAAAGTTTCATATCGGTATCCATAGATCGCAACACTCCGGAACCACTCCACAGCGCCATCAATGGCGGCAACAATCTCCGGTGACGGATTTTCTATTGTCATCAAAAAACGAACAACCCCAACACTTTCTGCTCCCGAGATGGAAGGCGGTTCATAGGCACGTGCCCAGGCCGGTTCCAGGCTTTCAGGATCATATTGAGCACACCAGGCCGTAGGAACACCGTGCTGAACAATCTGCATCTGCAACAGATTCGCAATCCCCTTCTGTACCCTTGCAGCTGTTTCCGCCTGATACTCTTCACGTAGAAAAGTAAATGGCTCACGCGCTTCTGCAATGGCACGAAGGATTTCGAGCACCCCAACCATCGCATTGTCATTTAGCGTGATATTCTCATAATACCCCTCCCGAATGGGGTAATACTGAGGCCATCCGCCAGATGCATATTGCGCGTCCATCAGATAATCCAGGCCCCGATAAAAACTCTCTGCATACGGCTCGTGTCCGGTTGCTTCATAAACCCGGGCCAAAAAACGAAGCTGTGTAAGGGTTGCCCCGTTATCGATGGTAGAATAGCTGAGTTCTGTTCCCTGAATCGCCTGTTCATTCCGGATCTCAGCCCGGTCAGCGTCGGTAAGTTCTCTGGCCATGTCAATATTTTTTGGCCAGCCACCGTATTCGGTCTGATAGACACGTAGATTCTCGGCAATTCGGATCGCTTCACTGCCTGCATACCAGTCCGGAGACTGATCAAGAGCCTGATCCCAGTGAATAGGTTGTTGCGCCCAAAGCAACGTCTGGCCTCCAAGAGCAATCGTTACTCCCAGGACTACGGAGCAGATGAAGTTGAGTAGCCGGCTGTGTGTCATTGTGAGTAAATATTACATGGTTAGAAATGACTTGGTACATATCTGCTGGATACAATAAGCTCAATTACTCATCATATTCGCAAGCAGTTTGTATGATTTGACTCTCTGTTCGTGATCATACATGTAGGTTGAAACCATCAGCTCATCAGCCCCGGTCTGATCCATAAACTGCTCAATATCACCTCTTACACTCTCCGTGCCCCCGATAAAGGAGCAGGCCAGCATCTTTCGGACAGCGTACCTGGTATGCTCATTCCAGATTTCCTCCATGCTGTCAACCGGTGGTTTCATCGGTGATCGGTCGCCGGTTACCACACCCATAAACATTTGGAGCATCGATGTGGAGAGAAACTCTGCCTCTTCGTCAGTATCTGCGATGATCACATTCACGCACGGCATAACGTATGGATTCTCAAGCTGTTCAGAAGCCTTGAACCGCTCCCTGTAGATTCGGAGTGCAGGATCAAGCTGTTGAGGTGAAAAATGGCTTGCAAAGGCATATGGCAGGCCGAGTTCTGCAGCGAGGAATGCGCTGTCTGTACTGGACCCCAGAATCCAGATTGGCACTTCTGTCCCTTCACCAGGGAATACCCGTACTTTGCTGTCGCTGTTGTCTTTTGATAGATATTTCTGCAGTTGACGAACATTCTGTGGAAAGTTCTGAACCTGTTGCATCCGGTCGGGACGAATAGCACCCGCCGTTACCTGATCCGTTCCCGGAGCCCGTCCAAGCCCCAAATCAACCCTGTTCGGATAGATGGTAGCCAGCGTTCCAAACTGTTCAGCAATAATCAACGGTGAGTGATTGGGCAGCATGATACCGCCTGAACCGACCCGAATATTTTTGGTTGCATCAGCAATATGCCCTAGCAATACAGATGTCGCAGAGCTGGCGATATTCTCCATGTTGTGATGCTCCGCCATCCAAAATCGGTGGTAGCCCATCTCTTCCGCTTGTTGTGCCAGAAGCCGGCTGTTCTTAATGGCTTCACGTGCCGAACCGCCTTCGATTACAACCGCAAGATCCAAAATAGAGAGTGGAAGCATATTCCTATTAGTCACTTATTCAGGTACATACCCATTTCGTGTGTCTCCAAAAACCAAAGCGAGAATAAATGGAAAAAAAACCTACATTGGAGAACCATAAAATTATCCAGGCACAGTGGAACTCAGATGCTGAGAGTTCAATCCGAACACGATAAAGGCCGGGAAGTAGCCGACATCTGCCGGGTCCACGAGATCAGCCAGCCGGCCTTCTACAACTGGATATGAAAATTAGCATAATCATAATATGTAAAATCAATACCTGATGAAAATTCAATTGAGTCTTATTCTTCTATTCATTTTTGGTGGAACCAGCACCGCAATAGCCCAGAGTGCCGGTGATGCGGCAGATGTCGATCCCAACCATCACAATGTCATCTTCGAGAACGATCACGTGCGAATATATGAGGCACTGGCTTCTCCAGGTGCCAGAAGCCCAATGCATACCCATCCTCCAAGGATGTTTATCCACCTCACCAAGGCCCGGTTCAGAATGACTGAGACTGATGGTTCCTCTATGATTGTTGACATCAACCCCTCAGAGATATCGTGGCTGGATAGTGGAGAACACTCCTGGGAACTGCTCGCCGGAGAGTTACATGGCATAGGTATCGAGATTAAGTCAGCTGTTCAGGCAGGTGATCCGGCCGGAGACACTTCGGAAGATCCGAATGATGCTGTTTCTGTGGACCCGACACACTATAACGTGATCATGAATAACGAACACGTTCGCGTCTTCGAAGCACTGGCTTCTCCGGGTGCCGGAAGTGCGATGCATACACATCCACCAACCGTCATGGTGAGTCTTGAGAAGTCCCGATTCAGGACGACTGATTCCGATGGCTCGTCCATGATTTCTGACCTCAATCCCGCACAAGTGTTCTGGATGGATGGAGCCACCCACTCCTGGGAAACGCTGGCCGGTCAAATGCATCTTGTTGGCGTAGAGGTGAAGTCTGCCCGTTAAGCGGCTGTTCCCGGGGTAGTGTGTCTGCGATAGAGTTCAGAACTCTATTTTGTAACTGAGGTTTGGCAGGAAAACTGCATCAGTATTACGTTCTACGGATTGATCTAAAAAGTTATATCGATATCCAAGGT
>JBBDRW010000056.1:0-47711 GCA_040905265.1 Balneolaceae bacterium | reverse complement strand
TCTTACCAGGGAAGCGTATTGTCACTTGACTTTGGAGGCCATATATATGTTATAGTGCCTTTTATTAATTAAAACTGAACTCGATATTGTGGTGATCCATTATTAACCCCAAAAATCAATTCACTTGGTAATTTATTACACCAAATGTAGTAGCTTTGTGTGGGAGTTGCTTGATTCCCTGCTCCCATTACCCAATATCTATTATCAGGACTGTTTTCTGAACCAGTATTGACTAACATACCAGAACCAGTTGGAACATTACTTGGCCCTATCATAATACTTGGATCTACATCATCTTTTTCATTAAGCGGAATTGCAGCTACAAATGGAGCCCAAACTCCTGCTCTTGGACGAACTTCAATTGCTATTGTCTTCTTTCCACTTTTTTGATTATGAATTTTCAAGTAGAATGGATCAACCTGTTTTCTTGATGATTCATGTTGCCTACCTTCGGCAGCTGCTACAATTCTTTCTTTCCAATCAGGGTCTGTAATACTAACAAATAACCTTGTTTTGATAGCTGGCGGAATTAGCGAATTATCCACATCACCTAAAAAAAGTGCAATTACAGGAAATTCTATTCCTCGAGATTCTAAAGCCCTCTGTAGCGCATAGGCAAATTCCTCTTTGCAAGGCTCACTCTCTAAACTATTTGATGTTGCTATAAGCAACCATGCATCACTTTCATTTTGATCAGTTATGAAGTTTGATATTTGCTCCCACAATCTTTTTCCAGCACTAATATTCCATCGATCTAGTTTTACAGTTAAGCCAGATGACTCAAGTTCCTGGGCGATATAATCTATATCTCCCGCCTCGTTATCTTTCCAAGCATATGTAATCCAAATATTAGCCATAACTATTATTTCATTTTAGCACTATAACATACAATTGAGCGGAATGCCCCGAGCCCGATAATACGGCAGTATAATAGATGATGTCCTTTCAATATGCAATAAAAACAGATAAATGTGACTATTTATCAGGATTTCTAAAGCCCATGAAATCCTGATAATGTGGAAGGATAATATATAATCGTGTGTAAGGTTTCCTGGAGAATGGGATCATAACTAAAAAAAGAAATGGCACAATCAACACTGCTTTCCAGTATCCGTACTGAAATCAGGCGTAGAAATTACAGTTATCGGACGGAAAAGACCTATATCCAATGGGTAGTTCGATTTATAAGGTTTCACGAATTGAAACATCCGAAAGAATTGGGTAAAGAGGAGATCGTTTCATATCTCAACTATTTGGCAGAAAGACGAAATGTAGCAGCATCGACTCAAAATCAGGCACTGTGTGCAATCATTTTTCTTTATAAGCATGTTTTGAATATCCCTGTGAATTCGCTTGACAATTTAAAGCGTGCGAAGAAGCCAGAACGCAAGCCTGTTGTGTTGTCTGAAAATGAAGCGAAGAGAATAATCGGTTTGATGAGCGGTGTTTCGAAGCTTGCAACGTTATTGATGTATGGAAGCGGATTGAGAATTTCGGAAGTTTTACGGTTGCGAATACTGGATCTTGATTTTGAGTATAAACAGATCACAGTGAGAAGCGGTAAGGGGTTGAAAGATCGAATGACTATGCTTCCGGAATCTCTGTTGACCGAGTTGGAACGCCAGAAAAGGGCTGTTAAAAAGTTACATGATAAAGACCTTAAAAGAGGGTGGGGACAGACTCTGCTGCCGAAAGCACTGAATCGTAAATACCCTGGTATAGACCGGGAGTATGCCTGGCAGTATTTATTTCCATCCAGATATCGCAGAAAAGATCCGAGATCCGGGTTTCTGCACCGTTACCATATTTCAGACTCGTTTATTCAGCGTGGAATTAAACAGGCCGTTCGCAATTCAGGGATTGACAAAAAGGTCAGTGCTCATACATTCAGACACTCATTTGCTACCCACTTGCTTGGACATGGTTATGATATCCGTACAGTTCAGGAATTACTTGGGCACAAGAGAGTGGAAACGACAATGATATACACCCATGTTTTGAACAGGGGTGGTCGTGGTGTTATGAGCCCTCTGGACCGGATGGTGTAAGCAGAGTTGAGCTGAATGTTTCTCGGTGGTATTGAGAGATGTAGTTGGTTAAATTGTCATCAGTTGTTTCTTTGGTAATCGGTGAAACTCATTAGGGTGCGAAATGAGGTGATCGGCCGGTGAATAATTAAAAAAGTTGAACTGTCCATAGATTTGAACAGAAGCTGCTAAAACTTGTACAGCTCATACTTCCGGACATTGAAGTCGTGATCATCCGGCACAATCAAAAAAACCCGTTGCTTTTCACTACCACTTCTTATAGTTTCCTTGCGTTATGAAAATCAATTCAGCTCGTATTGCCTGGTGGTGGCCGACTCTCAGATAGCGGCAGTGGGCAGACTGTGAACAGTTGAATTGAACACAAACATTTTCTCAAAACCCGCTGCAGATCCCTGAAGCGGGTTTTTTTATGTTCAGGTTTTGGCAAGGACTCCTGTAACACCCCGCAATCCGGGATGTACAGACTCCAATTTGGTTTGGGTGGCAGGTCCGGGCAGTGATTCCGGGTTGCGGATTTGAGAAAGGATCGAACATTTTTGTGGTTTACTATGGATTTTGAAACATTTAGAAAACTGGCTGAAAGCTGTAATGCCATTCCGGTCAGCCGGAGGATGCTGGCCGATGTTATGACGCCGGTATCGGTCTTTTTGTCCATTCGGGACGACGCCTCCTATCCCTTCCTGTTGGAATCGGTAGAGGGGGGTGAACAGCTGGCGAGGTACTCGTTTCTTGGGCGCAATCCCTATCAGGTATTGATATTTGACGGGGAGGAGGTGCGGCTGGAGAGGGATGGGGAGAGTGAACAGCCGGAGGGAGACTATTTCGATGTTCTTCGGCAGTTGACAACCGCCTTCCGCGAGCCGGACCTGCCCGACCTTCCACGCCTCACCGGGGGAGCGGTCGGATTTTCTTCCTACGATACGGTCCGGGAAGTGGAGGATCTGCCCGATGTCCCTGAACAAGATGTCCCGCTTCCCGAAGCAATCTGGGCTTTTTATGATGAGATCATCGCCTTTGACCATGTGAAGCAGCAGCTCGTTCTGATGAAGACGGTGTTTCTGGATGAGGATACGGATCTTGAAGCGGCCTGGGGGAACGCCAATGAGTCGCTGAAGAAACTGGAGGAGTCCCTGAAGCAGGTACAGACGGCAGCCTCTTCGATTGAGCTGGAGAAGGAGAAGCTCTCCAGTAATATCACGAAGGAGCGGTTCAAGGAGATGGTGCAGAAGGCGAGGGAGTATATCTACGAAGGCGATATCTTCCAGGTGGTGCTCTCCCAGCGGTTTGAGGTTCCCTACAAGGGGGATCGTTTTATGCTCTACCGGGCTCTGCGGATGGTCAACCCGTCTCCCTATCTGTTCTATCTCGATTTTGACGGCTTCTCCCTGATCGGTTCCTCCCCGGAGGTGCTGGTACGGGTCCAGCATGAGAAGGCGCAGCTGCTGCCGATTGCCGGCACACGTCCGCGAGGCAAGACGCAGGAGGAGGATCTGGCTTTTGAGGAGGATCTGAAGAATGACCCGAAGGAGGTGGCCGAGCACATCATGCTGGTGGATCTGGGCCGGAATGATCTCTCCAGGGTTTGTGAGGCGGGTTCGGTCGTGTTGGAGCGAAACCAGGTGATTGAGCGCTACTCCCACGTGATGCACATCGTCTCGGATGTGAGCGGAACCCTTCAGCCAGGGATGAGTTCGGTGGATGCATTGATGCAGTGTTTCCCGGCCGGAACCGTCAGCGGGGCGCCGAAGATCCGGGCGATGGAGATTATTGACGAGATGGAGCCGACCAAGCGCGGCCCGTATGCGGGAGCGGTCGGTTACTTTGACTTTTCCGGGAATATGGATACCTGCATTGCGATCCGGACGATGGTGGCGACCGATGACCGGATCTTTATCCAGGCCGGTGCCGGCATTGTGGCGGACAGCGACCCGGAGATGGAGTATGAGGAGACCCGGAACAAAGCCGGTGCACTGGTTGAGGCATTGGGGCTTGCGCTCTCATTTACCGATTCCTGACAGGGAATACCGGAAACGGACAGTGAAAACAGACACCAAGATTGCAAACTTCTGACTGAAACGACAACATGACTGACAAAAACAAAACGAATACTTCGCGGAGCAAGAGCAAGGGCAAGGGCGGCCCCAAAACTATCCTCTCCGGGATCACTCCGTCGGGCAAGCTCCACCTGGGGAACTATTTTGGAGCGATCCGGCAGCATATCCGGATGCAGCAGGGGGGAGACGCATTCTACTTTATTGCCAACTACCACTCCCTCACCGCCATCAACGACGGGGATGAAATCCGTGAGAACTCGATCGACATCGCGCTCGACTACCTGGCTCTCGGGCTCGATCCGGAGTCCTGTACTTTCTTCCTTCAGTCGGACGTACCCCAGGTAACCGAACTGGCGTGGATCCTGGGAACCTTCTGCCCGGTCAGCCTGATGGAGAAGGGGGTCTCTTACAAAGACAAGGTGGCACAGGGCCTCAGCCCGAACATCGGACTCTTTACCTACCCGGTGCTGCAGGCGGCCGATATCCTGATCTACCACTCCGACCTGGTGCCGGTGGGGCAGGATCAGAAACAGAATATCGAGATCTGCCGGGACCTGGCCGGAAAGTTCAACCACGTCTATGGTGAGGAACTCCTGAAACAGCCCGAAGAGTATATTGTCAAGTCGGTTGCGGTGGTTCCGGGGATCGACGGTCGGAAGATGAGCAAGTCGTACGGGAATACGATTGGCATTTTTGATGAGGGAAACGCGTTAAAGAAAAAGGTGATGTCCATTCAGACCGACTCTGCTGCCCTGGAGGATCCCAAGGATCCCGACAGCTGCAATGTATTTGCACTGATCCGGCTTTTTGCCGGGGAGGAGAAGCGCGAGGAGATAGCGGCCAGCTACCGAAATGGCGGATACGGCTATGGCCATGCCAAAAAGGAGCTTCTAGGGCTGATTACCGGTTATTTTGAGGAGGCGAGAGAGAAGAGAAAGGAGCTTGCCGGCGACCGGGACTTTCTGATGGATGTCTTGAAGGAGGGTGGGAAAAAGGCCCGAAAACGCGCCGAATCGGTCATGGAGCCGGTTCGGGAAGCAACCGGGTTGATCCGGGCCTGCACCACTCCGGGATCGTGAAAGAGATTGAAGTGGCAGAGTGGTTCTAATACAGATGTATGAACAACAGAAACGGGCGGACAGGGTGAAAGGGCAGTTGTGCACCCGGCCTGTTTCGTACAGACATTAATCTTCCAGATGTAATGAGAGTATGATTCTGATTATCGACAATTATGACTCGTTTACCTACAATCTGGTCCATCTGGTGGCGGCCGATTGTGAAACCTACCGGGTCATCCGGAATGATGACCTGACGGTCAGTGAGATTGCTGCCCTGCAGCCGGAAAAAATCCTCATCTCTCCCGGCCCCGGCCGCCCGGAGGATGCAGGGGTAACCGAAGCGGTGATCCGGGAATTGGGTTCAGAAATTCCGATATTGGGAGTCTGTCTCGGGCACCAGGCGATCGGGCAGGTATACGGGGCAACGGTGGTTCACGCACCCAGCCTGATGCACGGCAAAACCTCCCTGATCTACCATGACGGGAAATCTGTTTTTAGCGATGTTGCCGAGGGCTTTACAGCAACCCGTTACCACTCGCTGGCTCTGCAGCCCGATTCGGTTCCGGAGGAGCTGGAGGTGACGGCCAGGACAGAGGATGGGGTGATTATGGGGGTTCGCCACCGGCAGAATCCGGTGGAAGGGATTCAATTTCATCCGGAAAGCATCCTGACGACGGAAGGGCCGCGGATCATCCGCAACTGGGTGCTTCAGAAGCGTAAGGAAGTATCCTCATCCTGAATAACAACCAATTGTAACCGATTATGGCACAACAGTTTAAAGATGTACTCGAAACCCTTTCGGCCGGTACGGATCTGTCGCGGGAGGATGCCCGTTTTGCTCTGGAGTCGATTGTGAACGGTGACGTCAGCCATGAAGAGGTGGCGGCATTTCTCTTCGGGATGAGGCAAAAAGGGGAGACCATTGACGAATTGACTGAATTTGTAAAGGTGATGCGGGACGCTGCTGTGCGGGTTGAGGTTGATACCGACGGCGCGGTCGATCTCTGTGGAACCGGAGGCGACCGGTCCGGGACATTTAACATCTCAACGGCTGCCATGCTGGTGGTGGCCGGAGCCGGGGTGCCGGTCCTGAAGCATGGAAATCGCAGTGTCTCCAGCCGCTGCGGCAGTGCAGACGTCCTGGAGGAGCTGGGTGTTGTGGCGACTTTACAAAAGGAGGGGGTCGAAGAGGTCTTCCGTGAGACTGGAATGGCATTTATGTTTGCTCCCAATTTTCATCCCGCCATGAAGTATGTGATGCCGGCCCGGAAGGCGTTGAAGATCCGGACCTTTTTTAATGTACTGGGCCCGCTCCTGAACCCGGCCGATGTGAAACGGCAGGTGATCGGAGCCTTTAACCGCGACACCGCCGAGACGATGGTTCAGATCCTCTCCAACCTGGAAACCGAACAGGCCTATACCCTGCACGCCAGGGACGGGCTGGATGAAGTGAGCCTTTCTGATTCTACAGAAATCTTTGAATTGAAAGGAGATGGGACGTTTACTTCAACTCTGTTTAATCCGGAGGCCATCGGGTTTTCGCTGGCCGCTCCAGACGAGCTGTCGGGCGGAGATTCCGGTACGAACGCGGATATTATTCAATCGATCCTGGATGGAAGTGCCACGGATGCCCAGGCCGGTATCGTTCTGCTGAATGCGGCGTTTGCCATTCATGTATCCGGTGCCGCCGCCACATTGAAGGAGGCGAAGTCCCTGGCGGAGGAGGCGGTGCAAAGCGGCAGCGCCAAACAGAAGCTGAAGGAGTTTGCCGAAGCGACGCAGGATGTTCAATCGTCTCAAGCCGGAGGGTGACCGGCCTGGTTTTCCCGGCAGGAGCCTGGTATCTGCCTGGGCCGGATTGATCGGGGCGGGCAGGCATCGGGTAAACGACTGTAATTTGATAATTCTGGAACGATGAGTTCTATACTGGAACAGATTGTTGAGAAGACGCGGGAGGATCTCTCCCGAAGAAAGCGGGAGGTGACGTTTCGCGACCTGGAGTCGCTGGAGCAGTATGAAAAGACGCGGCTTGGTTTCGCCGATGCGCTGAGGGGAGAGGAGATATCGATTATCGCCGAAGTGAAGAAAGCGTCTCCCTCAAAAGGGGTAATCCGTGAGGATTTCGATCCGTTGAAGATCGCCGCCGGGTACCTGGACGGAGGGGCCTCTGCCATTTCGGTGTTGACGGACGTTCCGTTTTTTCAAGGGGACCTGAAGTATCTGAATGAAATTTCAAAAGAAGTCCCTATCCCTTTGTTGCGCAAAGATTTTATTGTCGAACCCTATCAGGTGAAGGAGGCGAGGGCGTACGGCGCGGATGCCGTTCTGCTGATCGCAACCGTCACCTCCGGTTCACAACTTGAGGAGCTGCTGCACGCCAGCCGTGAGTTCGGGCTGGATGCACTGGTGGAGTGCTACAGTCTGGAGGAGGTGGAGATGCTCAACTGGAGCCTGGTCGGCCTGTTTGGGGTGAACAATCGGGACCTCAATACCTTTGAGGTGGATCTGCACCGGGGCGTGGAGCTTCTGAACCTCTCACCGGAGAAGACGGTCCGGGTTTCAGAGAGCGGGCTCTCCTCACCGAAGGATCTGCTTCTCCTCCACAGGAACGGGATTCAGGCGGCCCTGATCGGAGAGTATTTTATGCGTCAACCCTCTCCGGAAGATGCGGTGAAGCGGCTTCTGGATGGGTACCGGGGCCTGCTGGAAACAGAGGATGCACAAGCCGGTTGATTGGATCGAAATGTTGTAACGCAATGGTTTACAGATGACAGACAGTAAGGACAACAGGATTCGGGTAAAAGTTTGCGGGCTGACCTCTCTGGAGGATGCCCGGTTTGCGGCGGGGGCATTGGCCGACTACCTCGGATTTATCTTTTATGAGAAGAGTCCGCGCTATCTGGAGCCGGCCAAAGCGGGTGCGATCATCAACTGGATCGAAGGGCCCGAGACGGTGGGGGTTTTTGTAAACCAGCCGCTGGATGACGTCAACATGATTGCCAGGGAGACCGGAATCGATCTGGTGCAGCTCCATGGAAATGAGTCTCCGGACTACTGCCAGTTGATCGATAGGCCTGTTATCAAGGTATTTCATGTCGGGGAGGGGACAGATGCAGCGGCCCTGAATAGTGAGATTGAACCCTACCGGGGGGTCGTCGACTATCTGCTCTTCGACACGAAAACGGATCAGCTTTGGGGTGGAACCGGACTGGCGTTCAACTGGAATCTGTTGAATGAGTTATCACAAGAAACTCCCTTTTTTCTGAGCGGGGGGCTGAAGCGGGCCAATATTGCCGGGGCGTGCGGTACAGTGCGGCCCTGGGCTGTGGATCTCTCCAGCGGGCTCGAAGAGTCTCCCGGAGTGAAAGATTTCGACAAAATCGAAGCCTTTTTTGAAGAGATGGAAAAGATCAATGAATCTGACTCCTGACTCCTGAATTCTAACTCGTACATACCAATATGAAATACGAAGCACCTACAAAAACAGGGTACTACGGATCATTCGGAGGGAAATTTGTCCCTGAAATTTTGATTCCGGCGATCGAGGAGCTGGAAGAGGCCTACCTGGCCGCCCGAGAGGACCAGGCGTTTCAGGCGGAATTTCGTGACCTGCTGCGGGAGTATGTCGGGCGGCCGACGCAACTGACCTTTGCCAACAGGTTGACGGAGTACTATGGCGCTGCCAAAATCTATCTCAAGCGAGAGGATCTTTGCCATACCGGGGCACACAAGATCAACAATGCGATCGGCCAGATCCTGATGGCACGCCGGATGGGAAAAACCCGGATCATCGCCGAGACCGGTGCCGGGCAGCACGGGGTCGCCACCGCCACCGCCTGTGCCAAATTCGGGATGGAGTGTATTGTCTATATGGGTGCTGAAGATATGGTTCGCCAGAAACTGAATGTGGACCGGATGCGGCTGCTGGGAGCGGAGGTACGCAGTGTGGAGAGTGGGTCCAAAACCCTGAAAGATGCTACCAACGAGGCGATCCGGGACTGGGTTACCAATGTGGAGAATACGTTTTACATCATCGGATCGGTCGTTGGGCCGCACCCCTATCCGATGATGGTGCGGGATTTTCAGCGGGTGATCGGCCTGGAGACGATGGATCAGATCAAAAAGGAGGAGGGGCGGAGCCCCGACTACCTGCTCGCCTGTGTCGGGGGAGGGTCGAATGCAATCGGGTTTCTCCACCCGTTTCTGGAGGATGAGAACGTGAAAATGATTGCTATCGAGGCGGCCGGCCTGGGTGCGGATACCGACAAAACGGCCGCCACACTGACCAGAGGGACTTTCGGAGTGCTGCACGGCTCTCTCAGCTACCTGCTTCAGAGTGAGGAGGGGCAGGTACTGCTGGCCCACTCGATCAGCGCAGGCCTGGACTACCCCGGGATCGGCCCTGAACACGCCTATCTGCATGATCTGAAACGGGTCCACTACCACGGTGTGACCGACAGGGAGGCGATGGAGGCGGTCAAACTGGTCTCGGAGAAGGAGGGGATCATCCCCGCACTGGAGACGGCACACGCACTCGCCTGGCTGGAGAAACTGATGCCGCTAACCCGGAAGGACGAGATCGTGGTAGTCAACTGCTCCGGCCGCGGGGACAAGGATATGACGACGATATCGGAGTATCTGTAGAATGGAGTACCTGTAGAATACAGGAGTCAGGAGTCAGAATATTTTCACTTTGTTTCCTTCGGCTCCCGGCTTCTGACCTGAATACGTTTAACTGAACAGGAATCACCCTATGTCGAAAACCAACAATAACAGACTTACATCTCTCTTCAGTAACCGTACGCCGGACGATAAAATCATGGCGCTCTTTCTCACGGCCGGGTATCCCGATCTGGAGAGTACCGTAGAGCTGGTGCTCGGCTTTGAAGAGAACGGGGCGGACATTATCGAACTGGGAATGCCGTTCAGCGATCCGCTGGCGGACGGCCCGACGATCCAGTATGCCAGCAACCGTGCGATCGAGAATGGAATCACGATGAACCGGATCTTTGAAATGGTTCGTCAAATTCGTGCCAAATCCGGTATTCCGATCGTTCTGATGGGGTATATCAACCCGATTCTCAGCTACGGGGTCAAGGAATTTTTCCGTGAAGCGGCAGCGGCGGGTGTAGACGGTTTGATCGTTCCGGACGTTACCATGGAGGAGTCTCCCATCATTCACCAGCCGGCTCAAACAAACGGAATATCCCTGATCTACCTTGTGGCACCCAATACCGGAAGTGAGCGGATGCGCCGGATCGACGGGGAGTCAAACGGGTTTGTCTACTGCGTATCAGTTACCGGTGTAACCGGGGCGAGGGACGGGGATGAAGTGGCACAGTCGGTCAGGCGGTTTATCGACCGTGTGAATGAGAATATCACCCGGAATCCAAAGCTGGTTGGTTTTGGGATACGCAGCCATGAAGACGCCACTGTCATCTCCCGTGAAGTGGACGGATTTATTGTCGGAAGTGCATTGATCGATGAGATTCGCACGTACTATCCGGAGAAAGGGTGGAAAGAGAGGGTCTTTCAATTTGTGAAACAGCTAAAATTTGGAGATATTTAATAGATAATAGCTTTTTGGGTCAATATATGATTGATATTATGAAGATGAACAAACAGAACATAGGGCTTCTTTTACTTTTGGCGGGGTTTCTTTTCTCGACTGCATGTGAGGGAGACTATCGTCAGCGTGCTATCGGGGATAATGTGGAGATTTTTGTGGTGATGGACTCTACCCTGCATGAAAGTGAGACAGCAGCGGCGCTTCGCGAGACATTCGGCAGGTACCTGCAGACGATTCCCGGACAGCCGGAAGAGCTCTATACCCTTCGGTTCCGGGACTTTCGGTCAAACGAGGAACTTGAACAGCTTCAGAAGTATAAGAATCTCATCTTTGCAGGCCCGATCGACGATGAAACCAATGCGTCCACCTTAATCCGGGGGGTTCTCAGTGATGAGGTGGAAGAGCGGGTTCGCTCCGGAGAGAGTTTCGCTTTTCCCTTGAACAACCACTGGTACAGGGATCAGTGGGCACTGGTTTTGACATCTTCATCCGACTCTGAGCTTGCCGAAAATATCCGGAGAGCGGAGGAGGAACTTGTCGGCCGGGCATTGGACAGAGAGTTGGCACGGTGGGAAGAGAGTATTTATGAACGGGCAGAGCAGGTGGAAGTTTCCGACTCCTTGTGGAACCGGAACGGCTGGAGTGTCCGGATGCAGCATGACTATGTACAGACTGTTGATACGTCAAAGGTGATTGTATACCGGAGATATCTCCCCAACAACAACCGCTGGATGTGGGCCTGGTGGCAGGATGATGTCCCGGATGCCGGTTTTGTGAATCCGGAGTGGATCAACGCTACCAGAGACTCTCTTATGGAGATCTATATGAGAGGTGAACGGCCTCAATCCTATCTGCAGACCGATTATAACCGCGGGCTTGAAACCAGAGAGATCGATCGGGACGACCGGATTGTCGGCTGGGAGACGATGGGAATCTGGGAGATGACAGCGGACCTGATGGGAGGCCCGTTTGTGAATTTTACCTATTACGATCCGGAGACAGAGAGGCTCTTTATGATCGAGTATGGACAGTTTGCACCGAATGTCGGGAAGCGAAGATTTGTTCATCAGTTCCGGGCGATGGGGCGTACGTTCGAATCGGACTCAACATTTACCCCCGACCGGTATGAAGAGTCAGACGGACAACAATCGGCGGTTCAGTAGGTTCACGTGACGCACTACGACCCTTTCAAAACGTATCGAAATCAGTTGGACAGGAGAAGAGAAGAGAACCGGTTTCGTGAACTGGTGCCGGTATCCGGTGCGTCCTCTCGCACCGTGGTTGAGCTGGACGGCCGGACATTTCTGAACTTCTGCAGCAATGACTATCTCGGCCTTGCTCATCATCCGGAGGTGATCGAACGGTCTCTCGACTATACCCGCCGGTTTGGGGCCGGTTCATCCGCATCACGGCTCGTATCGGGATCTCTGGAGATTCACCACCGGCTGGAAGAGAAAATTGCGAAGCTTTACGGGAGTGAGTCCGCACTTCTTTTCGGAAGCGGCTTCCAGGCGAATCTGACGATTCTGCCTGCACTGACAGGCAGAAACGATGTGATTCTGGCGGACAAACGGTGTCACAACAGCCTGATCCAGGGAGGATTGCTTGGCAGGGCCACATTTCGCCGTTTCCGTCATAACGATATGGAGCACCTTGAAGAGCTGCTCATTCAGGCGAAACGTGAGAACAGGGGTACTGTCTGGATTGTCTCCGAAACCCTGTTCAGCATGGATGGGGATGAAGCGCCGGTTGGGGATCTGATCCGGCTTCGTGACAGCTATCACGCTCTTCTCTATCTGGATGATGCACATGCGTTCGGGGTTCTCGGGCCGGAAGGCCTCGGCATGGCTGCCAGAAGAGAGGGGGTTGACCTGCTGATCGGGACTCTCGGAAAAGCGGGCGGGGCATACGGAGCATTTGTTGTTTGCGGCAAGCTGATCCGGGACATGCTTGTGAATTATTGCAGCGGTTTTATCTATACTACAGCACCGCCGCCCGGGGTGGTCGGCGCCGCCGATGCGGCGTTCGAACTGATTCCAGGCATGGAGCGGGAGCGGGAACGGCTCCGGAGCAACTCTCTTGGCCTCCGTACCCGATTGCGTTCAGCCGGTTTTGACTGTGGCGCGGGGGAGTCGCATATTATCCCGCTGATGGCCGGCAGTGACGAGGAGGCACTGGAACTCTCCCGATCGCTCTATCAACGTGGGTTCTTCCTGCAGGCGATCCGTCCTCCGACGGTCGAGACGAGCCGTCTCCGGATGACTCTTTCCGCAGAACATAGCGAACAGGAACTGAACTCACTGATAAAGGCACTGATTGATGATTCAACATGACATAGAGATTCTCGCCTGTCACGGCTGGGGGCTTCAGCCTTCCTTTTGGGACCGGCTCTCCCGGGAACTGCCGGAACAGGTTCAGTTTACAGGCCTGAACCGTGGGTATTTCGGCAAGCCGACAAGCAGGTCGTTTGGCAAGGGAACACGTAAAAAAATGTTGATGACACACTCGTTCGGGCTATTGTGGTGCCCGGAAGAATTGCTGGAGGCGGCGGATCATCTGATCATTTTCTCCGGTTTTCTGCATTTCCATCCGGGAGGTGCAGAAGCTGAAAAGCGATCACGGATGGTGGTACGTCAGATGATGGGGAGATTTATCGAGAAGCCGGACGAGGTACTCCACAAGTTCTACGAAACCCTTTTTTATCCGTCAGAACGTGCACTCTCTCCACCTGTTTCGGTCGATCACGATCTGCTGCTGGATGACCTGAACCGGATACAGCATGACCGGATCTCCATCGAGAGGTTTCGATCCATCCCAGCATTTACGATCTTTCACGGCGGAGAGGATGCGGTAGTGCCCAATGAACTGGGACGGGAGCTCTATCAGCGGTTGGCCGGCCGGAGCCGGTACTATGAAGTCAAACAGGCCGGACATGCTCTCCCGTTTACCCATTCGGAGGTCTGTATGAACTTTCTCAAGCCGATAATCGGAACAGGGATATGACAGAGACACAATCGAATTTTGGAAAAGAGGCGGTCCGGGAACACTTTTCGGCATCAACGGGCTGTTATGAACGGGAGGCAGGCGTTCAGCGACGTACAGCCCGGCGTTTGGCGGCCTCCCTGGAGCCGTGGAAACTGACGCTGCCATCGGGCCCGGTTCTGGAGCTCGGCGCCGGAACCGGATTTTACAGCCGTGAGTTGGCTGCACTGTTTCCAGGCCGTACTCTTGATGTGACAGATCTTTCACCAGAGATGATCCGCGCTTGTAAAGCGTCTGTGTCGCCGGAAGCAGATAATGTCACATTCCGGGTGCTCGATGCGGAAGAGTGGGAGCCGCCGGCCGGCCGGTACGCCCTGGTTACTGGTAATTTTGTTGCCCAGTGGTTCTCCGAACCAGCCTATACCCTGGAGCGTTACCTGCACGCCCTCAAACCCGGAGGGTTGTTGTTGATGGCTTTTCCCGGCCATGAGTCGTTTCCAGAATGGAGAAGCGCCTGCCGGGAGGTGGGTATTCCCTGGACGGGAAACCCGATGCCGGTTACGGAGGAGCTGGTGATAAAACTCTCCATGGGCCCGGCCAGAGTGGATTATTATGAAGACAGCGATACCACCCGGTATCAGGGTTCGCTTGAATTTTTCCGGCATCTCAAGCGGATCGGAGCTTCCGCCTCCAGAAGCGGGAAACAGCTTACGCCGTCTCAGTTTTGGCGATTGATCACTCATTGGGACCGGAAATCGGGGCCAGAAATCTCCATCACCTACCATCTTATATTCCTGGCAGTTAAACGGGATCTATGAAACAGTCAGACGAACATTCAAAACCACTGCTTTTCCCCCCCGCCTTTGTTGTCTCAGGGACGGATACCGATGTAGGGAAAACCGTAATCTCCGCACTTCTCTGCAAAGGGCTGAATGCGGGGTACTGGAAACCTGTTCAGGCAGGTGTTGAACCTTCAACGGATACGAAGTCGGTTCAGGAGTGGTCCGGCCTTCCGACAAGCTATTTTTACCCGGAAACTTACAAGCTGAAGGCACCCATGAGCCCGCATGCTGCGGCAGAACGGGAGGGGATTGAGATATCGCTTCAGAAGTTTCGGCTGCCCGGTTACACGCAAAACCATCTGATTGTGGAGGGAGCCGGCGGACTGGCCGTACCCCTGAACAGAGAAGAGTATATCACCGATTTGATTCGTCATCTCGGTTTGCCGGTACTCTTGGTAGCCCGTTCCGGCCTTGGTACCATCAATCATACCCTCTTGAGCCTGGAGCATCTGAAGCATCTGAAGATCCCGTTGTTGGGGGTGGTACTCAACGGGCCGCGCAATCCTTCAAACGAGGATGCGATCCGCCATTTCGGCAAGATCGATCATCTCTATTCAGTCGAGCCGCTTTCCGAGCTGACACCGGCGAGCCTGAAGCAATACTTTCAACGTATATTTTCCTGACATGCACCCTAATATTTGGCACCCCTTTACGGTACTGAAAAATGCTCCTGAACCGTTAAAAGTTGACCGGGGAGAGGGTATCTGGCTGACTCTTGAGGATGGAAGAAAGATTGTAGACTGCATCTCCAGCTGGTGGGTGAACCTGCACGGACATGCACATCCGGCTATTGTGCGGGCGATCCATGAGCAGGCGCAGAAGCTGGAACATGTTATTTTTGCAAACTTTACCCATCAGCCGGCAGAGGAGCTTGCCGAAAAGCTCACCGAGAGGCTTCCGGGCGATATCAGCCGGGTTTTCTATACGGACAATGGATCGACAGCTGTGGAGGTTGCCCTGAAAATCGCCTGGCAGTACTGGCGGAACAAGGGGCAGAAGAGGAAAAAGTTTATCGCTTTTGAAGGGGCTTACCATGGGGATACCTTTGGTGCAATGTCTGCCGGCGCCCGCTCACTATTCACCCAGGTCTACAGCGATCTTCTCTTTGAAGTAGAGTATATCCCCTGGCCGGAGACCTGGATCGGGGATGACTCTGTCGATGAGAAGGAAGACCGAATTATCGAGATGCTGGAGCAGAAACTTGACCGGCATCCGGAACTCTATGCCGGTATTATAATGGAACCGCTCGTACAGGGGGCGGGGGGGATGCGAATCTGCCGGGAAGAGTTTCTGCAGAAACTACACTGGGTCAACCGGCAGTTCGATACCCTGCTCATTTTCGATGAAGTGATGACCGGGTTTGGCCGTACCGGGGAGTGGTTTGCAAGCCTTCGGGCACAGGTGGAACCTGATATCATCTGCCTCTCAAAAGGGATCACCGGTGGGTTTTTACCGCTTGCTGTGACTGCCTGCAGGGAGGAGATCTACCAGGCGTTCTATTCGGATGATCCGATGGAGACGCTCTGGCACGGCCACAGTTATACGGCTAACCCGATTGGCTGTGCAGCGGCTCTGGCGTCCCTTGAGTTGATGAAAACGAATGAAGCGTCCTTTCGGTCTATGGAGGATCTGCACGAGGAGGGGATGCTCTCCATTGCGACTCTCGATAGTGTGAACAAGGTGCGGATCAAGGGGACGATTGCAGCCTGCACAATCAATAGCAGTCAGGAGAGCGGGTATCTGAACAAGGTCGGTTCACTGATCAAGGAGCGGTGTGTCGACTATGGCCTGCTGTTGAGGCCGCTGGGCGATGTGCTGTATCTGATGCCTCCGTACTGCATTACGAAGCAGGAGCTGGCTATTGTCTACCGCAAAATGGCCCGGATGCTTCGGGAGTTGAATCTCTAGAGAAAGAGTGTGGCTGACAGGAATCAGCGGCGGGCATTGAATGATACGGTATCTGCAGGTACCCGGACCGGATTGATTCTGTCGTGGACGACCCAGGCGTCAGGATAATCTGATTTGAGTATTCGTGAAAACTCAACGGCTCTCTCCTGGCTGTGGAAATCTCCGGCACGGACCCGGTAATAGGGTTGGCGAAAATGGATATATGCGTGGGGAGCGTATTCCTGAAAGGTTGAATCGGCCCATGCGTTAAAATTGGATTGAGTTGAGTCCGCGATGGCCATGTCTCTTGTAGAGAGGAGCTGAATCCGGTAACCTGCAAAGATATCAACCTCCTCCTCCTCAACCTCCTGCAAAAATGACTCAGGCATATCATGTGTGAAGGCTGCGAACTGGTCTGTCAACCGGCTTCTTGTTGTATAGAGCCTCCTCTCCTGGTCGCTGAGCCTCTCCAGGTTAATAGAGTCCTCTCCGCCCCCTTCAGGCATGGCATAGAGCGGTTCATCATTCTGCTCTGAATCGTGATCGGTTGCAGGTTCCGAGGTAGCACATGAACTGAGGATAAACAGCAGAAAGAGCATCAACAGAGAGGGTTGTCTCATAAATCCGGTATGTAGAAAATTCATTCCGTTCATAGGATTGGCAAAGATACCATGTTTTTCATTTACAGTCATCCGTTGATTCCTGCTGGAACGGTTTTGCCCGCTTCTGAAAGCCGGTTGTATATTTGGTTTGGATTCCATTTTCTGATGGACTGTCTCACTTTCGACTGCAAAACCTCCTGATAATTGAACGATACGATAGAATGATTGATTCTATATCGTGTAAACGCCTGAACGCAATGAATGTTTCTGATATGGAGTACAAAACGGTAGGCAATTCCGATTTAACCATCAGTACCGTCTCATTCGGTTGTATGTCTCTGAATCCCGATGAGGGCCTTAATAGTGAGAGAGTGATTCAGCGGGCAGTTGACCAGGGGATCAATTTTTTTGATACAGCAGATCTTTATGACAAGGGCAGAAATGAAGAGATGCTCGGCAAGGCTCTTCGCGGCAGGAGGGAGGAGGTGGTGATTGCGACCAAAGTGGGTAACAGATGGCGGGAGGATGGCACCGGATGGGAGTGGACTCCGCGAAAGGAGTATATCCTATCGGCTGTAGAAGAGAGCCTGAAACGCTTACAAACAGATAGAATCGATCTGCTGCAACTGCATGGCGGAACCATTGATGATCCACTGGATGAAGTGGTTGAGGCCTTTGAAGCCCTGCAGAAGCAGGGAAAAATCCGTTACTACGGGATCTCTTCCATCCGGCCGAATGTGATCCGCGAATATGTCCGGCGCTCGTCCATTGCGACGGTTATGATGCAGTACAGCCTGCTCGACCGCCGCCCGGAAGAGAGCTGTCTGGAGCTTCTCCGGAAGGCTGGTGTCGGGGTGCTGGCCAGAGGGACATTGGCGAAGGGGCTGCTGGCAGACAAGCCGGCGAAAGAGTATCTGGGATATTCTGAAGAAGAGGTAAAAGGGCTCCAGGAAGAGTTACTGGAGACAGGAAAACCGATTGCGGCTGCACTACAGTTTGTCCGCTCACACGATGCCGTATCTTCGGCTGTGGCAGGAATACGGACAGAGAAACAGCTGGATGAGGTTCTGAAATCAGCGCAACAGTCTCTTTCCGGGGAGCGTATGGACGGGATTACAAAGAGGTTGTCTCCCAGGCTCTATGAAAAACACCGGTGATGCGTCAGTTAATCAGTATCATTTTTTTACTCTCGGCGTGGCTGTCGGTCTGTACCTGATAGATGTAGACGCCGCTTGCCAACCCATCGGCCTGAATTGGAATCCGGTGTGTTCCGGCAGTAAGCTGGTCGTAAAACAAGGTTCGTACCCGCCGCCCCGATATCGAATAGAGTTCAACCCGGACCCTGGACTCCGTGGGAATTGAGAACTCAATGGTAGTCCCGGATTCTGACGGTGAAAACGGGTTCGGGTAGTTTTGTTCAAGAAAAATCTCCTCAGAGCTTGCAACCTCTCCGGAAACAGTCAGGGTGATCGGGATTTCACGCCGGCTGTTCTGGCTGTCGTTGGTACGGATAATCAACACACCTTCATACGTACCGCTATCCACCCCGGCAGTTAAGAAGTCGAGTAGCAGCTGATCTGATTCGCCAGGTTCTACAACTCCTCCGTATTTTTCCGGCGAGAGCCAGGTGAAGGGGGAGTGAAGACGTTTTACAGACACATTGTCGATGTCAATCCGGCCTCCTTCTCCGCTGTTACCATGGATCATCAGGAAGGAGCCGAAGGTGGTTCCGGATGTGTAAGAGCGGGTGGAGCGCAGGTTGCCATTCAGATAGTATCGGATCTCTTCCCTGGTCGGGTCTGTGACGACCCGGAACTGAAAATACTGCTCGGAAGGGTATGTGTGAGATGTGAGTGCTGTAAAATCTGGGTTGCCATTCTCATTCAGCCCTCTGCTGAACATGATACCGTCCGTAAAGATGGCGCCGGCTGTCATATCTTCAAACTCGTTCTGCGCCCGGCTGTCGCTCAGATAGAGGTCAAACCGTTCATCCCCTGCAATGAAGATGTCTGCAGAGAATTCGTAGGCGCCAAAAGGCTGGATGCCAAAGTAGGGGCTCCGGATGTAGACCGCTGAAGTATCAGCCGGATGATCTGTAATTCGAAGGTGGGAACTGCCGGTGGCAGGGTTGTCACTGCTGATCTGAAAGGTCTGGTCGGTCGTGAAGGTGCGCCACTCTCTCAACCCGGAGAAGGTTCCTGCCTCGAATCCCTCATCGGCGCTGAATGTGGTTTTGTAGAGCTCAGCGGCTGATTCGGCCATGCCGTTTGAGAATGCAGGAGGAGGTTCGTTCTGTGGAATGGGAAGAGGAGACATGGAGAGCGCCGAAGCCCTGGCTGCAGACCCGCCGGAACCGGTACTTGTCGCCTTAAACTTACCCGGCAGGCTGCCACTGGAGAAGTCGATTTCATAGATCAGGTCTGAGTCACCCTGGTTGTTGATAACAATTGGAATCTGCTCCAGATCCTCCTGATCCATATTGATGGCCAGCATGGGTTCATGGATGACAGCCTCGGGCGGTTCCACCGTCGGATCATAATAGCCGGAGACGATGCGTTTTGTCTGCCGGAAGGTCCTTGCATTATCGGATGGGCCGGGATTCCGGCTGTAGGTACCTATCTGTATTCCCTGCCTGCGCAGATCCGGGGAGGAGAATTGTGGTATCGGCAGATATTCGCCTTCCGCATAGGCCATGATGGTAGAGAACGACTCATTGCCGGATTGAAACCGGTAACCGGTGGAATACTCGAAAATTCCGCCGAGTTCATCAGCAGGATTCTCCTGTTGGTCCCTGGCATGAGCGCCGCCCAGGTTGTGGCCGATCTCGTGGGAGAATACCGTGGTGCTGATCGCTGCAGCCCGAATATTGGAGACGGAAAATGCGAGTTGAGAGAAACCGCCTGTCTGATTCAACACAAATCCGACCCCTCCCTGGCCTGGGACATCCGGCAGAAGGATCATCAGGTCGGCCCCATATTCAACCCTCAAGGCATGAACCTCATCCATATATCCGTTGTAGCCGGAACCGAATGGATTATAATCCGGGGATGCAGTAAACCGGTAGAGGTGGTCGGTCATGTCGGGATTACCGGACGTTTCGTCATAGTCAGTCTCATGGGTATGAACAAGCCGCAGGGTGACTTCCGTCTCACTGTTGTCGAAGATCGATTGTGCCAGGTTCATGGCGAATGCGATTGCGCTGTTAATGGTCATATCCCCCTGGGAGTTCGCCCAGTTTTTGGCAGCTTCTGTGTAGACAACCATAATATCGATCGTGATCCGGTCCTCCAGAGTAGAGGCGAGTACTTCCATATGGGGGGCGTGTGGCCCTTTTTCGGGTGTGTTAACAGATTTCTGAAGAGACTGGCCGGGTGTGAAACGGGACGTAGTGTGCAGTTCCGGCGCAACCGAACACTCATAGTCGGAGAGGGTTGAGGCCGGTAGTTCGAGTATATAGGCCCCGTCATTCCGGTCTGCCCTGAACTGGTAGAGTTCCGTGTGATCCCCCGCATGAAGTATACCGGTCACGATCCCGTCTTCCAGGGTCAGCAGCAGGTTGTCTTGCGGCGCATCCCTGTCCACGGCGCGGATGGATCGTGTATTCTCGAAGTAGGCGCTGACACGTTCTATTCGGTACGTCCGGTTTACCCCCTTGATTTCGAACTGAAGCAGATCACCCTCCCGAAGAATATCAGCCTCAGAGAGAAGGGGATTTATTTCGATCAGTGCCCTCTCCGTCCGGGTGGCTGTCATCTTCTGCATGGCAGCTTCCGGGTCCGGATAGCTAAAGAGCTGATAGCTGTTCGGCCGGCTGTCCTGTGCCAATCCGTTTGAAGCCAAAACCAGTGTAACGAAAACCAGAACGGTGATTCGGATGAAGGCTGCATGTGTACGGATCACGGGCATAAGCATGGATATTACAGGCAGTAGTGAGAGCCGGGCCTCGGTTTGTATTTTTAATTTGAAGAGGTTTTGTATTCGCCGATTGGCGGATACAAAACCTCTCAGGACGGAAATAATAGAAAGAAAAACGACGTAAGTAAAACAGGAAAGCTTAAACGCCGGAATTTTCCCTGCGATCCGGGTGGTGCATAAGAGCTTTATCCGTACTGATGCCGGATTCTTTCAGCTTATGAACGGCGGCAAAGGTGATGTCGTCTGTCGTTTTTTCGCCGGAGATGAATTTTTCCAGGGAGGAGTGCAGTTTCGTGCTGATTGTTTTGGCATTCAGGGAACCATAAATTGACATAAGGGATTCAATTCTTCCGGTTCCATACTCTTCGCCAAACGCGTTTCTGGCTTCTGGCAAGCCATCCGTATAGAAGAGAACACTGTCTCCCGGGTTGAATGCATAGGAGACCTCTTCCAGCTGATGTTTCAGGGATTTGGTACTGGTCATGCCGAGTGCAAATCCTTCCGGTTTCAGGGGGTAGGTTGCATCTTTGCCGGAGCTGTAAAGAACAGGAGTGTTATGGCCGGCCCGTGCAAACATGAATGTATTCTCGCCTTCCGGAAAGAATGCAGCACAGGCAGTTACGAAGGTTTTATCCTGCTTGTTTGATTTGACGTAATCGTTGAGTTCAAGGAAGAGCTCTTTTGGAGTCGGTTCGTTTTTTTCGACAAGCAGGTGTACGAGTGCCTGAATCCGTACCATATAGAGGGCGGCGCTGAGTCCTTTTCCGGAGACATCAGCGATGATTACATATGTCCCGTTTTCTGTTTTCATGATGTCAACATAATCTCCACCCACCTCTTTTGCCGTATTAGCAAACGCATAAATGTCGAGCTCTCTTGTCCGAACTTCCATATTGGGGAGCAGGCTCAACTGGATGTCCCTGGCAAGATCGAGCTCACGTATTGCATCCGTCTTTTCGAGAAGTTCTACCAACAGGAGTACTGTAGCCCCGCCGAATGCAATCGGTAAAAAAAGCGGGTAAAAAAGGTAACCGGAGAGGCCCAGGAGTGAGAAGAGGTAGTGGAGGATGAAGCTGATACAGGAGATTCCGAATACAAGACGCCGGGTTGGATTCAGCCTCCGTGTCATCGTCAGGAAAAACCGGTAAAACTTCTGTAAACCGGTTCTCCGCGCCGATTCTGCGTCCGTCTCCTCTCCGACAGCCTCCCGGTAGAGCTCTCTGAGCCTGGCAGAATCCGCCTGGAACTCTTTCCCGAGAGTCTCCCGGTTCATTCCGGAGATATATTCCCGGTAAAATGTCCGGGTATCTTTAAATGCCGATCGGGCTTCGTTTTTCATACTTTAGAAAGAATGTAGAATACTGGCGGCAGAATTCCGTATTCAGTATTCTGAACTCTGTTTCTAACCCCTACGTCAATATCAGGAAAAAGTTTTGAAAAATGTATAGAACAGGAACAGCAGCCGGGAGTGAGGTTCTCTATTCCGTTTTTTTGTCACAGGCAGGGATTCTATCTTCTGGTATTGTTTTAAAATCTCTCTGGCCTTGATCTTGACCAAAAATCCTGGTTTTTCAAAGCCTCCAACAGATATATCTGACGGACGATGTCAAAAAAGAAACTGTTTTTACTGGACGGCATGGCACTGGCTTACCGTGCTCACTTTGCATTTATCAAAAGCAATCTGAAAAATTCGGAAGGGATCCCGACGGGACCCATTCTCGGTTTTACCAATACCCTGATTAAACTCCTGGAAGAGGAGGAGCCGACCCACATCGCGGTTGCCTGGGATACCCATGCGCCGACCTTTCGGCATAAACTCGATGAAGAGTACAAGGCGAACCGGCCTCCGCAGCCGGAGGAGCTGACCGTCGGGATTCCAATTATCAAGGAGATAGTCGAGAAGTTCGGGATGAAGAATCTGGAAGAGGATGGGTATGAAGCGGATGACATTATCGGTACACTGGCGGCTCAGGCAAATGAGGAGGATGTAAATGTCTACCTGGTAACTCCTGACAAGGATTTTATGCAGCTGGTGCACGACCACATAACCATGTATAAACCGGACAACAAGAATGGCGGTTTTGTATTGATTGACAGGGAAGGGGTGAGGGAGTATTTCGGCGTCTACCCGGAGCAGGTAACCGATGTATTGGCCCTGATCGGAGACACCTCGGATAATATCCCGGGTGTCCCCGGAATCGGGAAAAAGGGTGCTCCTACATTGATCAACCGGTTTGGTTCTCTGGAAAAAGCGATTGAAGAGGCGTCCAAAATCAAGAGCAAAAGTTATAGAGAAGGTTTATTAGATAATCGTGATAAAGCATTGCATGCCAAATATATGGTAACGATTAACACTTCCGTTCCAGACGTGGAAGACTGGAAAACTCTAAGCTGGGGTGGGCCGCCGGATAAAATGGATTTGGGCCGGTTCTTCAAAAAACTGGATTTTCGAACGTTGACAAAAAAGTACCTGGGAGAATCTGCTGAAGGACAGCCGGATCTCTTCTCCGGGCCGGCCGAAACAGGATCTTCCGGCTCAGCTCCAGTCGATGACGGGCTCCGGCGGTTTGACGCTAGCGCAGTCGAGTACCGGTTTGTTCCGGAGCGGAAGGAGATCGAGGCTATGGCAGAGGAGTTGTCGGGCAAAACCGCACTCTGCTTTGATACAGAGACCGACTCCAGCGATCCGGTTCTGGCCAATCTGGTCGGTATCTCATTCTCGGCCGAACCCGGCAAAGCGTGGTACGTACCTGTCGGTGTGGAGGGGGCACTACCGGCCGGTGAAGTTTCTGAGCTTCTGCAACCACTCTTCCAAAATCCTGATTCGGTTCTGATTGCACACAATTACAAGTATGACTATATCGTATTGACACGTGCGGGGTTCTCGATCGGAAGCAGGCCTGCCTTCGATACGATGGTGGCAGCCTATTTGCTCGACTCTTCCCAGGCCTTGAAGATGGACGCGCTCGCCAAAACGTATCTGGGCTATGATCCCATTCCGATTGAGACACTGATCGGCTCAGGGAGAAAACAGAAGACAATGGATGAGATTCCGGCGGAGGAGGTAGCAAACTATGCCTGTGAAGATGCCGATGTTACATTTCAGCTCTATGAACAATTGAAGGAGAAACTCAAGGAGGATGAGCTGATCGAGATCGCGGAAAAGGTCGATTTCCCCCTTATGCAGGTACTGGGTGATATGGAGGTCACCGGAATCGCTCTCGATACGGAGATGCTCGGAGAGTTTTCCCGGCAGCTTGATGAAGACCTGAAACATGTAGAATCGAAGATCTTTTCGGAGACGGGAGAGGAGTTCAATCTCAATTCTCCCCAGCAGCTCGGGGAGGTACTATTTGAAAAGATGGGAATTCCCGCCAAAAAAAAGACCAAAACAGGACAGTACTCCACAGCGGAGAGTGTGCTGACGGATCTGGCGGCGGCCTATGAGGTGCCGGGGCTGGTTCTGGATTATCGAAGCCTTAGCAAGCTGAAGTCAACCTATGCCGACGCTCTTCCAAAGCTTGTAAATCCCGAAACCGGCAGATTGCATACCAATTTTAACCAGACAGTTGCTGCGACCGGACGGCTCTCGTCCTCAAATCCAAACCTGCAGAATATTCCGATCAGGACCGAAAGAGGGCGTGAAATCCGAAAAGCATTTGTGCCCGAGAAGGGGTATCGGTTGCTCGCCGCAGACTATTCTCAGGTTGAACTCCGTGTGATCGCATCCATCTCCGGAGATGAGAACATGATTCAGGCATTTCGTGAAGGGGAGGATATTCACTCCCGGACAGCGGTGGAGATATTCGGGCTATCGGGGCCGGATGAGGTGACACCGGACCATCGCCGCAAGGCAAAAGAGGTCAATTTTGGGATCCCGTATGGAGTAAGTGCGTACGGCCTGGCTTCCCGTCTTGGCATCAGCAACAGTGAAGGGAAAGAGATGATCGATCAATATTTCGAACGGTTTCCTGGTATTCACGCCTACATTGAGGAGACTACGGAATTTGCCAGAGAGCATGGATATGTGAAGACTCTGATGGGGAGAAGGCGCTACATTCCTGAGATACGGTCTAAAAACTGGAATGTGAGGGGATTTGCAGAGAGAACAGCGATCAATATGCCGATTCAGGGGACTGCAGCAGATATTATTAAACTGGCCATGATTCGGATCGATGGGTATCTCACGGATGAAAATTGCACGTCCCGTATGTTACTGCAGGTTCATGATGAACTGGTATTTGAAATCCATGATGATGAGCTGGAGGTGGTTCCTCAAGCGATCAAAGATCTGATGGAGTCAGCGGCAAAACTGGATGTTCCTCTGAAGATTGACATGGGGATTGCCGAAAACTGGTTGAAGGCGCACTGACCTTCCCGAAATGGAAAGTTGTAACAATTTTCGTGTCTGATTCGTAGAATCGGTTGTATTGCCGCTTTTTACCGGTATTGGTGAAGCAGGTTCTGTGAGTCGCCACTGCCTTCAGCTTTGGTTTTTATGGTAATTCCGGGTAGTATGGAGTTCTCTTCAATGTGAGTTGACAGGGTTGATACAATCAAGGACAGGTATCTTTTATGAATGAAAAAACGAAACAGGCATCCGGTACAGCAACATCAACCCCTGTAGGGGATCATGAGCTGCGTGCTGTTATGGAGGAGTATCTGCAGGAAGAGAATAAGAACGATTCATCGATATGGAATTTTGCAACGGTGTCCGGACTGGCCATGGCGTTTGTCGCAATGAGTGTATTTACGCAAAACATTCTGGAGAGTACGCTGGGATTCAGTTTTGGACCGGACCTGAGCAGTGCGCTGAACGTCTTGCCGGTGGCAGGCGGTGTACTGGTTCTGCTTGTCGGTTTTGGATTGATTGCCGGAGAACGAAGTAAAAAGAAAAAATCCAGGTCGAAACAGCCGGATATTTCGGGAGAAATGCCCCGTTTTGAAACGGCCACCGCGTCAGCTTCAGAAGAGTATGAAGAGAGGGACCGGCTCGATGCTTTTCTAAACAGAGGGCGGTTTTCAAACAAAAAAAGTGGAAACCGTTCCAACGTTAAAACGGGTTTTGATGATTATGCATTGCGTCAAAACCGATCCCTCTTCAAGTCGAGGACGGACAAAAAACTGGCAGGAGTTTGCGGCGGACTGGCAAAATATTTTTGTGTAAGTTCCACGCTTGTGCGGCTTGTATTTGTTGTTGCCGCTCTGCTTGGATATGGCAGTTTCTTTCTGGTCTATATTGTCATGATGCTGATCGTTCCGAAGGAACCGGTAGAGCTGATGGATGACTTTTGATTAGGAGGAGGCTTTGCATCCGCCGGCTGGCGGATTCAATGCCTCCTGGCAATACTGAACACAGAACACAGAATAGGGAATTTAATTGCTCATTTCTTTTGAAGGGATAGACGGTTGCGGGAAGTCGACTCAGATCAGCTTGTTGAGAAATTGGCTTGAATCAGAGGAATATCCTGTTCAGATGTTTCGGGAACCTGGAGGTGTTGAACTTGCCGAACAGATTCGTTCTCTTCTCCTGAATACAAGCCATGTCGTGGACCCTGTCACGGAACTACTCCTCTTTTCGGCAGCCCGCTCCCAACTGATAGCAGAACAGGTAAAACCACTTCTCGAGGCCGGGGAAATCGTGATTCTGGACCGTTTTTATGACTCTACGACTGCATACCAGGGTTTTGGGAGGGAGTCAGTGCCACTGGAAGAGATCAGAACGTTAAACCGGATTGCCGGGCACGGGCTGGTTCCGGATCTCACGTTCTACCTGAGAATCAGCTACGAGTTGTCTCAGGAGCGAACAGCCGGTGGTGAAAAAGACCGTATGGAACGTTCCGGAGAGCCGTTTTTTACCAGAGTGATTGCCGGATTTGACAAGCTGGCCCGGGACGAACCCCGTTTCCGTACACTGGACGCTTCCCGGTCTCCGGAGGAGATCCACCGGAAGATTCGCATGGAAGTCAGTAATCGCTTGTAAATAAAGTCGGTATCCGGATCGTATGGCGGGTTCTCCCGCCAGAGCTGACACCTCCAGCAGTTTTTTAGAAATGATGGCTGCCGGTCCCTTTTTTATCAGACTTTTTGAACCGGATCGTAACCTCACTCCTGTTGTTTTCCGACTCGACGGTGCAGGTCGCTTCCAACTGCCGGGCAAGTATGTCGAGCATACGATACTTTGCGCTCTCCTCTCTCTCATTCTGCAGCCAGGGCTGGATAGACGCTCCTGTATAGTGTATCCCGACTGATATTTCATCTCCGCCCGCCTGCTGGTGCAGAGTTACTTTCAGTATTTCACCTGCTTCCATCAACGATTCGGAGAGAATCACTGTGATCACTTCATTTACCATCAGGGAACATGGAATCGCCTGATTGATCGACAATTCGACCGGTTCAGTCTGAACTGCAAGTGGAATGGTTGCATCCGGTTTCAGGGTTCGAAGCGTATTCTCTGTTACCGATTTCAGGTTTTTAGAGAAATCGAGTTTTGAGAAACTGTCCGATTGAAAGAGCTCTTCATGGACGGTAGCCATACTGGATATCCTGGCAACACACTCCATCAGCTTCTCAAACACAGAAGGATCTTCCTCCTCCAGAGCCTGTATCTGCAACATTCCGGATACGACCGCAAGATTGTTCTTTACCCGGTGGTGTATTTCGCTCAACAGAGTCTCTTTCTCCCGCAACAGGTTGGCGTTGGTAATGGCGATCCCCGCCTGGTCTGCAAGGGCCCGGAAAAGTGGAATATCCGCTTCACTGTATCCATCACTCCCTTTCTTATTCATCGCCTGCAACACTCCGATCACACGGCCGGATCGCTCTTTCAGTGGAGTACAGAGCATTGTTTTTGTGACGAATTGGCCTGGATCGAAATCACCCCGAAACCTGGGGTCTGCAGCTACATCCGAAAGAATCAACGTCTCTTTATGCTCTGCAACCCAGCCGGCGATCCCTTCTGTCCGCGGGAACCGTTTGCCGGTGAGTTTGTCGCCCGCCGGACCTCCAGGTATACTCAATATCAACTCGTTCGTCGTCTGGTCGATCAGATATACGGTACACGCTTCACTTGAGGTGATCTGAATGGCGGCATCGATGATCTCCTTCAGTAGCTGGTTCAGGTCGAGGCTGGAGTTGATCTTCCCGATCAGTTCGAGAAGCAGCTCTGTGTCTCCGTATAAGTCGGGTGATCCGGAAGAGTTACTCATGGTCGGGGTTTGTACGTTCTTTCATCTGTTGTGCTGCCAGTGCATATCCACCGTCAGCTCCGTCTACAAAATGGATATGTTCCCGGTGGTGGTTGGTAATATAACAGGTTATGATGAGGTTTTTTGAACTGTGTAAGCCATATGTGAGCCGGCCTTTGCGATATTCTTCTTTAAGATACTCCTCAAGCTCTTCTCTCTCTGAAGTTCGGCTTGAGAGGACAAAGCGGAGGCTATCGTCAAACTTCCTGAAATCTGCATGTTTGATAAGGTCCGGTTTGTACCGTCCCCAATCCACCTTGTTCGTAGTGATGTTTCGGGACATGACGGCTTTTCCGGTCAGATATTCATACGCCAGTTTGTATGCATAACGGATGCTTCGGAAAAAACCTGGTTTCCAGCTCCGCATCTTCCACTCCGGAATCAGCTCCCTGGGGTTGATTGCAAGTTTTACATCTTTCAGACGAAACGGATGATGATCCCTGAGGGGTCCGTAGATCTTCTGTAGTGCCTTTATACAGCCGTCATAGATCTCCGCCTTATTCTGATCGGTAGCCCCATATGCCTTGATAATACAGGCGGTAACTTCATCCTTGTGTGATGGAATCTTCTGCCATCGGCACTCCAGCCCCTCCAGCCAGGGAGTGTCAGGCTCCGGGAGAGATTTGTCCGGCAGAGAGACAGGCTCCTGTTCTTTGATCAAAATTTCAGCGTACGCAGTGCCTTCACCCCAGAACATTGTCTGGTAGACGGTTTCGGATAGTTGAAGTCGTGCGATCCGGATATCGTGACCCGCCTTACGGATATCTGAAACCGGGACAATGCCTGTCTTCATCTCCATGCCGAAACTGCCTCGTATCGCCTCCTCACAAAATAGGAGAGCAGCCCGGATCTCCGGCAGGCGGCTCTCCGGTGCCACCAGAATCGCGCCGTCTCCACCAAACGAATAGGGGAGTGCCATTTCACTCTTGAAGAGATTGGATACGGCTGCGATGATGGAAGCTCCGGCAACGTTAATCTCTTTGTACTTTCCCTGTTTGATCCACTCTGTAGAGCCACGGATATCTCCTGCAATGACGACCCAGTCGTCAGGAACAGGCAGGTAGAGCGCTCCGTTTGTCACTTGCTGAAACTCCTTCAGAACCGGGGTGGAATCATAAAAACCGGCAGGACTCTTCATAGACCTCTTCAAATTGATCACAGGTATCGCTCCAGGTTTTGCCCGAATTCACATCTTTACGAGCACGATTGCCCATTTTCCGGGCTTTTTCCGGGTCCGACAGCAGAGCGCTGATGGCTCTGGATAAGAGCTTCGGATTTCCGGGTTCTGTCAGGAGGCCGTTCTCTCCATCCCGAATCAACTCCGGAGTACCTCCGGTTCGGGTTGTGATGAGGGGTGTGCCTACTGCCATTGCAGAGAGGATTGCAAGACTGTAATTTTCCACTCTGGAGGGGAGCAGGCAGATGCTGCACCGGGAGAGCTCACAGCCCAGTTGCTCATGTGTCAGCCAGCCTTTGAACTCAACGTCCTGTTCAATCTCCAGCTTTTGTGAGAGAGACACAAGGTGTTTCCGTTCCGGCCCTGTACCGGCTATAATGAGGGGAGGCCTCTCCGGAGGGAGCAGTTGGTAGGCGTGCAGAAGCGTATCGACACCTTTGTCATGGCTGAGCCTGCCAAAGAAAAGGAGGGGGGTACCCTTGCCCGCAGGACTCCACTGGAACCTGAGAAACTCTGACGGAACTCCGTTCGGTATGACCCGGATCTTTTCTTCCCTGACCCCCTGTATTTTACGGATTCGGCCTGCGGCCCAGTTACTTGGCGGGCAGATTCTGTCGGCACTCCTGAGCACGGCAGCCTGGGCGAGATACTTTCCTTCCCGCAGTGTCAGTTTGATTCTCTCTGGCAAGGTCAGTTTTCGGCCTGATATGAGTGTCTCCGGGTAGAAGGAGTAGCGAGGTGTCGCAATCAATGCAAATGGGATCATCTTTTTGAGCCGTCCCAGGCGGGCCGCCTCTTCACCGTTGGCATGAACGATGACAGGCTTGCCGGTGGATGATGCCAGTCCGCGTACAACTCTCTGTACACTCCATGCGGCAAGCGGCCTCAGGAATAGGGCACGTCTGCTTCGAAACGCTGGCAGGGATGCCCAGTGAACCGTATATGGCAATGAATCCGGAAGCGGAATCGATTCGAACGGGGATTTGGAATAAATCACATGAACATCCTTCATTCTTCTGCCCAGTTCTGTCGCCAGATTGTGGACGGATCGCTGCCCGCCGCCACTGTAGGGTGACCAGGGGGAGTAGTGTACAGTAAGGATGACGCGGTAGTCCGGAGCCTTGTTGGTTCCGGTGCGGCTTAAACTACTTGCCGAGCCTGCACTGCTTGTATGTCCCGGTTCAGAAACCATGGGTCTCCTCGGGATCTTCCGATTCCGGGTTGGGGACAATTTCGCTCTTCTTGGCAATGGCGGCAAGGCCAAACGCTGCCACATTGAGCAATTTGCCCAGAGCCGCTTTGGCGACCATGATGCCTGCCAGGTCTGTCTGTGAGACCATAAGCCCGTTAGCCAGGGCCACACTCAGCCCGACAAAAATGAGATCTCTGTTGGGGAGAAACGGGATACGGGAGAGAATGATTTCGATCGCAAGCAGCGTAAACCAGACGGCCAGAGGTACGTCCGGTAAAACGATGATATACATCAGGATATTCAATATCTTTAACAGGATGAGACGTATGATCTGGACAGTGAATATTTTATACGCAGCCCGGAGATCCATGGTAATCACCAGGTGCCTGAACCGAATGAACAGGACGACCATTACCATGGCCAGAACCACACCGGCATAGAACGTGAGCTGATTTTGTTCCATCAGCCACTGGATAACTACAATCTGGTCCGTAAAAAGCAGAAGGGCCAGTACCGTGATGGCCACCAGTGTCGAGGCTACTGAGGAGATAATGTTGTTATCTTTGATAATCATGAAGATTTCACGATCATCAATCCTCAGATGTTTGCGGGCCCACATGTAGAAGTAGAGTTCCCCTGAATAGCCGAGAACATCCTTGTTGTAGACTTTTTTGATCAGAAATATCGGAAACGACCGGAACGAACGGAATGTCCAGGTAATCCGGTAGATCCAGATCTCAAAGACCGGCAGTTGAAAAAATCCGATCAGAAATAGTATATAGAACAGTGGCTGGGTTGGAAGCGAGTTGACGATTTCTGTCCAGCCGATGCGGGTTAATTCATAGAACAGCCAGATAAAAATCAAGCTGTTCATTACCCTGCGGGCCCAAAGTCCTGTTTTTTTCCCGCGTTCCGATTTTGAGAAATTACGGAGCCGGCGTCTGTAAAGTCGGTAGTGCTTGTTCAAACCAGTTCGGATTGTTGCTTCAGAATCACTGCAATCGTTGTTCAGCCTAACCCGGTATCTCCTGTGCAAGCGGCCGGGGCTGTAAGCCCTGTCTCCCCACGAGAGGCCGGGTATTCAGGGCTCCATTTTCTCACAAAAGTAAGGGTTATTTTTACCAATTTTATAAGGCTCCCGGGAATAAGTCGGAGATATTCCCGGGATCGTGAATTCAACCCGGTTTTCTAATGTCGTGTGAACCATGAGAACACTCTTTATTACCCAGGATTATCCACCCGGAATCGGTGGAATCCAGACATACTCGCTGGAACATGCATCCCGTCTCTCCAGGTATTGTGACGATTTTCTGCTGATCTGTCCGGGAAAAGGCGAAACAGTGGATGATAGTGACGACAGTGCCGGTTTTGAGATTCGCCGCCTGAAATCCCGAAGCCATTTGTTGATGCTGCCGCTCTGTAGAGCGTTACCGGGAATACTGCGGGAGCGCCGGTTTGACGTTTCGTTTCACGCTCAGTGGCAGACTGCTCTGCCTGCGATTCGCGCCAGGAATAACGGGCAGCTGGGAAAGGTTTGTGTTGCAGCCCATGCGCGAGAGCTGCTCTACAATCCCTATCACTATCTGCCGGGGATCGGTCGGGCTTATGAACGGTACCGGTCATCTATTCTTCAGCAGGTGGACCACTTTTTTCCAGTAAGTGGTTATACCGAAGAGTTGTTGCACAGAGAGGGTGTCTCCAGGGATAAGTTGACAGTCGTGAGAAACGGAACCGACCCGGCACTTTTTCGTCCGTTGGATGCATCCGGACTTCGCACAAAGCTGGGCCTGGAAGGGAAACGAATCATGCTGACCGTGACGAGGCTGGTCAGGAGAAAGGGGATAGATACAGTATTAACGGCTATGGCGCAATTGGGAAGCGACTATGAGGACCTGCACTATCTCATCGTCGGGACAGGGCCTGAAGAAGCCGGACTTCGTCAGCTTTCGAAACGTCTCGGCCTTACCTTACGCGTCCATTTTTTGGGCCCGGCCAACTATAAGGAACTGCCCCACTACTACAATCTGTCCGATCTGTTTGTTATGAGTTCCCGTACCGAACTTCCCGATGTGGAGGGGTTTGGGATCGTTTTCCTGGAGGCGAATGCATGTGAAGTGCCGGTTATCGGAACCCGTTCCGGCGGTATTCCAAGTGCGATTCTCGAGGGAGAGACCGGGCTGATTGTCCATGAGAACAGTCCTGTTGAACTTGAGGGGGCGATCCGGTCACTCCTGTTGCAGCCGGAGAGAATGGCAGAGATGGGGCGCAGGGGCAGGAAGAGGGTCGAAGAGGAGCTGAGCTGGGACCGCCTCAGCGGCAGGCTCTATGAGCAGCTGGAGAGTGTCTGCCAGAACCCTTCCCATTCAGGGACGTCTGCCCGTTCGGCAGTTAGAGGATCCGTTTCAGGTGGTTCGGCCGGCAGACCGAAACGGGTATTGATGATCGCTCCCTATTTTCTTCCGAGACGAAGAGTTGGCTCCATGAGGCCTTCCCGGTTTGCCGCTCATCTCTCGTTATACGGCTGGGAACCGCATGTCATTTCACTCGATTCCCGCGAGAAGCTGACAGACCGTGAAGTGGAGTGGTTGCGGGGGGTGACAGTCCACCGGGTCGATCCAGGCCTCGACCGGACAGAGATCCCGAATTCCGATTCAGGCAGTCCGGGATCTGAGGATGGTTCTGCCACGCTATTCTCGGGAGTCGGTGATTATATTGACCGCCACTGTCCGATGGATACCTGGTTTTTCCTTTTTTTCAAGGAGTTATCCAGAATTCGGGAGATCGCTGTTCAGACGGGTGCAGACCTGGTCTGGAGTACCGGAGACCCCTGGTCCGGACACTGGCTGGCCAGCCAGATTGTGCAACAACTGAACTGTCCCTGGGTTGTCGATTTTCGGGATCCCTGGACCCTTGGCGGGGTTCAACTGAGAGAGCGATCGTGGTTCAGCAGAGCGGCCGATCGAAAACTGGAGCGCTCATTCCTCAGCCGTGCAGACCGGGTGACGTTTACGTCGGATAGAACCCGTGAAATGTATACCCGGCACTACCCTATGCTCACCGGACGTGCCGTTACGATCACAAACAGTTTTGACCGGTTTCTGATTCAGAAGATGCCAGCTGCCCCCTCTTCAGGGATTGACCCCGAACCATTGTCACTTCTCTTCTTCGGAACATTCAGGCCACTCTCACCGGCAGAGCCGCTTATAAAGATCCTTCACCATTTGAAAGCGTCTGCTCCCCGGGTTGCTGAGAGAATCAACGTATATAGTACCGGAAACCTTGAACGGGAGGATGAACAGCTTGCAGAACGATTGGGGGTTTTGGAGATGTTTCAGAAGCTGGACCCGGTACCGCCGGAACAGGGTGCCGCGCTTCTGAAAGAGGCGGATCTGCTTTTTCTTAGTACAGACCCCCGAAGAGAGCATATTATCCCGGCAAAATTGTGGGACTATCTTTCGGTGGATCGGCCGGTATTGTCGATCGCTCCAAATCCGGAAATAGGCAACATTTTGAAACGTACCGGGGCCGGGGTGCAGTTTCTGCCGTCCGAGACAGAGAAGGTGTCTCATTTCCTTGCAGAGTCAGTCCGGAGCAAAGAGAAGGGAACAGGTATGCCGATACGGTCAGAGCGAAACGAGAGCGAGATCCGCAACTATGAGTCACAGGCTACCACCAGACAACTTGCTAACCTCTTTGACTCTCTTCACCCAGGTCGTTGATTTCCAGCCAGTATCCGTCCGGATCTTTAAAGAAGATCTGACGGAGGCCGTCTTCCCGGATATGGACGGCTCCGGGTGTTCCGGGCCAATCCGTATAGATGACACCGTGCTCGTCAAGCCGATTCAGAAAGCCGTCAAAATCATCGGTCTGGAGAGCGATGTGCATCTCTTTTCTGGGCAGTATCGGCTCATCTCCCTCCTGAATCAGATGGAGAGAGAGGCCGTTACCCAGCGAGAACCACCGGATTTTTCGCTTTACAAGGGGGCACGGGAGCTCTGCAAGGCCTACTATTTCTCCATAGAATATGGCGCTCTTCTCCAGGTCGTTGATGTGGAGTGCAAGATGATCCAGTTGGGTCGTCAGCAGAGTTTCATTTGTAGACATCGTGGATGCGAAGAAGATTTGTTATGGTGCCAATTATTGTGTTGCAGCCCATCCCCGGATGAAGCCGATATTCTGGCTTGCGTCCGGCAGGTTATCCTCCCAGTTGGCTTCATATTCGATGGAGAGGTGACCTCCGAAGTTCTGTCTCCGAAGTTCGGCGAGCACTGCGGCGAGGTCACCGACGCCCGTGCCCATAATCACATCTTCTCCCTCAGGCCCGAACTGGTCGACATCCGTCAAATGGAGGCTGATCAGGCGACCCTCCAGAATTTTCAGGCCGTCAACCGGAGCGATATCCGAACGAATCCAGTGCCCGATATCGGCGGAGGCGCCGATTCGCGGATCACGCCCTTCAACCATAGAGCGTACATAGTTGGGGTCCCAGACTCTGTAGTCGGGGTTGTTTTCTCTTGGTGGGTGGTTATGTATGGCAACTGCGATATCATACTCAACAACCATCTCTTCGATCAGGTCCATCGCCTCCATAGAGGGCTCGGATGTGATCGCCAATACTCCCAGTTTCTGGGCAAAGCTGAAGATCTCACGAAGCCTCTCTTCATCGTTTGGAAGGCCGATAACACCGAAATTCACCGGAAGGATATCGTGTTCTTCCAGTTTGGCCTGTACCCGGGCGATCACTTCATCGGATGAATCGGCCGTCAGGCGTGTATCCGGGTCGTCCGGGCTGAGTACCTGCCCAGGGTAGAGTTCGATTACACGCCCGCCCATCCGGGCAGCGTTTTCAATGGATTCCATAACGGTAAAGAGCCGGAAGGTGTAGGATTGCGGTCCCACGGCAAACCCGCCGACTTTGTACTCATCCGGGATCTGTAATTGATGGGACTCAACTGCAGAAGCTTCTTGCTGCTCCGGAGTCTCGCCGGTACAGCTTGTAAAAACAAGTAAGAGTGTGACGATTAATGGCCAGGTGAATGATGTGACAGGGTTGAGGCGTTGGGCATTCATAGGTGGTATCTCGTTGTGTGTTTGATATCCGGAATAAAAAGGGGCAGAGAGAACCCATCCGGTGCTGCGATGGATACTATTACCAATCCGCGAGAGATTCAAGTCCGAATTCCAAACATCCTGAGGGACTGCCTGAGGGACTGTATGCTGAAAAATATGGTAAGAAATATGAATGTTGATTCCCGATCGTATGTTTTTTTATTACATTATCGGGTGGATCCTGTAGGATCTGGTTCCGGTGTACGTGATACAATGTCGAAAAAAGAGGTTAATCAGGAATTGAATGAGTACCAAAACCAACTCGATTTCTCCGAGAAGATCTAAAATAATTGACGCTTTACAAGAGGCCGGCGACTCTCTGCAGATACGTGAGATTGTTGAGCGCACCGGTATGGACTATAACAATGCCAGGAGTGCGCTTTCCGAAATGACCACCATGGAGTTGATCGTGAGAGTTCATCGTGGTGTGTATGACCTTCCGGAGCGGGTAGAGAAAAAAGAGATGGATTCACCCGATCATCCGCTCCATAAAATCCTGCTGAACCAACAGATCCTGAAGGTTCTGCTCAATATCGTCATTACCAATAAAGCGTTAATGGAAGCCCTGTTGTTGGGCCAGCAGGAGATTATCCGGGCACTTCGGCTGATCAGCCCTGATACCGAAGAGGGTGAAGAGGCGATCAAAAATCTGGAGGAGATGTTTGCCAAACGGGTAGAGTGGCACTTTGATATAGCTGCCGAGCAGGTGGCCGAACAGTACACAAAACTGCCGGAAGAGGTATTTGACGTTCTTGTAGCTCCGTTAGCCAGAGAGATAGAGCCAGATGGGAACAAGGGTGAAGGCAGAAAGAAAAAGAGAGCTTTTTCGATCAGGAAACCGGAAAAATAGCATGCTTTGTTCCCCTTCTTGACGTGTCAACCCTGCGATGGAGGGGTAAAAAATTCCGTCAGCCGACGGAGCTCCGCAAGAGGTCGGTTAACACGACATTATACCAGATTATCGCTCTTTTTCCTTGATTCGTCCGCCATCTGTTTTCGGTACATCTCTAGTTTGTCGGCAATCTCCTTCTGGCCAATTCCCAGTATCCGCAGAGCGAGCAGGGCTGCATTCTGGGCTTTTCCGATCGCTACGGTCGCGACAGGTACTCCATTGGGCATCTGGACGATCGAATAGAGGCTGTCCACCCCTCCAAGAGCTGTGGTTTTTACCGGTACGCCGATTACCGGAAGGGTGGTATGGGCTGCGAGCATGCCGGGCAGGTGGGCAGCACCTCCTGCACCTGCGATGATAATCTTTACCCCCCGGCTTCTGGCACTTCTTCCATACTCCGCCATGTCATCGGGAGTACGGTGGGCAGAGACAACTCGCTTTTCATAGCTGACTTCAAACCGGTCCAGGATGTCAGCTGCTTCTTTCATGGTCGGCCAGTCGCTGTCACTCCCCATGACCAGCCCGATTGTGGGATTACTCATTACAGTCAGGATTCAATGATTGGATTATTGTTGCTGCTCCGGGAATGTACAAAGTTCTGTATTCTATATCCTGATTGAGTTTGTGATAGTCCGGGCTATCCGGTAAGTCTCCTCAGCCTCTTCTCCCAGTAGCGTGTAGTGTGCCATCTTTCTGCCCGGCTTGCTCAATGTTTTGCCATAGATGTGAAGGTGGCCATCTGTCTCGGAGAGTGCTTCCACTGCATGGTCTGTACGGGCAGGCCTGTGGTCGGTTCCCAGCAGGTTGATCATTGCGATGGCGGGTTTTCGCAGTGTCGTTTCTCCGAGAGGAAGCCCGAGAACTGCCCGGATATGATTTTCAAACTGGGATGTGGCACACCCTTCGATGGTATAGTGGCCGGAGTTGTGGGGACGGGGTGCCGATTCATTGAGCAGCAGCTCCCCGGATTTTGTGAGGAAGAATTCATAGGCAAAAATTCCCTTCCCGTCAATTGCTTCTGTAGCAGCCAGTGCCATCTCTCTGGCGCGTTCACGGATTTCAGGCGCAACCGGTGCAGGTGTCCGTACTGCGACACAGATGTGGTTCTCCTGGACTGTTTCACAACAGGGGTAGATCACATGTCCTGTTTCATTTCGCGCTATCTGAACCGCCAGTTCATGGGTGAAGTCGACAAAGGCTTCAGCGAGGATCTCATGCTGATTCTCTCCCCCGAGTTTATTGAATGCTATTTCTGCCTCCTTCAGGTTATGAACAGTTTCATTTCCATATCCGTCGTAACCACCCTTTGAAGATTTGAGCAGGTAGGGCCATCCAAAGTCATCACCGAACGATTTCAGGCTGTCGGTATCTGTTACGAGTGCGTATGGGGTAACAGGTATCCCTGCGTTTTCAAACGTCTGTTTTTCGATCAGTTTGTTCTCAATCAAAGCAAAACTTTTCGGTGAAGGGTAGATTTTCGTGCCACTCCTCTCCTCGGTCAGGGCCAGAATATTGGAACTGATAAATTCATTTTCAAGGGTAATGATATCACAGGAAGCGGCAAAACGGGCCAATGCATCCATGTCTTCGAAACTTCCGCTTACCGATTTCGGCGTCATAAACTGTACCGGTTCATCTTCACTGCGGTCTGAAAAGACTGCGACCTGAATGCCGTAACGAAATGCCTGAAGGGCGGACATTCTGGCAAGTTGGCCGGCGCCTAAAAATCCGATCGTATAATCTGCACGTAATGGGTTGTTCACTCTGGAGTCATTTGGTTTGCGGTTTATAGAGCTGTAAAGATAATGGAACTTTGGTTTAGAATACAGAATTCAGAATGCTGGAGACGGCATGACATCTCACAGTGAGAATCGGTATATTTGCTTTTTGAAAACCCACATAAGGAGCCTTTGAAAAACCAGGATTTTGCCAAGGTTCCCGTTAATTTCTGTTGAATATGTTATGGATCTGGAAGAGAAACTGAGACAGGTCAGGGAGCGTTACGATGAGATCAACCAGGCGATGGCGGACCCATCCATTTTTGACCGGCCTGATGAGTATACGGAGCTTACCAAGGAGCATACACGTCTGAAGGAGCTCGTCTCCGACTATGACCAGTGGAAGGAGATCAGAAAGAACCTGAAGGGCAATCGGGAGCTGATCGAGCTGGGTGATGATCCGGAGATCACAGAGATGGCGAGATTGGAGAACAGGGAGCTGGAGCAGGAGGTAAAGAAGCTGGAAGAGGAGATCAAGTTCAAGCTGATTCCGAAAGATCCGGACGATTCGAAAGATTGTATTGTTGAGATCCGGGCCGGTACCGGCGGGGATGAAGCGGCTATATTTGCAGGCAATCTCTATGAAATGTACCGTCGGTATGCGGATTCGAAAGGGTGGAAGATGCAGACGCTTGCTGTCAGCCAGGGAGATATGGGGGGCTTTAAAGAGATTGTATTCAGCCTGAAAGGAACCGATGTATTTGGCGAGATGAAGTATGAAAGCGGGGTCCACAGGGTACAACGGGTGCCGGAGACGGAATCACAGGGGAGGGTCCACACCTCGGCCGCAACCGTTGCCGTACTTCCCGAAGCGGAAGAGGTCGATGTCAAGATCGATATGTCCGATATTCGTGTCGACACTTTTCGTTCCAGTGGTGCCGGCGGCCAGCATGTCAATAAGACGGACTCTGCTATTCGGTTAACCCATGCACCATCCGGTGTCGTCGTTGAGTGCCAGGAGGAGCGGTCCCAGCACCAGAACAAGGAGAAGGCGCTTACCATGCTTCGTACAAAGTTGTACGATATGGAACTTGAAAAACAGCGGTCTGAACGGGCTGCGGACCGAAAGAGCCAGGTATCAACCGGGGATCGAAGTGCAAAAATACGTACCTATAAATATCCCCAGGGACGGATGACGGACCACAGGATCAACCTGACTCTTTACAACCTGGATGATATCATGAAAGGGGAGATCGGCGAGATCATACAGGCGCTCCGGGTTCAGGACAATCTGGAGAAGCTTCAGGAGGTCATGGAGTAATCCTTGTTTTTGCAAATGTAGCCGCCCTGTATAGTAATGGGGAGTGAATCTGGAGAACCTCTCAGCATCTTTGCGCAAGAAAAGCTATCTTTTGCAAGCGTGATGAAACGTCAATCAATAGCAGGTATTTCTTGAACTTTCCAAACCCATTTTACAGATGGAGGCCCCATCCGTGGCACGGCCTTGAAGTCGGAGATGAACCTCCTAAAGTTGTCAACGCGTTTATTGAGATCACACCTTTCGATATGATCAAGTATGAGGTCGATAAACTGACGGGTTACATGCGGGTGGACCGGCCTCAAAGAAGTTCCTCCCAGCCGCCGTCCCTGTACGGTTTTATACCCCGTACCTACTGCGGGAACCATGTCGGTGAGCTTGCCAATGGCGTTGATATCGGGGATTCTGACCCGCTGGACCTCTGTGTACTGAGTGAACGTCCGATTGACCGGACAGAGGTGATTCTGAGTGCACGTGTTATCGGAGGCCTCCACATGATCGACAGAGGGGAGGCAGATGACAAGATCATCTCGGTCCTGGATAACGATCAATATTATGAATCGATTCAGGATATATCAGATCTTCCCAATGTATTGATTGAGCGCCTGCGGCACTACTTCTCTACCTACAAGCTGATCCCCGGACAGGAAGCGGATGTCTATGTGGACCGCGTCTACAATGCAGAGCATGCCTATAAGGTGATCCGGGCCTCTATGCTCGACTATGAAGATATGTTCGGAGATTAATCTCCGGATTCCGCTTTATTCGCCATATCGAGTACGGTACGGGTGTAGAGAGTACTCGGGTTGTATCTGTGGACAGCTCCATCAATGGTCCCGGTAATCTTCTTAAAATGTGCGAGATAGTTGGCAACCGAGTGAATGTTATCGCTCATATCAGTCAGGTCATCCCCGACAAACCAACGGTTGAGTGAGTATGGGATAAATTGAGCAGCCGTCATGGCACCTGCATAGCTGGAGTTCATCTCAAAAATATCCAGCTGGCGGTCCCTGGCAAAAATCAGGAGTTCTTCAAGCTGTGCCCTCGCAAAGGTGCTTCTGTAATCTTCCGCAATCATGGAGACATAGACGTTAAAAGGGTTGTATCGGCCTGTGACTCTTCCAAAATCAGACTCGACCGCAAGAATGGCCGAGATTACATATCTGGAAATCCCATAGGTCTCTTCAGCACTTGACAGGTGGTCTTGGTACCGGTCGATAAACTCTGCAATCCGGCTTGTCTTATCCTCAAAATTGAGGATCTCTTTATATTCATCCAGGGTCGGTGTACTTCTTTCGGGAGACCCGGTAAACCGGTTGCTGATTCCTTCATAGATCTCAAACCGGGAATCTTCATAATGAGGTTCCAGGTCAAACCCACGTTGTTTCATATATCGGGCAAGTTCAGCGAGCTGTTCACTATATTTCTCAGAAAGCTGTTCCGGATCGCTTCCTGAGGCAGAATCAGCCGGTAAAACGATGGTGAATAGAGTGATAAGAGTGATAAGAATCAGAATAGTGCTTCTTTTCAGGAGGTGAATACATTGTTGCATCATGGCAATTCCTTACTGAACCGTTACGGATAGTTGCAGCATCCCTTCCCGGACAACCTGAAGGGATCTGCGGAACAATTGGGGAGCAACCGGGTGGCTTTATTATGCTTCCACTACAGAATATACGGATTCAAACATGTAAATCAATTGTCCGATCCGCTCTCTGCATCAAGTCCCCGGCGCCGAAGCAGATGAATAACGTCAGGATCTTCTCCCCTGAATTCGTGGTATAGTTCCATCGCTTCCCTGCTGCCTCCGCGGGAGAGAATTGTCTCCCTGAAATGGTCACCGTTCTCACGAGTCAGCCCGCCGCGTGATCTCATAAATGCAAATGCATCTGCAGCCATAATTTCGCTCCAGATATAGGCATAGTAGTTTGCAGAGTAACCACCGGCAAAGATATGTGAGAAGAATGGCGATTTGTATCTGGGTGGTATCGCATCTGCGTACAGGTTGTGACGTTGGAGCGCCTCCTCTTCAAACTCCTCCACAGAGTCTGGAATTTCGTCGGCTGACAGTGTATGCCACTCCATGTCCAGAAAAGCAGCGGCCAGGTACTCCTGTGTATCAAATCCCTGGTTAAACTCCCTCGCTTCGATAACCCGGTTCAGGAGGTCCCGGGGAATTTGTCTGCCTGTTTCATGGTGAACAGCATAATTCTCCAGAACCTCCGGATGGATCGCCCAATCCTCCTCAAATGTAGAGGGAAACTCTACAAAATCCCTGGACACAGAGGTGCCGGCCAGAGAAGGGTAGCGTACGTCTGAAAAAAGGCCGTGAACCGCATGGCCAATCTCGTGGAAGAGTGTGGTTACATTGTCAAAACTGATCAGGGCCGGCTCGCCTTCAGCCGGTTTGGGGTTGTTCAGAACGTTGACGATCACCGGCCCGTTTTCCAAAAGATGTGACTGTACGACAAATGAACTCATCCACGCTCCTCCACGTTTGGAATCCCTGGCGAAGTAGTCACCATAGAAGAGCCCGATTTGGGACCCATCTTCATCCAGAACATCGAAAACCCGTACATCCGGGTGATAGACCGGGAGGTCGGTCCGTTCACGGAATGTGACTCCGAACAGCCTGTTCATGGTATAAAAAACTCCGTCATGCAGAACCCTCTCCAGTTCAAAGTAGGGACGGACCTCATTCTCGTCAATCTCATATTCTGCACTGCGCACCCGCTCCGCATAGTATTCCCAGTCCCAGGGTTCCGGATCTCCGTCCAGCCCGTCTTCCTGCATCATTTCACGGATCAGGTCTGCTTCCCGGCCGGAATTGGCAAGAACTGCCGGAGTCAGCCCGGACATCATCTCGACCGCATTTTCAGAATTCCCGGCTGCGTTGGTTTCTATGGCATAACTGGCCCAGTGCGGATGCCCCAGAAGTTCCGCTTTCTCTGCACGCAAGCGAACAATTTCAAGGATCAGAGGCCGGTTGTCGACGCCTCCTTCCTCACCGATACCGCGATAGGCGGATGCTTCCCAGACCCGCTGCCGTGTATCCCTGTTTTCCAGATTCTCCAGAACAGGCTGACGAGTCGTATTCGTAATTGTCAACAGATATTGGTTCTCATACCCACGCTCTTCAGCGGCCTCTCGTGCTGCCGCAATCCGGTCACTGCTCAGTCCGGCAAGTTCCTCTTCATCTTCGATAACAACGGCACGTTCATGGGTCATTTCAAGAAGGTTCTCCTGAAACTGTGTCGTCAAAGTCGACAACCGTTCGTTGATCTGCCGTATACGGCTCTGGTCTTCACTGGATAACCGGGCGCCAGCCCGGATAAAATCTCTGTAAGTCACAAACAGGAGCCGGTCGGATTCCGGGTCGAGCCCCAGATCCTCCCTCCGGTTATAGAGTTCTTCAACCCGTTCAAACAGGGCGGAGTTCAACAGAATATTGTCAGAGTGGGCTGCCAGTTTGGGAGCCATTTCAGACTGGATCTCCTGAATCTCCTCGTTCGTGTGTGCGGAGGTCATATTGTAGAAAACCCGGCTAACACGTGTCAGCAGACGGCCGCTTCGTTCCATTGCGACAATGGTGTTCTCAAATGTCGGTTCATCCGGATTCTCTGCGATGGCTTCTATCTCTTCAATTTCCCGGCGAATCCCCTCCTCAAACGCCGGCAGGTAGTGGCCGATTGAAATCCGGTCAAAATCAGGTGCCTGGAACGGGAGAGAACTGGAGTGAAAAAACGGATTTGCTTCAGATTCGGTCATTGCAGGAGGGCGTTGAATCGGTTGGTTGTTTGTGATTGTGTCTGTCTGAATAGTGGTACAGCATGTAAGCAGCAAGAAGAAGAGGAGGAGTTGAGTATAAATAGCGATTCTCATGGAGTAATCATTTTTTGTTTGATTTCAGGGCTGGAAGAATTTCCGGCTGTACTCCTGGAATATGCCGGAAGAGCATATAAAGCAGCTTGTGCCGGAAATTTTGCTCCCCGGCTATCTGCCAAATACTCCAGCCTGCATACATTTTCTACAATGTAAGAAGAAGCGAGCCAACAGTAAATGTGAAACAATGTTGTACGGATGAATATCCTGCTGGACGCCTGTTTTTTTGTCAACCATACTCTAACGGGGATACGTTTCGATGAACTGCCAACGGACAACGATCAGGCCCGATAGAATACAAAGAAGCATCTCTATTTTTCCTATATTCGAATTCAGTACCAACAGACAGAACCAAAAGGGGGTTTTGCAAAGCCTCCCGGAAGAGATATAACAGTTATATGAAATACATTGGAGCACATGTCAGTGCAGCAGGAGGAGTAGAACAGGCTCCTCTGAATGCACAAGAGATAGGAGCAACTGCATTCGCACTATTCACAAAGAATCAGAGACAGTGGAGTGCTTCTCCGCTGAGTAGTGAGAATATCACCCGGTTCAGGGAACATTGCGAAGCGAATGGATTCGGCCGTAATGCTGTTTTGCCCCACGACAGTTATCTGATCAACCTTGGCCATCCGGAGAGTGCAAAACTGGAAAAATCACGTCGTGCATTTCTGGATGAAGTTCAGCGTTGTGAACAGCTTGGAATTGCCCTCTTGAATTTCCATCCCGGCAGCCATCTGAACAAACTGAGTGAAAAAGAGTGTCTTCAGCGGAATTCAGAATCTCTGAATGTGACGCTCAGCCAGACATCGGATGTTACGTTGCTGATTGAGAATACAGCTGGCCAGGGTACCAATATGGGGTACCGGTTTGAGCATCTTGCCGAAATCATAGAAGGGGTGGACCAGCAGGATCGGGTCGGTGTCTGTATCGATACCGCCCATGCATTTGCAGCAGGATATGACCTCAGAAATGAAGAGGTATTTGAGGAGACATTCCGGCAGTTTGAGCAGATCGTCGGTTTTGATAAACTAATGGGAATGCATCTAAACGATTCGAAGAAGGAGTTGGGCAGCCGGGTAGACCGGCATGAGAGTCTCGGTGACGGGTTGATCGGCTGGTACCCGTTCAGCAGGATCATGGAAGATCCGAGATTTGACGGTATCCCCCTGATTTTGGAGACCCCGAATACGGATCGCTGGGCAGAGGAGATTCGGACACTGAAATCGTTTATAAAGGATTGATATCACCGGAGGTATATGGCTCCTGAACTTGAAACGTTACTTCACCTGCTGATGGCCCTGGCTGTCGGGCTTTTGATTGGAATCGAACGGGGATGGAGTGGTGGTAAAGAGGAGGAAGGCGACCGTGTAGCGGGCATCCGGACGTTCAGTCTGATCGGTATTCTGGGTGGTGTGGCGGCCGAGGTATCCGAGCTCATCGGGATCTGGATGTTCGGTGTCATATTCGGATCTGTAACTCTTCTGATTATCGTCTCCTATGTGATGGAGAGCAGGGAGAAACGGGATATTGGCACGACGACAGCGTTTGCCATGATGCTTACCTTTTTGCTGGCCTCCTGGGCAGCCTATGGGCATTATATCACTGCGTTTAGCGTAACGGCGGCTGTGGTCACTTTTCTTAGTCTGAAGCCGGTGCTTCACAAATGGGTCAGCACTATTGAGACCAAAGAAGTTTACGCAGGAATCAAACTGTTGATCATATCTGTTGTTCTCCTGCCACTGTTGCCAAACCAGGGATACGGCCCCTGGGAGTCTGTGAACCCCTACTGGATCTGGTGGATGGTCGTGTTGATCTGCAGCATCTCATTTGCCGGCTATTTCGCGATCAAGTACGTGGGCAATCAGATGGGAACACTTGTAACCTCGATTGCCGGCGGGCTCGCCTCTTCGACAGCCGTTACACTCAGTATGGCACAGTTTGCCCGGCAGTCAGAGCAAAAACGGATTTTCATGGCCGGTGTTCTGCTCGCCTCCTCAATCATGTTTGTACGGATAATGGTCGAGGTTCTGGTTGTCAATCCGGACCTGATCTATCCGCTCTGGATTCCTCTTGTAGTCATGTTCAGCTGTGTGATCGGGGGTGGGGTCTGGCTCTGGGGCCGGCGAATCAGGGAGAGTGCACCGGATATTGAATTGAAGAACCCGTTTAAACTGGTTACCGCCCTGAAATTCGGAGCGCTGCTGGCAACGATTCTTCTGCTGACATCTGCAATGAAGGAGTGGTTCGGAGACAGCGGAATCTATATCCTCGCCATGTTGTCCGGATTTGCAGATGTAGATGCCATTACGCTCTCCCTCTCAAAGCTGGCACTGGATGGCCTTCAGAGAGAGGTCGCTACCATGGGCATTATTCTGGCAGCGTCCGTCAATACACTCGTAAAAGGGTTTATCTTCTCCTTTTTTGTCGGTTTCCGGGAGAGCCTGCACCTGATCGTCATGATGTTCCTGGCTGTTATTGCAGGACTGCTCACCACACTTCTGATCTGGTTGTAAACCCTCCCTTCGGCCAGCAATCCTGCGTATTACACAGTGATATCTTCCGCACTTGCCGATTCATCCAATACCTTGTCATTGAAGGAGAAGATAAAGAAGAGAAATACGCCAACGGCAAAGATGGCCGGGATCCACCAGAAACTGTACCACTGGTCAAGTGTGAGTGCTGTCTGATCTCCGAGGAACCTGTTATAGGTAATACCTGCCAGCTGGGCGCCGATCAACATTCCGACTCCATAGGTGATCAGAACAATCAGCCCCTGTGCCTGTCCCCGAATCTTGTCGGTCGATTTCATGTCGACGTAGATTTGCCCCGTTACGAAGAAGAAATCGTAGCAGATTCCGTGAAGAGCGATACCTGAAAGTATCATCCAGACTGTCGGGTCTGGTGCACCCAGTGCGAAGAGTGCATAGCGAAGTACCCATGCGAGCATACCCACACCGAGCATCCATTTTACGCCGAGCCGGATAAAGAAGAATGGCATGAGCACCATAAACAGCGCTTCCGAGACCTGTCCCAGAGTCTGGGTAGCAGCTATATTCTGAAAACCGGTTGCATTCAGGAATATTTGAGTAAAATTATAATAGGCGGCAAGCGGAATACAGATCAGGAACGAGGCGGTCAAAAAGACATAGAAAGAGCGGCTTCCGAGTTGTTTGAATGCATCGATTCCGGCTATGCTTCGTGCGGAAACTTTCTGTCCATAAGCCGGGGGAGGTGTATGGGGCAGTGTGAAACTGTAGATTCCGAGAGCAAAACTGGCGGCGGCCGTCAGGTAGAGTGGAAGGGCCGTCTGTTCGGGTTGCAAACCGTCCGCAACAAACTTGACCAGGACAAAACTGACAATCAGGCCGGCTGCAATCCAGCCGATAGTACCGAACACCCGGATGACCGGGAACTCCTTCTCCTGATCTTCAATATTATGAAAGGCCAGCGTATTGGCAAGGCTCATGGTTGGCATGTAACAGAGGTTATATCCAAGAAGCATCAGTATAAAAAGAACCGGTGCTTCGGTTGCTAGAGGAGTGAGCAGCATGAAGAGGCCGCCGATGATATGGAGAACACCCAGAACCTTCTCTGTTGCAAAAAAGCGGTCTGCGATTAACCCGACAAAAAAAGGTGCTACAATCGCTGCGATCGGGTTTACGGTAAACGGCCAGTGAGTCAGGTCCCCCATGCCGTTGGCGGTCATGTAGACGGCAATGGCCGTATACCATGCTCCCCAAATGAAAAATTCAAGAAACATCATGAGGCTGAGGCGTACTTTCAGTAGTCTCTTCATCGGTTACTCCATCCGTTATAGTTGGTTGTACGGTTTATACATTCACACATTCATTTGGCTGACACGGCACAAGTATAAGCAAAGTGGATTGAAAAACCACTCTGATCTTCCCGGGTTGACGTTTTTTTGCAATGATATGGGATGGGATTTAACCGGAGTTTTTTCTTTCTTCCTCTGTAAACCATTGAATCATCCGGGTACGGCTCCCAATAGTGATCGGCAACGAAAAGATGAATAACGATCTGTTTCAGAAGGCAAAACAAAATCTGCAGGAGAAATGGGGATACTCCTCATTTCGTTCGGGGCAGGAGAACGTGATCCGGGCACTCCTCAATGGAAACGACACCGTCGTCCTTTTTCCGACTGGAGGTGGCAAATCCCTCTGCTACCAGCTTCCGGCCACTCTATTGGAGGGCCTTG
>JBBDRW010000055.1:0-1502 GCA_040905265.1 Balneolaceae bacterium | reverse complement strand
CGGTAGAAAACAGCCTTCATTTTTATATGGGATTACGAAAAGCCGGTGTTCCTGTAGAAATGCATATCTATGAGATGGGCCCACACGGCTTTGGGCTGGCACCGGACAACCCGTTGCTTTCCACCTGGCCGAATCTTCTACAGGCATGGCTTCGACACCGGCAGTACCTTCAACTATGAACAGGGAGACTAATCCAGGAGGAAAAGAGAAATGGCAAGTTGCGTGGGACGATCTCGGAGGCTGAACGGGGCAAGCTGGATCAGGGCGTTTTCCCGATTCAGCCTTACACCGACAATCCGTTCTGCTGGCAGTAAAATGGAGATTAAAACTCGTTTTTGTCTTTTTCCCCTTTCTTTCGGTTATTGTCTGTCGATAAGATTATAGCCAATGGGTAGGTACTTCACAGGCTTTCATCGTCCTGGAAGAGTTTAAATCGATATCAGCAACCTGAAATAAATCTGTCTGGCATGTCTGCCACCTTTTTGATTACTCTTACGATTGTAAGTATTCTGGTGCTTTTACTATTAATCATTGTCGTACGGATGCAGGCATTTATCGCGCTCCTGCTGGTGAGTCTTGCCGCAGCCGTGGCCGGGGGAATCCCTGTAGGGGAGATCGCCGAGACCATCCAGGAGGGGATGGGGAGTACACTTGGATACATTGCAGTTGTCATCGGTATCGGGACGATGATCGGAGAACTGCTGCAGGTGTCCGGAGGGGCCAATCAAATAGCGAATACGATTGTCCGGGGATTCGGAGAAAGAAAAGCACCGTGGGCTCTGTCGTTGATCGGATTGATTGTGGCCATTCCTGTCTTTTTTGAAGTGGCCCTGATCCTGTTTATTCCTTTGGTGTATAATTTGACCCGGCGGACAGGCCGATCTCTCTTGCATTATGGCATTCCGCTTGCTGCCGGGATGGCAGTGGCCCATGCATTCATCCCTCCCACCCCCGGTCCTGTTGCCGTGGCCTCACTGATCGGAGCCGACCTGGGCTGGGTGATCTTTTTCGGATTTATCGCCGGAGTACCGGCTGCTTTGGCCGGAGGAGTTTACTTCGGCAAATATATTGGCAATCGGATTGATATCGGTGTCCCCGAGCATATGGTTCCCGAGGTACCGGAACCGGCAGAAGGACAAGAACGTAGAAACCCCGGATTTGGAATTGCTGTAGCGATTATTACGGTTCCCTTGCTCCTGATTCTGATGAATACGGCTTCGGACGTTTGGCTGGAGGAGAGTCAGCTGCTGAGCCAGTGGATGACGTTTATCGGCCATCCGTTTACAGCATTGATCATCGCCGTTTTAATGGCGTTCTATTTCCTGGGAACCCGGCTTGGTTTTACCAGAGAGGAGGTTCAAAGGGTGGCCACCCGGTCGATGGAGCCGGTCGGAATGATCATTTTACTCACAGGAGCCGGTGGCGTGTTCGGAAAAGTCCTCGTGGCTGCCGGTGTGGGAGATGTGCTGGTGGATATGATGTCAACTACAAATCTTCCTGTG
>JBBDRW010000054.1:0-1516 GCA_040905265.1 Balneolaceae bacterium | reverse complement strand
GAAAACAGAACTTTTTATCCGCTCGTTTGCACGGATCTATACTCCGGCCGTCGTCTTCCTCGCCACGCTTCTGGTCCTTTTGCCCGCCCTCTTCGTCTCTCCCTACCATTTTGAAGAGTGGCTCTATCGTGGACTGGTATTTCTGGTAATCTCCTGTCCCTGTGCACTGGTCATTTCCATCCCGCTCGGCTATTTCGGAGGAATCGGTGCGGCTTCCAGGAACGGCATTCTGGTCAAGGGGTCTAACTTTCTGGATCTGCTCCGCTCGGTGGAGACGGTTGTATTTGACAAAACAGGGACGCTTACAAAAGGGGTGTTCGCCGTCCAGTCTGTTGAACCGGCCGGCTCAGACCGGGAGTTTCTGATCTCTCTGCTGCATAGCGTGGAAAAGAGTTCCGGCCACCCGATTGCCAAAGCAATTCTGGCCTATACAGGCGGGTATGACCGCAAAGAGCTGGCTGTTACAGGGCAGAGGGAGGTTTCCGGCCGGGGTATACGGGCTGATCTGGATGGCAGGGAGGTAGCGGTGGGCAACCGAAGATTGATGGAAGAGGCAGGGGTCGACCTGGGTGAGCTGCCGGAGGAGACAGGAGAGACAGAGGTCTGTGTATCGATCGGGGGAGTCTATGCCGGCCGTCTGCTGATTTCCGATGAAATCAAGGAGGAGGCCGCAGAAGCGATCCGTCAGCTCCGGAAGCTGGGTGTAGAGCGGGTAATGATGCTGAGCGGCGATAACCGTATGGAGGCGAACCGGGTCGGGTCGGTATTGAAGCTGGACCGGGTCTGGCCGGAGCTGTTGCCAGGCGAGAAAGCGGCCCGGATGGAAGAGCTACTGGGTGACGCGTCCGGTGTGACCGCCTATGTGGGCGACGGTATTAATGATGCGCCTGTGCTGGCTCTGAGTGATGTCGGTATCTCGATGGGGTCCATGGGGAGTGATGTGGCGATTGAGACGGCAGATGTGGTGATTCAGGCTGATAACCTGACCAAAGTGGCGACCTCCATCCGGATCGGGAGGCGTACGCGAAATATCGTCTGGCAGAATATCGTACTTGCCATGGGGATTAAAATCCTGGTTCTCGGGCTTGGAGCACTCGGTATGGCAACTCTTTGGGAGGCGGTTTTTGCAGATGTGGGGGTTGCACTCCTGGCGATTCTGAATGCAATCCGGATTCAGAAAATGGACTTTTCCCGCTAAAATCACCCGATCTTGCCAGTTCGATTTGAGGGGACGAATTGTTACCTTTAGCAGGATATGGATCATAACAGAAGATTTTTTCAGTGACAGACATCAACAATCATACCGGGCCGAACTCAGGGATATTTCATCCGGACCCGGAGATACAGAAGAGTGTCTCCGGAAATCTGGTGGTCATCAAATATGGCGGCAACGCGATGGTGGATTCGAAGGCACAGAAATTTCTTCTGGATCAGATCGCTGCGCTGGCCGGATATAGCATCCGGCCTGTGATCGTCCACGGCGGCGGCCCCTTTATCCAGACACTGCTTGAAACAG
>JBBDRW010000053.1:0-9116 GCA_040905265.1 Balneolaceae bacterium | reverse complement strand
CACAGAGTTGCTGACTCTGTGGGCTTTTTTATTGTGCCTTTCCTCACTGAGCCCTTACAATTTCCTGATAACGTAAAGCTTGGTTAGTATGCGAGCAACTCTTCCAGTTGCTCTGACAGTCGGGATAGAGCCAGATAACCAGCTTCAAGGTTTGGATGAAAGGGTATAGGTGTATTCAGGGATGAACACCTGACAACAGGTGCATCCAGGTACTCAAAACAGTGGCCGGCCAGGAATGATGCGATTTCACTCATAGGCCCCATAAGCTCCGAAGACTCCTGCAAAAGAAGCGCTCTGGACGTTTTTTTTATACTTCTCTCCACACACTCCCAATCTACTGGAGAGAGGCTTTTCAGATCGATGATCTCGAGGGAGTACCCCCGTTTCTCAAAATCTTGGACCAGATTCAACGCCCAGTGAACCCCCAGGCCATAGGTGATAATAGAAGCATCTTTGCCTGGATGGATCACGGATGCTCTCCCCAGATCGATCAGCCTGCAGGTGTCGAAACTCGGTTCCTTCAGACTTCGGTAGAGTTTTTTGTGTTCCAGAAAGAGAACCGGATTGGGATCGAAGAGAGCACTATAGAGCATATCCTGGGCATCCTGAACAGTTGAAGGGACCAGGATGCGGAGACCCGGCTCTTGCATAAACCAACTCTCCGGCGATTGAGAGTGGAATGGGCCTGCCCCGACACCAGCTCCGTGGGGAGCACGTATGGTAATATTCAACGGGGGCATCCAGCGATATCGCCCTTTTGCAATATGGTTGACAATCTGATTATAACCACAGGAGAGAAAGTCGGCAAACTGAATCTCAACAATCGGGAAGTATCGTTCAAGTGCCAGGCCCAATGCGCATCCCAGAACTCCCGATTCAATAATCGGAGTGTTTCGTATCCTTTTTTCGCCAAACTCTTCCAGAAACCCCTCGGTGACCTTAAAGACGCCTCCATACTCCGCTACATCCTGTCCCATCAGAAGAAACAGTTGTTCTTCACGCATTGCTTGTCGGAGAGCAAGTTGGATTGCATCAACAAACCGTTTTTCACTCCGGCCCGCAGACAACTCCTGAAACGGAGTTTCAGGTTTATCCGCAGGGAAAAAGAGGGCGGCATCCCGCTTCTCTGTTATCGAATCAAATTCAGGATAGGGTGCTTCAAGCGCACGCTCCAGCTGAGGAAGAAAGCTCTTTTCACTCTCATTCCGTATCGTTTGGAACAACTTCTTGTCCGCTGCTATAGCCTCCGTTATCTGTGATTCCAGGAGGGCTATTGGATCCCTCTGTTCCCACTTCTCACGGAGTCCTTCAGGCAGATACCAGGTCCCGGACGCCTCCTCGTGTCCCCGAATTCGAAAGGTTTCTGCTTCAATAAGTACCGGTCTTCCGGTGAGGGCAATTGAACGGGCCGTCTCTATTCCATCCATCACTGCCAAAAGGTCATTTCCATCAATATGCAATCCTTCGATGCCATAACCGGCGGCACGGTCACTCAGACGTTTGGATGCATACTGTTGAGATACCGGGGTTGAGAGGGCATATCCATTATTCTCAATCAAAAAGATGACCGGAAGATTCCATACTGCTGCCAGATTCACAGCTTCATGAAAATCCCCTTCACTTGTGCTGCCTTCACCGCAAAAACTGAAGAGAACTCTCTGTTCATCCCGCATTTTTACCGCCAGTGCCAGGCCGGTTGCAACCGGAAGCGTAGCAGCCAGGTGTGAGATCATGCCGATGATATTGTAGTCGGGCAAACCGAAATGAAAAGACCTGTCTCTCCCTTTTGTAAATCCGTCTCGCTTTCCCAGCAACTGACAAAAGAGGGGATAGAGAGGAACACCCAGTGTAGTGAAAAGTCCCAGATTTCGGTGCATTGGCAGAAAGAGATCATTCGGATCGGCCGCAAGTGCTGTACCGACGGAAATGGCCTCCTGACCGATACCGGAAAACCACTTTTTTAATTTGTTCTGCCGGAGAAGATGTATCATCTTATATTCGATTGAACGGGGAAGAACCATAGACCGGTAGAGATGGAGCCACTCTTCCCCGGAAAAATTTTTTTGAATCTCTTTCATTTCATTAAAAAAATCTGTGTAATTTATGTGTTTTCATAAATGCTGGCGTCAAGAAGTGATAACGAGAATCCTTTTGAAGAACAAGGTTTTTCAAAGGATTCATCGAGAAGAATCGGGGTAAATTCAAGAATAACAAATTACAGGATAAAATAAATGGAAGCACTTGGCAGACAAATTCTGGTAGAATATTACAACTGTAATGATTCCAGAATCAACGATGTGGCGTTCATAGAACAGTCACTGGTAGAAGCTGTCCGGGAGTCCAGGGCGACGATTATTTCACACGATTTTCACAAGTTCAGCCCGTATGGCGTCAGTGGAGTGGTTGTAATTGCCGAATCACATGTGACGATTCATACGTGGCCGGAGTATGCGTACGCAGCCGTGGATATTTTTACCTGCGGAGAGACGATCGACCCCTGGATTATTCAGGAGAGGTTGAAAGAGAAGTTCGAATCCGGCAACGTATCAAGCATGGAGATGAAACGTGGAATGTTCAAAGTACCAAAGGGCCAGAAACTACTATTCAAACCTTCAGCCGAAGTAGTCAACAGTTAACGTTTTTTGGTTCTGCATCTTTGTATTCATTGCAATTACAGCTACAGATGGAACCGGAACAAAATAGTTGCCGAAAGGCGGCTCACTCTATATAACAAAAGAAGCCTTTGAAAAACCAGTTCTTCAAAGGCTCCCACAAATAAATGTTACAGCTATGATGGTAAATACCCCAGATATATTCTGTCTTGTATCCGGTGCAGCGGAGGGAAGAACCCGCCTGAACGCTTTTGATAATGCACTTCTGGAAGCAGGGGTCGGGGACACAAACCTTATGCGAATGAGCAGCATCCTGCCGCCAGGCGCAAAACAGGTTGATGTAACGGATATCTCTCTTCCAAGAGGGGGGCTCATTCCTCTGGCTTATGCAACCATTGATGCTGTGACACCCGGCAGAATGATCTCTTCGGCCATCGCAATTGGAATTCCTGAAGATCCGGCCGAACCGGGAGTCATCATGGAGTTCGAAGATCATGCAGAACTAGCCACTGTCGAGTCAATAGTAAAACGAATGGTCGAGGATGCATTTGAGTACCGTAACAGAAAATTAAAAGAGATCCGGTCAATAGGAATTGAACACCGTGTGGAGGTGTGCGGATCTACGTTTGCTGCAGCTGTACTCTGGTACAGCAACCGGTAGTGGCTCTGAAGCACCCTGTTATGCCAGTTTGGCGTTCACAAAGTACGGACTTTCAATGGCTCCAATATTTGGAGGCTTCTAACAGAATGAGTAACAGATTATGAGCACTTCGTTTTATGAATATTATCATGGGCAAACCGGGCTGGCTGTGGGCGTCAAAGCAAAACTGTTCTCTGAACAGACCGAGTATCAGCTTGTTGAAGTATTTGAAACCGATACCTGGGGAAACCTTTTGGTGATTGACGGCATGGTTATGCTCTCTGAGCAAGATGAGTTTGTCTATCACGAAATGTTGAGCCACACGGCACTGTTTACACATCCGGATCCGAAACGGGTTCTGATTATTGGCGGCGGTGACGGTGGAACTGCACGTGAAGTGATGAAGCATCCGGGAATTCGCCGGGTAGATATGGTTGAGATTGATGAGGCGGTAGTCAGGGCATCCAAAAAGTTCCTGCCTGACGTCGGCGATTTTGACAATCCAAAACTGAAGGTTCACTTCGAAGACGGAATTTCCTTTGTTCAGAATGTGACCGAGCCCTACGACCTGATTATTGTCGACGGGTCAGATCCGGAAGGACCGGCAGAAGGCCTCTTTGCACGCAGCTTTATTGAAGCCTGTTACCAGGCCCTGTCTCCGGATGGTGTACTTTCTACCCAGACAGAAAGTCCCTGGATTGCTTCATATCACCCGAGCATGAACCGGGTGTATGGAGCACTGGAGAGCCTTTTTCAATATGCATCACCCTATCTCTGCTATATACCTCTCTATCCATCCGGGATGTGGTCGATGATTTGCGCCTCTAAGAGGAGTGATCCGACAGGTGAGGCGACACTGGAAAGATCCACAAAGGGTGTTCCTGGGCTGTCCGGACTGAAGTACTATAACCCGGAAGTTCACCTCGGTGCATTTGCACTGCCTGATTTTGTAAGAACAATTTTCGAGTCGTGATCAGGCTCTCACAAAGAAACGTAGAGAAACACTGGAAGAAGAGTGCTGATTCCGGGTTATAAAGCCATTGTTTCATCTTCAGGGCTCTGGCCCAGGCCGGCACGAGTCTTGAGAAATTCTTCTACCTGACCGGCGGTTTCCCGGTGAAGAGGGATCACCCTTCCGTGTACATCATTCAGATAGATCCATTCCCCGTTATCTTTCCGTTGGATCCGGATTGTATGGTCACTGGCAGAGAAGTCATCGTACATCGATCGATTCGGCATTGAGTCCTTTTTGACAGAAAGGAAATCAGCCAGATCGAAAGATTCATCAGCAACCGGTTTATTGCGAACCAGATAGCGTATATGGAGCAGGCTGCCCTCTTCAATCGAAAAGCGTATCTCCATCCTGCCATCCTTCCACTTGAACAGAGTGAGGAGTGAAAGTGCAAAAAAAATGAACGCGGCCAGCCGCAGATATCCTTCAGCTAACGGTGCATCTGTGTAAAGATAGATTCCGAAGAGAATGAGCGAAACCGCCGCACTTCCAATTGCAACCGCCGGCCAGTGTCTGGAGTATTTTTCAAAAACAGTCAATTGATTCATTACCTTGAAGGTAACAAGGAAAAGAGTCACCATTCAAAAGAAAAGTCCGTATTTTTCAGGAATTGAATAATTGAGAACACCCAAACAGAGGAGGCCCGGATGAAGGTGATTGGGCGTGTAGAAAAAGCAGATTTTCCGGAGTGGAAGCTGTTAAAGCTGGATGCGAAAATCGATACAGGAGCTTATACGTCCAGCCTGCATTGCCACCATATTGAACTGAATGAGGAGAAAAAGGAGGTGACTTTCCTCCTGCTGGATCCGTCTCATCCGGAATATCACAACCGCAGTTTTCGCTCACCGGTATGGAGCGTCAAGTCGATACGGAGTTCAAATGGGTTGTCTGAAGAGAGAATCATCATCAAAACCGGGATTCAGTTTCACGGCACTACGAGAACTATTGAACTCTCACTGACAGACAGGTCCGGCATGCGTTATCCGATACTTCTCGGACGAAAATTTTTAAAAAACAGGTATATCGTTGACGTCTCCCGCACATACACAATACAGGAATCCTGAAACAGGAACTATGAACAACCCGTTGCGCATTGTCATACTCTCCAGAAACCGGAAGCTCTACTCAACAAGCCGACTGGTTGAATCCATCGAAAAGGAGGGACATGAAGCGGTCGTTCTGGATCATCTGAAATGTGATCTTGTGATCGAAAAAGATAACCCGACTATGTACTATTTCGGGAAAAAAGTAGAGAAGGTCGATGCCGTTATTCCCCGGATCGGGGCATCGGTTACCTTCTACGGAGCTGCGGTAGTCCGGCAATTTGAGATGATGAAAGTTGCAACTGCCGTCGAATCCCAGGCTCTGGTTCGATCCAGAGACAAGCTGAGAAGCCTCCAGATCCTTGCGAGAGCCGGTGTAGGGATGCCGAAGACAGCCTTTACCAACTACTCCAGGGAGGTCAAAAAACTGATCGACAGTGTGGGGGGAGCGCCACTGATCGTAAAGCTTCTGGAAGGCACACAGGGATACGGAGTTGTACTGGCTCCAACCCGCAAGGCGGCAGAATCGATGATTGAAGCGTTTCACAGCATGAAGGCACGGGTGATTGTACAGGAGTTCGTTGAAGAAGCGAAAGGAGCTGACATACGTGCATTCATTGTGAACGGCAAGGTGGTAGGGGCTATGAAGCGGCAGGGGAAGGAGGGAGAGTTCCGGTCCAATCTCCACCAGGGAGGAAGCGGAGAGGTAATCAAACTGACAAAACTGGAGAGAAAAATGGCGTTGACGGCAGCCAGGGCAATGGGGCTCTCAATTGCCGGCGTCGATATGCTTCAATCGGAACGCGGCCCTCTGGTACTGGAAGTGAACTCATCACCTGGTTTTGAAGGAATTGAAAAAGCGACCGGACAAGATATTGCTGAAAAAGTAATCCGGTATGTGATCGACATTGCCAACGAATCGAGAAAACCATCCTCCAATCGACGGGTAATCAAAAGCAATGCCTGAATACATTTTCATCAATGATCAAAAGATCGCTCCGGGTGAAAGTGCGGATGTAAATCTCACGATTGCAAAGCTCCCGACGTATACCAGTATAGATCTGCCGGTCCGGGTCATCCGTGCTAAAACAGACGGCCCGGTCCTGATGCTAACGGGTGGCCTGCATGGAGATGAGATTAACGGGATTGAGATCATACGAAGGATGCTCTACCGTGAATTGTTAACTCCCGAGATTGGAACGGTCATCGCACTGCCTATCGTAAATATCTACGGATTCATACAGAATGTCCGGGGAGTTCCCGACGGAAAGGATATCAACCGGAGTTTTCCCGGAAACAAAAATGGATCCCTGGCAAACCAGGTCGCCTACACGCTGATGCAGGAGATTATCCCGCAGATCGATATCGGCCTGGATTTCCATACCGGCGGTGCTAGCCGCTCCAATTTTCCACAACTGCGATGTACCCTCGATAGTGACGTGAACCGGGATATTGCCCGTGCATTTGCACCGCCTGTCGTGCTTCATTCAGGCTTGATTGACAAGTCTTTTCGAAAAGCGGCAGCTAAAAAAGGGAAGCATATCCTTGTCTATGAAACCGGTGAATCTCTCCGTCTCGATGAAAAGGGAATCCAGGAGGGAATTGACGGAACGTTGCGCGTGATGAAATATCTGGGTATGAAATCCCGCTCACTCCCCGCAGGAAAAACTGAAGTGTATTCGAAATCGAGCTGGATACGAGCCCGGTCTGCCGGCCTGTTTCAACCCCGTATATCGCTTGGAGACCATATAAAAAAACGCCATCTTCTCGGAAAGATTACGGACCCGTTTGGTTTTGAATCCATCAGGATCATCTCAAGGTATGAAGGGCGGGTAATCGGGCTTAACCACAGCCCCGTAGTTCACAAAGGAGATGCACTGATGCACGTAGCGACGAATCTGACTACATTATGAACGAAGACCTGATATACCATATCGTACCTCTCAGAAAATGGCGTACTCTCTTCAAGAACGGGCGATATCTTTCAAAATCACTGTCTCTGGAAACAGGTGAACCTGTAGAAATTCCCTGTTGCGAGTCCGGAAATGTAGCAGCCCTGCTAAACCGTAAATTTTCAGGCAGAAAAGATCTTTTGTTGATCGTCATCGATTCGACACGGATCCAGTCTCCTCTGGAGATCGGGGAGGGGGCGGAGGGTGAACCTGCTTCCATGGTGATCAGGGGATCGTTAAACGGAGACGCAATTCTGGACAAGATCAGGCTGCAACCGGATGAGGAAAACCGGTTCCAGATTGAATTTGAGATAGATCTGTAAATGCCATGCCGTTGCATGGGACTAAAGCATTTCTTATTCTTTATTTAAATTGCTTAAACATGGCTTCGTCTGACACATCATATCCAGTATGGCTCTTGCAACTGGTCAGTTTTCCAATAGTTGCTCGAAACCGCATTCAGGATATAACACTTGTGACCAGGAAGAGCCGTTCTTCGTCACTGAGGGAAGTGAATCCCCCTATGTGTGGGTATACATCCCACTCGTGGTCTGCTGCTGGAAATGTTCGAGTTCTCCTTACAATTTTCCTTCTACTTACCTTAGGAGCGATGGTCAGCTGTTCGAACCCGGTCGATCCGGTTTCGCCGAACCCATCGACGGAGGAACAGACCGATGTCGATCCTCCAGATGACGATCCGCCTACCAATACGTCCGGACTCGATGTATGGACGGACCGGTGTGAGGGATACGGGACCATCTCCTTCTCGCACTCGCCCCTTGATCCGAATGACATCGTGACAGTGGTACCGCTAGGAACACTGGCTGGAGCACATGTGACACCGATCGATCACCTCTACCTCTATCCGGATTGGAACAATTCAGCGGCAGATGCCTTCCCGGTGAGGACGATGGGGGACGGCTACATCAAGCGGATCGACCGACGCGTTCATAACCTCTCGACGCCGGACGAGCGGGAGGAATTTCGAATCGTTATGCAGCACAGTTGTACCTTCTTCAGTTACTTCGATCTGATACGTGTCCTGGATCCAGCGATTCTGGCTGCCTTCCCCGAACTCTCTCAACCGGGACCGCCAGGCTCCGCCTACTACTCGGTTGCGGGGCATTACTTCGTTCCCGGTGGCACGGAGATCGGTCGCATCGGAGGGCAGAGCTTGGACGTAGCAGCGTATAACCTCGAGAAACCGCTCGATGGATTCATCTCTCCTGACTTGTATAAGAGCGAATTCTGGAAGCAATACACCGATAATGCCTTCTTTGACTACTTCCCGTCGCCGGTTCGCAGCGCCCTTCTGGCCCTCAATTATCGTACTGCCGAGCCTCGTGCCGGCAAGATCGACCACGACCTCCCCGGCACACTCCAGGGGAACTGGTTCGAGGAGGGAACCAACGGATACGCCGGTCTGGATTCTGACCCAAATACTCACCCGGGACGCGGATACTGGTCCACGCACCTCGCCTTCGTTCCGGATGCGTTCGATCCCGAGCAGATGAAGCTTTCGATTGGGGACTTCAACAACGAGGCGGTCCAGTTCAGTGTCAAAGGGAACGGGCCTGGCTTCTCGGATGTCGACATTAACTCCGGAGTTGTCCCGTACGAACTGATCCGGCAAAAAATCTACAACTCGGACGACCCGGTTCAGATCGACATGAACAAGGAAGACGGTCCGGTGCTCGGAGTAGTACTCGTGCAGATCCTCACCGGAGAACGGATACGCTTTGAAGTCTTTCCCGACGAGAATGCCGCGGGGGTCCAGGCGTTCACGGAAGGTGTCAAGATCTATGAACGATAACAGCCCTTTGATCGTGACCCGTTGCTTAACCGAGGAGTATATAC
>JBBDRW010000052.1:0-1527 GCA_040905265.1 Balneolaceae bacterium | reverse complement strand
CGAAAATACGGTAGAACCTCCGAACCGTCTGGGGCGTCAGTGCAATCTCCGGCACCAGGATCATTCCTCCCCTGCCCTGCTCCAGGATATGTTTCAGAGCGTGAATATAGACTTCGGTCTTACCGGAGCCGGTTACTCCATATAGGAGATAACTGTGAAAGACCCGCTCGTCCAGCTTCTCCCGAACGGATTCAAAGAGAGCCTGCTGCTCGGCTGACAGTTCACTGATCGCGCCGGGTTCATACTCGTCAACAAATCGTTTCTCACTCTCAACAGATAACTCCAGTGAGACAATCAGCCCCTCTTTCTCAATTCTGCGCAGCGCATAGTCGGTTACTCCTTCAACTTCCAGCAATTCCTGATGAGTGGCCGGCAGTTCCGTATCAAAAAGTTTCTTCAGGGCATCAATCCATTTGGCGCTCTTCTCACTGGCCAGCACTTCATCAACCGTCTCCTGTTTCAGCCCTTCTGCCCAGTCCCAGTGCTTGGCCGTCTTATAATCGACCTTTTGCCTCGGCATCTCCCAGACCTCCAGACACTCCTTTTTCAGCAGGCCTTTGAGCCGTTTCGCATCACTGCCCTCTTTCCATCGCTTTTCAGCATCGGCCAGCGTCAGCTCTCCCCTCTCGATCTCGGTAAGCATATCATGCTCATCCCCACTGAGTGCACCCTTGAAGCCCGGCCGTACCTTCAGCCGCTTCTCCGAAACAAAGTTGAGCCCGACAGGCAGCGCCGCCTGGACCACTTCCCCCCAGGAGCAGTAGTAAAACCGGTGGATCCATTCCGTCAGAGCCAGGAGCGTCTCATCCATCACCGGCTCTTCGTCCAGCATGCGAAGTACCGTTTTCGTTGGAAAGTCCGGCTTCCGGTTGTGAATACGAACCACCATCCCTATCGCTGTTTCATTGCGAAGCGGTACCCAGGCACGCATTCCCGGCTCCACGTCCATCTTGCCGGGCAGGTCATAGGTAAAGACCCGACGAACGGCAGTCGGAAAAGCTATATCGGCATAACGTTTGGCCATTCGGGAAAGTTACCGTTTTGCCGGGTACAATTCAGCTAAGATTGAATTCTGCTTACTGAACGAAACTGATGTTATGAAAAATGGCCCCAGTTGTTTGATTTTTGGGTTAACGAGGGAAAGAAGACCATTGCATATTCAATGCAGCTACCCATCGCGTCCGATATTGAAAATTATTACATTATACCAACCAGATTCCGACCAGTGGATTCGGTTTGAAAAAAGGAGGCATCCATGAATCGTAATGCTAATACATACACAGATCGGCTTGTCACGTATAGCCTGGAACTGGACGGGAAATTTTATTTGGTTGAAAATGTCCCGGCGAGAGTAAACGAAGAAACAGGTGAACAGTATTTTGCTCCCGAAACCGTAGAGCATCTCCAAAAAACGATCCGAAGCAACAGAAAACCCAAAAAAACTGTTGAGACGCCTGTATTCGATTTTATGGATGAAGGTTGACTACGCTGCTCCTCAATGAAATCCTTTTGGAACGCCGTTTAAAC
>JBBDRW010000051.1:0-1532 GCA_040905265.1 Balneolaceae bacterium | reverse complement strand
AAAACCACGGATTATGAACACAATATCGATGTGAAGCTCGAAGCCTTCCCGGGCAGTGAACGCTGGTTTTTTTCCCATTGGGAAGGGAATCTTACAGGCAGCAATAATCCGGAAATCGTCACGGTTAATGAGGAAAAAAATATAACCTCTGTTTTTAGGGAACGCTGTTGTTTACGAACATTCGGAGGGAGTGAATCGGAGGCAGGGCAGGCAGTTATTCGATCAGATGACAACCGGTTCGTCATCACCGGGGGGTCCGATTCGGACGACGGCGATTTTGACGGGATGAACCGCGGCGGCAGGGATCTGTATCTCCTGAAAACGGATGTTGTCGGCGAGTTGGACTGGGTTCGATCCTATGGGGGCAGCGGTGCTGATGAGAGCCGGTCTCTGATCCGGGCGTCAGACGGCGGATTTGTACTGGCCGGTTGGACAACTTCCAATGATGGGGATTTCGACGGCCTGAACAAAGGGGAAAGGGACATCTTTTTGTTGAAGACGAATTCCGCCGGTGGAACCGGGTGGATAAGGGCCTATGGCGGCAGTGGGTCTGAAGAAGCCTATTCGGTGATTCGGTCTCCTGACGGTGGGTACTTACTCACCGGTTGGTCGGATTCTGATGATGGGGATTTGCATAGCCTGAACCGGGGGGGACAGGATGCGGTCCTTATGAAAACGAATTCCCAGGGAGTAAAGCAGTGGGTACGTACGATCGGGGGCAGTGGCCCTGACCGGGGGTTTTCAACAGTGCTGGCTTCGGACAATGGAATCGTAGTAGCCGGGTGGACGAATTCGGTGGACGGGGATTTTAGCGGCAGGACGGGTACGAGCGGGTATGATATATTTCTTGCCAAATTTGATCCGGACGGGAATAAACAGTGGGTTAAGACCTATGGGGGAAGCGGAGAAGACCGGCCGAATTCGCTGCTCCGTGCCCCGGACAACGGGTTTGTGCTGGCGGGATATACCAGATCGTCAGACGGACATTTTGCCGGGACGAACCGTGTGACGGAAGATATTTTTCTGCTGAAAACCGGTTCGAATGGGTTCCATCAGTGGACCCGGACCTACGGGGGAAGTGATATGGATATCGGAACCGCTGTCCATCCTGCAATGGGCGGCGGGTATCTGTTAACCGGCAGCGCTCATTCCAGCAATGGGGATTTTGAAGGATTGAAGCCGGCAGGTGTGAGGGATATTTTTCTGATCAAAACCGACAATAACGGGAATTCCGAGTGGATTAAAGCTTTTGGCGGGAACAACCGGGACGAAGCTACAGCCATTTACCAGGAACCGAATAATGGACAGATTATTCTGACCGGCAGTACGGCTTCGAATTCCCGAACATTCAGCGGCCTGAAAAAGGGGAGTTCAGCCGTTTTCTTCCTGAAATTGGATATTGATGGCAATCTCTTCGGTTCGCTGGACTAACTGCCAACTAATGTATCTACAGATAACCGGGGAACCTTACGTTTTTCAGAGGGCTTTGCAAAATCACTGCGTGGGAATCGCTGTCGCTCGGAGCGCTACGC
>JBBDRW010000050.1:0-9255 GCA_040905265.1 Balneolaceae bacterium | reverse complement strand
AGCGGATTTTTACGGATGGCAGCTCGGCAGTTGCTGATGAAGCGTATCTTCGTGAGTCGATTCTGGATCCGGGCAGCCATGTTGTAGAAGGGTATGAGGAGGGAATGCCCTCCTTTCAGGGGATTCTGACCGATGCACAGATCGAATCGATTATCCTTTACATTCGATCTTTGGAAGAGTAAACGGGTACTATTCCGGCGGTTTCCAGGATATGACAGTGTTTTCAAATTCATTTTTTTGTATTTATAGAGATGCAGCAAGAAACGTTTGGAATAGGAATTGTCGGTTGCGGTACCATATCGGATACCCATGCGAAAGCGATCCGGCAATCGGAAGCGGGAGTGTTGCTTGCAGCCTGCAGCCGGGACAAGTCCAGGGTTGATAACTTTTGCAGTCGTCACGGTGGGGTTCCGTATAGTGATTACGACTCGTTTCTGGCACACGATGGGCTGGATGTTGTCGTGATATGTACCCCGAGCGGTACACACCTTGAGATGGGCCTTGCTGCTGCAGACCAGGGGAAACACCTGATTGTCGAGAAGCCGATTGAAATTACGCTGGAGCGGGGCCGGCAGCTGGTTGAGTATTGCAACCGTGCCGGGGTTCAGCTTGCGGTTATCTATCAGAACCGTTTTATACCGGATGTTCAACAGATGAAGCAGGCGCTTGATCTTGGTGAGATTGGAAGGGCTTTCATGGTGGACGGAGCAGTCAAGTGGTTCCGGGATCAGGAGTATTATGATCGTGGAGGCTGGCGCGGGACCCTGGATCTGGATGGAGGCGGGGCTGTCATTAATCAGTCGATCCATACGATTGACCTGATGGTGTGGATGTGCGGTGATGTCGAGTCACTTCATGCCTATACCGGAACCTATACCCATGCCAATGTGGAGGGAGAGGACAATGCAGTCGTATCCATGAAGTTTGCGGATGGTTCACTCGGACTCTTCCGTGCATCAACGTCGATGGTTCCTCCACAGGAGCGAACCATCGAAATCCACGGAACCGAAGGGACTGCACGATTGAGTGGAGACCGTTTTTCCATCATTCGTGAAGATGATGCAGAAAACAGTTCCGCCGGGAGTAGTGGATCCGGTGCGGCGAGTCCACTGAGCGGAATGTCCGGGGACCACCATGCGATGCAGTACCGATCGATTTTGGAGTCATTTCGAAGCGGTACGGTACCGGAACTGTCCGGGGAGGAGAGCCTCCGGTCTCTGGCGGTGGTTGAGGCGATCTATCAATCTTCACGATTACGACAACGAATCGATGTGCCAAAAAGGATATACAGTTAACCAACGAATGAGGACCCTATGATTGACCATAATTTTACGCGAAAACGATTTCTGAAAACAACCGGAGCTGCTCTGGGTGGTTCTCTGATCGCCGGTCCGGCACTCTCCATGGAGTCCAGGAAGAGACAGGAGAAGATGAGAGTAGCACTTGTCGGCACCGGAGTCCGCGGTGTCGCCATGTATGGCCGGGATCTGTTACGGAATTATGGTGATTATGTGGATATGGTAGGTATTTGTGATCAGAACCCTGGACGGGTTGCTTATGCGAAGGGGTATATCCAGACCGATGCACCAACGTTCTCCTCTCTGGAAGAGATGCTGACAACGACCCAGCCGGAGTGGCTGATTGTAACAGTCTGGGACTGGGAACACCACAAATGTATCATCACAGGGCTGGAGCATGGATGCAATATCATATGCGAGAAACCCCTTACGATCGATGAAGAGAAAGCCCAGGCCATCCTCGACGCAGAACGTATGTATGACAAAAAGGTGATCGTAACATTCAACTACCGGTATCCGCCCCACCGATCCAAAGTGAAAGAGCTGATCATGAATGGTGCCATCGGGGATATCCGATCCGTGGATTTTCACTGGAATATACATCATGGGCATCAGCAGCAGTATATGCAGCGGTGGCACGGGGAAAGTGACAGGGGTGGGACTCTCTGGGTTCATAAATGTACCCACCACTTCGATATGCTCAACTGGTTTCTCGATTCCGATCCGGTAGAAGTTTTTGCAAAGAATGACCTGGAGATCTTTGGCTCCAACGGCCCGTTCCGTTCCACCAACTGCCGGAGCTGTCCCTATCAGGAGGAGTGTGACTACTACTTCGATATTACAAGAAGTGAGCACCTGACAGGGTTGTACACAGATAACGAACACTATGACGGATATATCCGGGACAATTGTGTCTTCCGGCATAACATAGATTCTCATGACAAACACTCTGCATTGATTACCTATGCCAATAATGCCGTGGTGAATTACTCATTGACATCCGATACAGACCACGCCGGATACTGGATCGCGTTTAACGGCACAAAGGGACGGATTGAAGGCCGGGAAGGGGGGTGGCCCAGCAATCCGGACCATCAGGAGTGGATTCTGACCCCGAGAAACCAGCCGCCGGAGCGAATAGAGGTTCCGTTCCAGCCGGGAAGCCATTGGGGAGGTGATCCGATCATGCTCGATAAACTCTTTAAGGACCCGGAAATGGCTGACCCGCTGGAGCAGTCGGCCGGAACACGGGATGGCGTAATGTCGATTCTGGTCGGAATCGCAGCCCGGCAAAGTGCAAAATCCGGGAAACCGATTCGGATTGAAGGGATGACGGATCTTGTTCCCCAGGCAAAACGTCCGAAAGCGTAAACCGTTTTCTTAGAGACAATAATTAATCATTCAATGAACAGAAGGTGACATCCATGAATAGACGATCATTTCTGAAAACCACAGCACTGACCGGAGCAGCAATCGGCCTGACAGGGCCATATTCATTCGCCAGAGGGGCAAACTCTCCCAATGAAACAGTTGTCGTTGCCATTATGGGCGGCCGCGGCAGGGCGAGTGCTCATGCAGAAACCTTTGCCAGGGTGAACGGAACGGAGATCAAATCGATCTATGACGTTGATGACCGGCCTCTGGCCGGAATATCTGAAACCGTTAGCGAGATTCAGGGCCGGCGCCCGTCAACCGGTACCGATTTCCGGGAAGCCCTGGATGATCCCGACATCGATGCACTCGTGATTGCGGCTCCGGATCACTGGCACACACCGGCAACGATCATGGCGCTACAGGCCGGGAAGCATGTCTATGTAGAAAAGCCGGGAAGCCATAACCCTCATGAATCCGGCCTGATCGTTCAGGCGCGGGACCGTTACAGCCGGGTCGTTCAGATGGGGAATCAGCAACGCTCTTCACCGGAGTCGATGCAGGCTCTGCAGGATATCCGGGATGGGCTGATCGGGGAAGTCTACTATGCAAAAGCGTTCTATGCCAACAGCCGCGGCCCGATCGGACACGGACAGATTGCACCGGTTCCGGAGTGGCTGGACTATGAGCTCTGGCAGGGGCCTGCCCCCCGGACACCGTACCGGGATAATGTGATACACTACAACTGGCACTGGTTCTGGAGATGGGGAACAGGGGAATTGTTAAACAACGGTACACACGAATATGATGTCTGTCGCTGGGCGCTGGGTGTAGATCTTCCGGAACGGATCAGCTCAAGCGGGGGGCGGTATCATTTCGATGACGACTGGGAGTTTTACGATACCCAGAATGTGATGTTTGAATTTCCCGGCGGCAAATCGATCAACTGGGAGGGGAGAAGTACGAACGGTTTCCAATTCTGGGGCGGCAGAGGCCGCGGATCGGTCATCCACGGAACAGAGGGGACCATGATTATCGACCGGAGCGGTTACGAAGTCTACAACATGGACAATGAGATGATCAAAGAGGTTGTTCGTGACGAAGAGATTGATCCACTGGATACAGTCGGCGGCGGCGGGTTAACAGATTTGCATGTTCACAATTTCGCTATGGCAATTCGGGAGGGAGCGGACCTGAACTCTCCGATAGATGAAGGCCAAAAAAGTGTACTTGCACTCCATCTGGGTAATATTTCTCAGAAAACCGGCCGCTCGCTGAATATCAATACTGACACGGGACGAATCATTGGTGATTCTGAGGCCATGAGTATGTGGAGCCGAAGCTATGAACCTGGTTGGGAGCCCAGTATCTAAGTCCGACAGACTCCTGGAAGTGAATGGTCAGGCGACTGGCTCGACAGTGGTGTGATGACGCTCGGGATTACAGTGACAATATATCCGGAATGAACAGGATCCGATGAAAAATGTACGGTTGGAAGATATTGCGAAGCGGCTGAACATTACGAAAGTAAGTGTTTCGAAAGCGCTGCGCGACTATCCGGATATCTCGGTTGAGACGCGCCGCAAGGTAAAAAAACTGGCAAGAGAGATGGGGTACCGTCCCAACCTTCAGGCACGTTCCCTCGCCTCCAGCAAGACAAAAACAGTCGGAGTAATTGTGCCGAAAATTGCGCACTACTTCTTCTCTCCAACCATTGAAGGGATCTACCGGGCTGCCCAGGAGAGCGGATACAAGGTGATCATCGGGATCTCCCTGGAAGATGAAACCCTTCAAAAGGAGCATATCGAATCGATGATGGATATGAGGGTCGACGGTCTCCTGGTATCCCTCTCTGAAAAGACAACCGATACTGAGGTATTTGAAGATGTCCGGCGGATGGGGATTGACCTGGTCTTTTTCGATCGCGGAATTTCCGGTTCGGGATTCAGCTATGTTCGTGTTGAGGACCGGAAGGCTGCAAAGAAAGCGGTCTCGCATCTGACAGGGCTTGGTTATTGTGACATAGCTCACATTTCAGGATATCAGACCTCGGAAATCGGGAAGGATCGAAAACTCGGGTTTCTGGACGCAATGGAGGAGGCCGGCCTGGATGTTCCGGATAGCTCGTTTGTAGAGTCCGGGTTCGGGGAAGAGGACGGGTATTTTGCCATGGAGAAACTGCTTGATCAGCGTGAACTGCCCGAAGCACTTTTTGCAGTTACATTTCCGGTTGGTTTGGGGGTATTGCAGTTTATGCAACAGAATAACATAGATCCGGCGCGAGTGCAGATTCTGACCTTTGGGGGGAGCAACTTTAACTGGGCGTTGAAAAGTCCGTTTCTTTGCAGCCATCAGCCTACCATTGATCTTGGCAAGCGAGCATTCTCCCAGCTTCTGGAAGAGATGAAATCGGACAAGGAACAAAAGCCGAAGCTTGTCGAGATTCCTGCGGGTGAGATTGAAGAGGACCCTTCACCCTCCTATACCCGATCCGGGTAGGCTCAGAAGTTTCTGTTCAAGGTAACTGCAGAACGTCAAACCCTGACAGCAGCTTCTTTCAGCTCGGGGTATCTCATCGTAACAAACTCAAAGGCCCCGAAAAGAGTTGCACAATAGATCAGGTCTCCGCCAAGCGTATTGTGGAAAAACGGGATGGCGGCTGTGTAGCAGGCGATCAATCCTTCCAGGGTAGCCGGATAGACCGGGCTGGCAAGCCAGGCACCGAAGTTGGAGACGATAAAAAAGATAATAGAGGCGGAGAGTGCCGAACCGAGAAGCCGGGGAATGGTGACTTTCTTTAATACTTTCATCCCCAGAAGTGCAATCAGAATCAGGCTTCCGTAGACCCAGAACATGGCCGGTGTAAGGAGTGTAAACCCTTCATAGAAACCGCTGTAAATAAAATTGTTCAGAACCAGGTCACTGATCCACATCGCCAGTAACGGCATCAGAATCGCCCACTTCTTGTCTGTAAAGTAGGCGGAACCGAACAGTGCAATGGCGCCCAGCGGGGTAAAGTTGTAGGGGTGTGGCAGAACTCTGGAGAGTGCCGCCAGTGCGATAAATCCGGTGATGATGTAAAATCGTTTTTTATTCATGAACTGTCGGCTGATTCATTTCCTGTTTCGTCTGTGACGGGAGGTTATTCTATCCGCCGGCTGGCGGATGCAAAGCCTCTTGACGGATTATTGTGAATTTTCGTCTGAATACCAAAATACAAATTGATCGGGGCAGATGCACTCCATCTCTTCAGGTCAAAATCGGAATTCAATTATTGGGTCGTTGTTTGTCGGTCCGGGGCACACACCCTGCTGGAAATGAATCCAAAGGTCCATCTCGTTTGGGGTCAGTTTTTATAAGATGAGCCGGAATGGATTTCTTTCCCGGAGGGTGTGTTCCCCTCCCCTGGTGGAGGGACGATTCTGTAGGAGGAACCGTTGTATGATTCGCTGATTCTCAATCCACGTGTTCAACATATTTTGCCAGTTATGCGCTACGATCTGGTTGATCAGGCGTGCATCGGTAACGGCTACTGTTTGACAATCGTAATCTCCAGATCTCTCGTGCTGTTGCCGTTAGTACGGACATACAGAATGCCGTCTTCTTCGTTATAGTACCACCCGGCCTGATTGTTGTCAGTGTAGGATTGCGAGTCTGAAAACGACGGTATGGTTTCGCCCGCTTCCTGAACCTCAGCGGGTGCTGCCTGGGTATGGATTTTGAGCGCATAGTTGCGTTCCGGTACTTCATAGGCTCCTTCTGGCGCGGCAATTCTCACGTCAGTTTGCTGCTCATTATCTGACGATTCGATACGGGTTACGGCATATTCGCCGGTCATATACTCTTCGCTTGTTCCGTCATCGTCATAGAGTTCGAAGGACGAGTCTCCGTGAGGGAAGAGCTCTACCGTAATGGTATCAGCAGGCATCTCACCGACTTGTTCTATTCGGTTTCGTTGTGGCAGGATTCCTCCGGCTTTCACATACATTGGCAGTTTCTCAAGAGGGGTAACCACATTCAGATACTGCCTGCCCTCAATCTCCTCTCCTGTCCAGTAATCGTACCAGGTGCCTTTCGGGAAGTAGACAACCCGGGTTTGTGCCCCTTTTGTTGTAACCGGTGCAATCATCAGGTTGCTTCCGAACATATACTGATCTCCGATATCATAAACATTTTCATCGTCCTGGTACTCCAGTACAAGTGCCCGCATCAACGGGATGCCGGTCTCATGCATATTACGGGCTTCACTGTAGATGTAGGGCAGCAGCCGATATCGCAGGCGGTCATACAGGGTAAAGATCTCCAGTGCCTCTTCGCCATAATTCCACGGCTCTTTGTAGCCTGGATGGTCCATTCCGAACAGGTGTGCCACCGAACTCATCAGCCCGAACTGGCTCCAACGAATATAGAGCTCTGGATCGGCATCATGCTCAAATCCTCCCATACAGTGAGCCCAGTAACCGACCCCTGACAGTCCGATATTCAGGCCGGCCTTGATCACCGGTGCAAAATATTGCCATTCACTCGGCCAGTCTCCTGCAAAGATGTAGGGATAGCGTTGAATCCCCGCATACCCTTCACGGGTCAGGTTCATCCCTCTCATCCCGTTCTCCTCTCTGAACTTTTCAAAGGGTGCCTGGGTATAGACAATCGGGAATAGGTTGTGTAGTCGATCCGTTCCCTCTCCTACCGGGCCTGTTCTGTCGCTTTCATTTGCCGGATGGCTGAACGCGCTCCCTTCGTCCGTTTTGAAAAACATAGCACCCTGGTCGACGACCATGCTGGCGGCGTTCTCCCACCACCAATCAACGGCTTCATCATCAAAGAAGTTGACAAATTCGCCGGTATTGCCCGGCTCCGGATAGACCATTCCCTCTTCCCGTGCCCGGTCGAGAAGGTTGAACCGGTTCCCGTTGTCGTATCTTGGCCGGACATGTACCCCGACCATGTTAAAATCCATTGCATAGAGACTGTCAAACATCGCTTCGGGGTTATCAAAAGTTTCCCGCCATTCAAAGGTTGTGGACCCGGTACCGTTGGGGCCGAAGATTCGCCAGGTTGAATCGAGATGAAGAACGTCGACCGGAATTCTCTCCTCCCGGAACCTGCGGCCGAGGTTGACCACATAGTCGGTTGACGTCAAATGTTCATATCCCCAGGTTCCGCCGCTGTAGGTTCCGACATTCAATCCGTGTGCAAATTCCGGTAACAAGGGTGACTTGCCGGTAATCTCGGTGTATTGGTCCAGAATGGAAGGGAAGCCTGGCCCGTAGATAAAATAGTAATCGATTTGACCGCCGGTTGCCTGATAGGAGTAAGAGTCCGAAAGGGAGTGTCCCATATCCCACTCGGTTGGATACGGGGTGCTGAAAAAGATTCCGTACCCGCGAGTACTCATAAAAAATGGTATCGGTGAATAGTTTGCATCGAGAATATTATAGGCTCCGACGATATGAGGAAATCCGATGCCGCGGCCTACATTCAGCTCAATCTTTTTGCCCCTCTGGTCCATAAAATCCATCCGTTCGCCAAACCCGAAGAAATGTTCATCGGGGAAGAGCCGCTTCTCCACCCGGACAACATTCCCCTCCTTCACGGTTCCGCCGTTCCGTCCCGGTATTATCTCTGAATTGAGAAGAGTACCGTCCGCATCGAAAAACTCAAGCAGGAAAGGTTCCTTGTGTACGTTTACGAAGAGTTCACCGGTGTCAAGACCGATCGTTTCATCCGTCTCTGTAACGGTAATTTCTGCTGACGGCCACTCGCGAACAGGCACCATCAGAGATTCAGGATCGGAAAAAGTTCCATCCCAGCTCCCCTGAACACGTACAATTGAGGGTGTATGAAACTCAAGGCGTATATCCCCTCCGGTTCCGTTAAATATGAACTGATCCCCTGACTGGTGATAGTTTTCGAGGTTGCCAATGTCGGTTTGAGACTGAGCCATCGTCACCTGGCCGTACCCGGCAATACTCAGGCACAACAGGGCTGAAGACAGGGTGAGAAGACATTTTTTAAGGAAGTGCAGGGCCTTCGTTTGGTTAGGAGAAGACATATTTTTTTATAAGAGCTACCATTCAGATTTCTGTTAGACTGAAAACTTAGGCGATCCGGAGCAAGGGAGCAAGATTAATATCCGGAATCAAAAAAAGTAACTTGCTACGGAAAAAACAGTTGACAAAACGCCCGGGTTTTTTTAAACTACGGAAAGTTCAGTAATAAACATGGGGAAAGCAGAATGAATAAAATCACATTTACACCACGTGAGCTCGATGTGATGAGCATTCTTTGGCGAAACGAGTCTGGCACGGTCACCGAAGTTCGGGAAGCTCTTGGAGAAGATCTCGCCTACACATCAGTGCTATCGGTTCTTCAGACCCTTGAAGAGAAGAGGTATGTCCGGCATGAACCGGAAGGCCGCGCCTACCGCTATCACCCGACGGTTGATCCGGAAGAGGCGGGAGAGAGTGCATTGGCACGGCTTCGGGAAGCTATTTTTCAGGGTTCATCCGAGTGGATGTTTGCCCATTTCGTCTCCAGTAAAAAACTCAAACGCGAGGAATTGGAGCGTATGCGCAAGCTCCTC
>JBBDRW010000049.1:0-9269 GCA_040905265.1 Balneolaceae bacterium | reverse complement strand
CGATTCGACATAGGTTCGTAACGCCCGGATCACATCGGGATCCGTCTCCGGGTAGTGCGGTTCATGATAGTTCGCATAGTGGAGGACCGCATCATACCTGCTCAGATTTTCCAGGTTGATATCGCCCAAATCGCTCGTATAGAACAGTTCTATCCCCCGGTCCAGCATCGGGCGTGTGATGTCCCGGAGTCGCACAACCGGTTCATGGCCCTGATCGTCTCCCAAAAAGAGAACCTGGAGCCTCTCTCCGGTAGCAGGAGCGGATTCCCCGCTCTCCTGAGAAAATGCTGCCGTTGACATTGCCGTAACGGCAATAAGTGCCAGGAGAGCGCTCCTTCGATTCCATTTCCTGTTGTCTTTCATAGGTTCCCGCCTCGGTTCACTGGTTAGATATTCAGGTCTTTGAATTTTTTCGCCTGCTTTTCGATTGCGACTTCCGTGGCGAGACGCTCGATACTGGACGCTCCAAAGAATCCAACCACTCCTTCGGTATGTTCAAAGATGTACTGAGCATCCTCCGGTTCCGCAATCGGCCCGCCGTGACAGATCACCATCACATCTTCCCGAACCGCCTTGGCTGCATCGTGCATTCGCTGGATCCTCTCGGCAGACTCCTCCAGGCTGGGCGCAATATCCTCGCTGATTCCGATGGAGCCTTTGATGGTTGTGTTCATGTGGGTTACGAGCAAATCGGCTCCAGCCTCGGTCATCTTTACTGCCTGCTCTTCGTCAAATACATAGGGACAGGTGAGCATCTCCAGTTCATGTGCATGGCGGATCATATCAATCTCCAGCTCATAACTCATCCCGGTCTCCTCCAGAATCTGCCGGAAATAGCCGTCGATCAGTCCGACCGTAGGAAAGTTCTGCACACCGTCAAATCCCATCTCCTTAAGCTGTTTCAGGAAAACCGGCATCAGCCGAAAGGGGTCGGTCCCGTTTACGCCCGCCAGAACCGGTGTATTCTTTACAACGGGAAGCACCTCTCCGGCCATATCCACGACAATCTCATTGGCATCTCCATAGGCCAGAATTCCGGCCGCACTTCCACGGCCAGCCATCCGGTACCGTCCGGAATTGTAGATAATGATGATATCAACCCCCCCTTTTTCAGCAAATTTGGCGGAGATTCCGGTTCCGGCGCCGGCACCGATGATCGGCCTGCCCGCTGCGACCTGGCCTCTGAGACGTTTCAAGCTTTCTTTGTATGGAATAAACGGCATGATAATATCTTTTTTTTGGTTTCTGAATCTATTCAATATAGGAGGAGTCTTTGAATCCACCAATCGGCAGATGGGTCAGGACCTCGGGCTTCAAAGCATCGACAACAGTTTCTCCGCCGCTATGTCGGAAAATTCAGGGTCATTGATATGCAGATCCAGCTCCAGAAGTTCTATCCCGGGTTGAATCTCCTGCTTTAAGGTATCAAACAGAGCCTGGTTGGCTTCCGGATCATGAAACGGTTCACCCGGCTTGTCAATGGAGCTGACACCTTTTAGAGGCAACATCAGGACAACCGGCCCGATGGATTGGTTCAGTTTCCCGGCAATCTTCCGGCCGATCTCCCGGCACTCTTCCGGTGTGGTCCGCATCAGGGTAACGGTCGGGTTGTGACGGTAGAGGTTTCGCTCCCGATAGTGTTCCGGTACCCTCTCCATTGCATGAAAATTGACCATATCGAGAGCACCGCAGGAGACGACTTGCGGAATTCCCTTCCTTCCGGCAGCCCCAAGACGGTCCGGCCCGGCAGAAAGTACACCCCCCGCCACCTCGTCGCACCATTCGGTCGTAGTCAGATCCGCAACGGCCGTAATATATCCGTCATCGATCAGTGACTCCATCGCCTGCCCGCCGGCACCGGTCGCATGAAAGACGACCACTTCATAACCCGCCTCTTCCAGTCTTCGGCGGACTCCGGTCACACAAGGGGTTGTGACTCCAAACATGGAGGCTGCTATCAGCAGCTTGTCGCCCTCTGCCGGTACCGGCTGGCCCGCCATTCCACAGACGGCACCTGCCGCATTCGCCAGGATCCGGCGGGAGACCCGGTTCAGGCCGGCGATATCGGTTACCGAGTAGATCATCACAATATCCTTGACTCCGACAAACGGACGTACATCAGAAGAGGCGAGTGTCGATACCATCACTTTGGGGACTCCGACCGGAAGTTCACGCATGGCGGCAGTGCCGATGTTGGTCCCTCCTCCGCCACCCAGGCTCAGAACCGCGTCAAATCGCTTCTCTCTGAAGAGCTCGGGGACCCGTTTCCGAACACCCCGGATCATCACATCCATCGCAGTACCCCGATCTGCAGCCTCTCTCAGCTCCAGGAGAGAGGAGCCGCCGGCTCGTGCCACTTCATCTGCAGAAATATCCGGTTTAACTGCCGGGTCTCCCATCACACCCGTATCCATCAACAGGGTTTCACACCCCCGTTCACGGATCAGACGCTGAACATAGGAGTACTCTTCCCCTTTGGTATCGAGCGTGCCGATGAGAAGAATTACAGGTGTCATGGCGGTTCTTTATCTATGAGAGTCCGGCATCTGCATCCTCCGGCTTGATACTTCGCCACGGTTCCCGGTCCGAGACATAGACCATCGACCCCTCAAGGTCAGCAGCGGGGGACAGGATCGCAAGAAACCGGAGTGGCTCTTCTCCCACGTTATAAGTGGCATGGATCATCTCTTTGGGCACATAGATTGCTTCACCGGGACCAAGAGTTCGTGACTCTTTTTCAATCCACTGTTCCGCCTCTCCGGAGAGAATATAGATCACCTCATCCATATCCGGATGGAGATGAAACGGATGCCCTCCACCCGGTTCAACCTCGACCTCTGTAACAATCAGGTCGTCACTCCCGGTGATATCGGGACGGGAAAACCAGCGGTGCATCCCCCGTTCGAGCTGCTCCACCTTTGTATTCTGTTGCGTAAAATACTGCCCTTTCTTTTGAGACATAGCTATTACTTCATCGTTCCGATTTTATTTGTGATCTCATGCCCTTCACTCGCGTCCTGTTGAAGGTTGACAGGGTGTCAGTGTGCTGCATGAGATTCAGGGGTTCTGCCCGGTTGGATTCACTCAACGTTTACGGGTACGATAACAAACTCATTCGTCTGGAAAAAATATAAATCAACGTCTTCTTTGTAGAGTCGAAAACCAGTTCATCCAATCCAGGAGTCTGTCGGACTTACGTCGAATCTCCTGCGGCGGCGCCAAATCGGTCCCTTAAGTCCGACAAACTCCTAGTGGCTTGTCAACCATACTCTTTCCTGGTAACATTGACTATATAAATAATTTGAAGTACATTGTAACGACAATTGTCTGAATAAATACGTCATTTAACATCATAAAATTCCGATGAACGATTTCGGGTTTGATCATATCCTTCGCGATGAAGGGATCGCCTACACAACCGGATCTCCCCTGGATCAGGTTGAGATCGCCAGGAGAGGGATTTCCAAAAAATCTCTCCTCAAAATTGCCGAGTGGAGCTCACTTTCTATCAGAGAACTTTCCGCACTGCTGCCAGTTACGTTGCGTACTATACAGAGGTATCGTGACGACGAGCTGCTTGATCCAAATGTTTCCGAACGTGCATTACTCATTGTAGAAGTACTGGAGAAAGGGATGGAGGTATTCAACAGCCGTGAAACGCTGCAAACTTGGCTTCATACGCCAATGCCTGCATTCGACCAGCAGACTCCCCTGAGCCTGCTGGATACAGGATTTGGAGCCAGGATGGTGATGGACACACTTGGCAGAATAGAGCACGGGGTCTTCTCCTGATGGAGCTCTTCCGGATTGCCAGAAAGAGATATATCCGGGATCTGAGTGGAGAGGGAGCCAGGCGCTATGGCGGACGCTGGAACCATAAGGGTGTTGCCGTACTCTATACGTCTCCTACAGCTTCACTCGCTGCATTAGAGATGCTGGTGAATACATCAGTAGCATCCCTGCCGAATGATCTTCAACTGATGGTGCTTTCTGTCCCCGATTCGATCCCGGCCGGACGGATCGATATGAACAGGCTCCCCGGGAATTGGAGCGGCTGGCCTTCACCGGAACCGCTCATGAATATCGGATCCGATTGGATCGCAGCGCAATCGAGTCTTTTATTGTTTGTTCCTTCTGCTGTTATCCCGACAGAATGGAACGTGCTGATTAATCCCGGCCACCCCGATATTGAGAATGTGAAGCAGATGGCCGTGCATGATTTCCGGTTCGATAAACGGTTTCGAGAATAACGATTTCGCTCCAAACCAGGCTGGCAGAATTTGCTCAACGACAGCTATTCGTCCAGGTTCTGCTGCAGATCCTCTTCGGTGACGGTACAACTTACACCGTTTTCAGGAACATCCGCCCCGGTAAGCCAGACAAACGCATTGAGAACAAATTTTCGATAGCTCTCGTCCCCCCAATTGTCGTGAAAGTGGCCGCCTGTAAACCCGAAACCGCGACCGCCATCCTTGCGCTCGACAGCCCAGGACATGATTTCACTCTCCCCTTTCCGCTCTACAATGTGATCATAGGGGCCTCTGGGGTGGACATAAGGCCCGTCCCGCGTCTCATCCGAAGGGTATGCTACCAACAGAGGTGTTACCCCCACCATATCAGGCCGGAACCGGATACTGAAATACCACTCATCCTGAGCCGAGAACGATTCGACTCCCCGCCCGATCGGGTGGTTTGGAATATTTTCATACTGTGCCTCCCAGATCGGATTGGCAGAATAATTGGTTTCGTAGTGGCCGCCAATCCACTCCTTGAACTGGTCACCGCCGTTATCTGCCGGCACCTCCACTCCATAGTGCATCGCGGCAAAACCGACACCGTTATCGATATGCTGCTGCATCAGATCCAGCCGGCCTCCCTGAACAACCGGGTGGCGCCCGCCTCCATCCATGAAAAGAACAATTGCGTCCGCTCCGTCAAATGCAGAATCATCTTCAGGCCATCCTTCAAAGTGGGTCTCGACCTGTACATCCGACACACCGGCAAGGCAGCGTTCGAACAGGAGTACACCGGCCCGAAATTCATGGGTTCCGGTACTGTGGCTGGCCCTGCCAGCAACCAATACCAGTTTTTTTGCATCCTGAACAGACTCTTCCTCCGTTGAGGGGTTATCCGCCGGAACAGGCAGCGTACCTGCGGTAAGAAACAGTGCAAGCAGGGTTGTAAATAGTAGATGAAATTTCATACGACGTCTGGTTTGATTGTAGGTGAAACCGGGTGCCGTGAACGCAACTGAAAGCGCTCCCGGAAATCGGGGTTTACAAAGTTTTCTGTAAGGAGGTTTTGAAAAACCAGGATTTTTGGTCAAGATCGAGGCCAGAGGGATTTTAAAACCGCAGCATATTGAGCATATGTGAGGATTTTAAAATCCCGATAACGAAGATATTGAGCAAAAAGACGGTTTTGCAAAGGCTCCTGTAAGTATAATTCAAAATATCCATTGTTTGTACCCACTACAGACAATGAATTGAAATCAGACAATTTTTTACATTTTACCGGAAAACTTCTGTGGAATAAACGGGCTTGCCCATTATTCCCCGCCACCCTCTTCCAGAGACCTGATCCAGGCTATGATTTTGAGAGCGTCCACTTCGCTCATGGCCGGATGTGCAGGCATATTGGCATTCCCCCAGATTCCGGAACTACCCTGGAGAATCGACCGGACGAGTCTCTCATCCGCTGCCTGTTCATTTTGGTAACGCTCGGCGATCTCTTCATACGAGGGGCCGATGGAACTCCCGGATTCGAGATGGCACGCCCTGCAATCGAGTGTCATAGCAAGTTCTCTTCCTTCTACCTCTACAGTGCCTGCCTGATGGCCCTCCGGTGCAGATTCCCCATCCTGTTCCTCTCCTCCATTCCCGGCGGCTGACGCCGCTTCCTGAAAATCCGGATCGACATCGATTCTCGACAGCCCTGAATCAGGATTCCTGGAGAACCACCCCTTTCCATATTCCAGCAGATAGAGCCGGCCATCGGGCCCAAGCTCCATATCACTGATTGAGAAAAAGGAAGACTCCTCCATAAAGGGCTCCAGTTTTACCAGATCCCCGTCTTCGTTCAAGGTAACCACCATGATCCAGTCCCGGATCCAGTCATAGATAAAGAGTTTGCCATGAAAAAAGTCCGGGAGCCGGGTCGCTTCCGGATAGAGATCTCTGTAGAAAACCGGGCCGGCCATTGCATTCCGGCCGCCGCTGCCAAGTATTGGAAACTGCTCCGACCGGGAGTAGGGATAGGCAATAAATGCAGGCTCTGCCGGCGGCAGCTCGGTCAGCCCGGTATTGTTCGGAGAGCGGTTCAGAGGCTGCTCCGGATCAAACATCTCTCCGGGAACACCGGTATTAAAGTCATACTCATTGTAGGGCCGGTTTTCCCCGACAAAGAAGGGCCACCCGTAGTGCCCGGCTTCCCGAGCCTGGTTAATCTCGTCATACCCCATAGGGCCGCGGATTCCCAGACTGTCGTTGGCTGCATCCGGCCCGACTTCACCCCAATAGAGAAACCCGCTCTTCGGATCCACCGAGATCCGGTAGGGATTTCGCGTTCCCTGAACATAGATCTCCGGCCTGGTCATCTCCATGCCCTGTGGATAGAGATTCCCCTCCGGAATTTCATAACTGCCATCTTCCAGAACACGGATACGCAAAATCTTCCCCCTCAGATCACTGGAGTTTCCGGAGGTACGGCGCGCGTCATACTGCTCGAAACCGGGCCGTTCATCAAGCGGTGCATATCCGCCGAGCACATAGGGCTCTCCCCGCTGGTTAAAGGGTGTCGCGTTGTCACCGGTTGACGCATAGAGCAAACCTTCACTGTCAAAGGCAAGGGACCCGCCGGTGTGGCAACAGATGTGCCGGTCGGAGTAGAACTCCAGCACAACCGTTTCCGACTCCATATCGATCGTACCGTCCGTGAATAGAAATCGTGAAATCCGGTTAACAGAGGTGTCGGCGGGAGTATAAAAGATGAAGATGAAGTTGTTGCTCTCGAAATCGGGATCCGCCTGGATACCAATCACTCCCTCTTCTGCATTCACTCCCGGAGCCTCTGTCTGCCAGTAGACATCCAGAAATCCCGCGTCGGAAAGTGTTCCGGATTCCTGATTGTAGAGCAGTATCTCACCCCGTCGCTGAGCGATGAGGATATCGAGATTTGGCAGAATTGTCATTTCGGTTGGCTCTGTCAGCGTCCCTCCCTCAATCAGTTCTGTCTTGGTAAAATATCCTTCAGACGGCATTTCTGAAGGCACCTGAAATGGATCATCGCCGGAATCCCCCGAACTGCAGGAATAGAGAGAAAAAACAGAGACAGTGAATATCAGAAGGGCTTGAATCGGTATTCGGTTTATGGAGTTCATCAATTGTTTGGTACTGGTTTGTTTGAATGTTGTCTTACCGGATGTTCGAGATTCTCTTCCCGCGGAGCTTCCAGGTTTCGTGAATCATTCGTATGGATGCGCGCCATATTACTGAAACCGAAACTCAGCCACAACCGGAAGATGGTCGGATGCCAGCGTCAGGATCAATGGCTCATTCATAGTCACAGTTTCAGGCATCCTCATCCTCCGGCTCGCTTTTTTTCAGCAAGTCTCTTGGAATCCGGATGGTCTCGACCAATTCCTGGATCTCCGTTGGAGGTGCTTTGCTAAATTTCGCTACGGCCAGTGCGACCCCGAAGTTAATCATCATACCTACGGTTCCAATCCCTTCCGGCGAAATTCCGAACCACCAGTACCCGGAATGGTTGAGGTCCGGATTCAGATAGGTGAAATAGATAATATAGGAAGCAGTAAACAGGATTCCTGCAACCATCCCCGCAATCGCACCCTCCTTGTTCATCCGTTTGAAAAAGATCCCCATCAGAATGGCCGGAAAGAAGGAAGCTGCTGCCAGGCCGAAGGCAAACGCGACTGTCTGGGCAACAAATCCAGGTGGATGGATGCCAAAGTAGCCTGCCACCATCACTGTACCAAATATGGTAACCCGGGCAATCACCAGCTCCTGTTTGTCGGTAAGTGTTGGCACAAATGTCCGTTTTAACAGGTCATGGGCTATGGCTGTAGCAAGAACCAGCAGCAATCCGGCAGCCGTTGAGAGTGCCGCAGCCAGTCCGCCGGCAGCAACCAGGCCGACAACCCAGTTTGGGAGCCCGGCAATCTCCGGGCTCGCCAAAACCATGATATCCGGATCGATGGTCAGCTCATTCAGCTCTTCATCTGCAAGATACTGGATTCTTCCATCCATGTTTTTATCCTCAAACTGCAGCAGCCCGGTCGATTCCCAGTTTTGAAACCACTCAGGGACCTGGCTGTATTCGACCCGGTCCACCGTTTTTATCAGGTTCGTTTTGACAAATGCGGCAACGGCCGGAGCCGTGCTGTAGAGAAGAACGATAAAGATACAGGCATATCCGGCCGACAGCCTTGCATCCCGTACTCTGGGCACTGTAAAAAACCGGATGATCACATGAGGGAGGCCGGCCGTCCCCACCATCAGAGCCGCAGTAATAAAAAAGACATCGATGGTCGATTTTGTACCGTCGGTATAGTTGGTAAACCCGAGATCGGTCATCAGGCCGTCCAGCCGGTCCAGCAGATAGGTGCCGGACCCGTCATCAATAGTTCCTCCAAAACCGAGCTGGGGGATCGGGTTTCCGGTCATCAGGATTGAGACAAATATAACCGGGACCAGATAGGCAAAGATCAACACACAGTATTGTGCAACCTGTGTATAGGTGATCCCTTTCATCCCTCCCAGAACAGCATAGAAAAAGACGATGATCATGCCGATCACAACTCCCATATTGATGTCCAGGTCAAGGAACCGGGAAAACACAATCCCCACACCCCGCATCTGCCCTGCAACGTAGGTAAACGAGATGAAGATGGCACAGACAATGGCGACTACCCGCGCCAGATCTGAATAGTACCGGTCTCCGACAAAATCGGGTACGGTAAATTTGCCGAATTTTCGAAGATAGGGTGCCAGAAGAAGAGCCAGCAGTACATATCCACCGGTCCATCCCATCAGATAGACCGAGCCGTCATACCCCAAAAAGGCGATCATACCCGCCATCGAAATGAACGAGGCGGCAGACATCCAGTCGGCAGCTGTCGCCATACCGTTTGCCAGCGGGTGTACGGTTTTTCCGGCTATATAAAAATCACTGGTTGAGGCGACACGCGCCCAGATTGCAATCCCGATGTAGAGTGCAAAGGAGAGTCCCACCAGTATAAAGGTCCAGGCCTG
>JBBDRW010000048.1:0-1544 GCA_040905265.1 Balneolaceae bacterium | reverse complement strand
ACTCCCAGCCTGGAGAGAGTAAGATTTCTCTCCAGACTGAACGTTCCGTTTTTCTTTGTAACGGTGATCATTTCGTAGAAAGCATCGTGCTCGAGAAAAAGGTACCAGTTATCTGCAACAGCCTCTTCCAGAATCTGTCTCTTCTCCTGTAGAGTCTGCCTGGCATGCATGTCATACCCCATGATCCACGGCATCGGCAAATGGGCATGTGTAGGAATCAGGTCACCAGCAAAGAGGATTTTCTGATTGCCCGCGATGAGCAGGGGAAGCAGCTGGCCTTCAGTATGTCCATCAACAGTACGTGTTTCCAGCCCCTCTTCGAAGGTGTGGCCATCGTCTGCCAACCCGATCCGGCCCGATTGAAGAATTGGATCCAGATTCTCCGGGAGAAAGCTTGCACCCTCTCTCTCGTTTGGATTTTGAGCTGATGACAGGTGACGGCGATGAATGTGATATCTTGCATTTGGAAACCGTTCCTTCAGTTCACCCTTTGAATCGTACCAGGTCGTTCCACCGCAGTGGTCAAAATGGAGGTGAGTAAAGATAACATCCGTGATATCATCCGGAGTAGTACCCGCTTCACGCAGAGAGGAGATTAGATTGCTATGTTCGTAATCAAGAGAATAGATCTCTGCCATCTTGCTGCTGAACTTCTCTCCGGCTCCGTTGTCTATGAGATAGGTTCGGCCGCTCTGATTGGATCTGATCAGCAGGCATCTCATCGCCATGGGGATTCTGTTCCGATCGTCTGCTGGTATTTTTTTCTCCCACAGTGGTTTCGGGACCACACCGAACATTCCCCCTCCATCCAGCCGGAAACGGCCGGTCTCGATTGCGTGAAGCTCAAACGGGCCGAATGTTGTATTGGAAGAAGTCAGGAGTCTGTATTCTAACCTAAAATCCGGGTATTGGATCGACTCTGAAGAGTGTGTCCAGGAGTGTTATGCCGACCAGAATCATAAGAAAAATGATTGACATGCAGAGCAGCAAGACATTGAATTTGGTATCCCAATAGAGGTTCATGAAAAATGCTGCTACTGTCGTTGCCTTTACGACGGCTATTCCGATAGCGACAACAACGTTCCACGGTTCCGGAATATGAATCCAGGTTACTGCAACCGTAAGAAGGGTTAGGAGCAACAAAGTCAAACCGATGCCCCATAAAAATTTGGCAGAAGAAATATGGTGTCCACTCATGGGTAGAATCTCTTTTTGGTTAATCGATCAGGTAAAGCAGCGGGAAGAGGAAAATCCAGATGATATCAACGAGGTGCCAATAGAGCCCGGTAATTTCAACAGGTGTGTAGTATTCGCTGTGGAAGTGTCCTTTTCTGGCTCTGATAATCAGCCAGGTCATCAGCCCGATCCCGATTAAAACGTGAAGGCCGTGCAGGCCGGTCATCATGTAGTATATACTGAAGAAGATGTTTGCCTTCTCATGGGCGATTCCCTCGTAGGTGTAGAAGTCGCCGGGAAAAATACCAAGATGGAATTTATGTGTATATTCAAAATACTTGATCACCATAAAGACACAGGCGAGGCCG
>JBBDRW010000047.1:0-1558 GCA_040905265.1 Balneolaceae bacterium | reverse complement strand
AAACATGGTTGGAAGTCTCGGCAGTTTGACCGTGGAAGTAAGACTCGGACACAAGATACCCGTTACTAATCACGATCAAGCTGTAGCCGCTAGGAAAAAGACGCGGATAGATTTGTACCGCTTCCTTCATAGCTGCGCTATCCATGCCTACGGCTTTGGGGTTGGCTTCGGACCAAGCGATTGTGGGCCATGGCTCCGGAGCCTGTTGCATTTGAGTCTGTGATGCACCTCGACTAACACAAGCCAACGTCAACAGGACACATAGGCCAACACAGTAATCCAGACGCCTTATATGATTGGAAAAACCCAAACGTCGAGCCTGGCAGTTACGACCTTTCTGCTGTATATCCTCGCTTCTACTTTCTTGTATCCTTCGCATCCCCTTTTTTATTATGTATATGATTAATAATCCAATTTATTTGTCATCTGTCTGCCAAGTGAGCCATTTTGCCGAGTTGCGAATCAGCCGTTGCATCATTGGGTGTCCCAGCGCTTCTGGCGTGTGACCTGGCGCGAGGTAGACAAATCGTCCCTTTCCTATCTCCCGCCACCAGCCGGCCGGAGCGGATTTGTTTGCATCCGAGATATTTCGCATCAGCAAGTGTTCGCGATCTCCATAGTATTTGCTCATGTGCTGCTCATCGTAGGTCCTGAAGTCCTCAACGCCGGCCGTAATAGGATGATCTTTGTTTTCGATCCGGATCCAAAATTCTTCCGGAGCCGGATGGCCGCCGTAGTCCCCTCCAAAAATCTCGTAATAGGGTCCGTCTGGCGGGTAGAGGCCATGCGAGTTATGCAGTGCCAGAAAACCACCACCGTTTTTCACGAAGTCCGAGATAGCCTGCTGCTGCTCGTTGGTCATCCATATCACCTGTGAGTCGCGCTCGTATCCATTCGGCCAAATCATACCGTCCTTGAAGAAGATCAGAAGATCAAAGTCCTTCAGGGCCTCTGCGGTCAGCGCCTCATGGTTTTCTATGTAGACGACTGGGATGTTCTCAAGTGCCAGTGCGCCCATCAGGCCATTACGGATGTGGACAGGCGAGTGATAGCGGTCTCCGATCAACGCCAGAGCACGCGGCCGATCGGTCGACATGTAGACCTCGGAGGTATTCTGGGTCTGGGCGGTGAGTACGGTCGCTAGGCTGAACACCATAGCGAAAAGAAGGCAAAATCGGCTCATTACTCTACTCCTTTTCGGTAAAGTTAGTACTGATTTCATACCAAATTTTGGTTTAAATTTCACTGAATTATATCGATTTTCAGGTATCCGGTCTTGTGTAATATTGCGAAATCTAAGTATCATTTTGATTATGTCAAGTGTTTTTATTTTGTGATAAAGCAGAATCATCATCTCAATACAACGGTTTCTCGGAGAGAAACATCGTTACTTCTCCACCGGCGTCGCATCGGGAAAGCTGTCAGCTCTGCCTAAGCAACCAGCGGACAGCATTATGCTTCAACTTCTGGTACATCGGGTTCCAATGAGCTGTCAGAAGATGACCCGGTTCCAAATAACAGACACGGCCTTGCCCATATTCGTAGGCCCAAACTGCGG
>JBBDRW010000046.1:0-1583 GCA_040905265.1 Balneolaceae bacterium | reverse complement strand
GACACGATTTGGGTACATCTTCCATACTGGTTGAAGAGTGGTTCGACACCCTCGAAGCCCCGTACAAAGAGTTAACATGGTTCGAAGACTCTTCGCATATGGTGTACGAGGAGGAGCCCGGCAAACTGTTGGTTTCCCTGACCAATCTTGTTCGGCCTCTTGCCCGTTAACAGGTTATCCCTGACCGGCCAGTAAGCTTCCGGAAAACCGATTAACATACAGCCTCTGCGGGATTTTTCTTATTTTCCGGCGCCGAACAATTTTATCAAAAAATGTTGTATTGATGTTGAATCAAACGGAGGCGGATGAACGCGCCTATCTTCAAGAGATCATAGAGAAACTGGAAAACGCCTGCCAGGCTGTGGATGAAAACGTCAGCCGTACAGCCCGTGAACTTCAGGAACAGAAAAACTATCTCTACGAGAATAAAACCGGCATGGATGCCGCTGAAAAGGCGTCTGTGAAACAGGCGGTTAATATGCAGGCGATTTCAGGAGAGGCGGCGGTCGCCTATAAAAAACGGCTGCTGAAACTGATGAAGACTCCCTATTTCGGCCGGATCGATTTTGAGGAGAAAGGCAGCCGGCAACCCTCGCCCGTTTATGTCGGTATCCACTCTTTCTTTGACGAGGAAGAGAACGAGAACCTGATTCACGACTGGCGGGCACCGGTTTCCGGTATGTTTTACGACTATGAGCCGGGTGAAGCGTCGTTTGAGGCGCCGTCGGGGACCAAAGAGGGACGAATCATTCGAAAACGACAGTATCGGATCCGGGACGGCGAACTGGAGATGATGCTGGAATCGGGCCTCTATATTCGGGACGATGTACTGCAAAAAGAGCTGGGGCGGTCGGCGAATGACAAGATGAAGAACATCGTCGCTACCATACAGCGCGATCAGAACGCCGTCATCAGAGATGAGACGTCGCCTGTTCTGATTATTCAGGGAGCGGCCGGATCGGGAAAAACGTCCATCGCATTGCACCGGATCGCATTTCTGCTCTACCGGTTCAAGGATACGATCAGTTCGCGCGATATCATGATCATCTCACCCAACAGCGTGTTTTCGGACTACATATCCAACGTGCTTCCCGAACTGGGTGAGGAGAATATCCCTGAAATGGAGATGGAGACGGTGGCCAGGCGTGTGCTGAATGACAAGTTTACATTCCGAAGTTTTTTTGATCAGGTGAACAGCCTGCTCGAACAGCACGACCCGGATCACATCCGGCGAATCCGGTTCAAATCGACCGGCGACTTTCTTCAGAAACTTACGTCCTACACCAACTGGCTGAAACGGGAGCGCTTCTCTGAAGAGGATATTTCCATTCGTTACAAGGTCGTTCCCGCCCGATATCTGCGCGAACGCTACAACGCGAATAGCAATCTGCCCCTCATGCGACGCCACACGGCAATCGCCACAGATGTGACTCAAAAGATCACGAGAGATTTCCGGTACGACCTCAGGGCTGATGAAAAAAAGGCGATCCGGGCACATGTCAAAAACATGATGGGAAGTACCAACCTCAGGGTCATGTATCAGCAGTTTTATGACTGGGTGGGACGGCCCGAGATGTTCCAAT
>JBBDRW010000045.1:0-9564 GCA_040905265.1 Balneolaceae bacterium | reverse complement strand
TCTGTCAAACTCGTTTCTGCTGCCTGGAGAAAGTCGTCGTGTTCCAGATTCGTATGCCAGATCTTCGTTGCAAGAAACACCTCCTCTCTCTCCACCCCTGAAGAGTGGAGTGCCTCTCCGATCTCTCTCTCGTTCTTGTACATTTGTGCCGTGTCAAAATAGCGGTACCCAAGGTCAAGTGCCTTCCTTACTGCATTGTTGCACTCCTTTCCATACAATGTATACGTTCCCATTCCGATCTCCGGAATGTTTGCTCCTTTCGCTGATTTATACTGCATTGAATCGTTCAAAAATTGATTTCAGGTTAGAATTTTCGGGCTCTGTACCTGTAACCGGGTATCGAATCACCCTGGCAACAGGTTCCGCTGCCTATTTGACCAAAATCGCTTTTCTGGTTCTTACAGTTGTCCCCGCTTCAAGATGAATGATATATAATCCACTGGGTATATCCCCCGCATTCCAGATCAAATCGTGCTCCCCTTCACTCATGGGAGCATCTTCCAGAAGCAGAGCCACTCGCTGCCCGACTACATTAAAAAGACTCACGCTGACCATCTGATCTTCAGGCAACCAGAAGCGAATCGTGGTAGTACCACTAAACGGGTTGGGATAATTCCGATAAAGCGTAACCTGGTCATTTGCCTCCTCGTCCAACACCTCATCCTCAACAACATTTGAAAGGCCAGGGTTCACATGGATTGAAAACCGATGGCCGGACGGAAGTCCGGAGAGAGGGATAACTGCCGGCTCATCGGGGTCTAACTCAAGCGATTCAGGTCGATAAGGCTGAGATTCAAACCGGTAATTCTCCTGTTGACGCATGTCTACTTCAGCACCAGTCAGGTGGTCGATCAGCGTGAATTCCCATAAATCCGGGATATTTATCCATTCCGGCCACTCAAGGGTAAATGCGCCGGCTGTATTCAGTGAAACGTGACCAATCCGAACTTCAAACGAAGCGTCCGGTTGATAGGGAAATGCCTGTTGAGCAAGATATCCGGACTCGCCAACCCCCTCTTTTTGGAAATAGATAAGAGAAGACTGGATCCGTTCCGGATCTCCGGTGAAAAACGGCCATAGCTTTTCAGATTCATATCGTCCGGAAATGTCTGTGTCACTTCCCCTGAAATAGAGTATGGCTGCTTCATCGAAAAAGGCACTCTGCTGGCTGGAACCGGAGAGTTCAAATGCAATGAAACGCTCTCGCTGGTCAATAGCATCTCTCTCCTCGTCAGTCTCTGCTTCTCTTAAAATCTCAACCGATTCAGCATTCCGGTTCTTAATCAGAAAACCTTGCCAGGGGAGTACGTTGCCATTTTGTCGGGTCGTCAGGCGGAACGTTCCGGTTGAAGCATCCCATATCTGTCCTACCCGGCCGGCCAGTTCACCACCGGATGCACGTACCCGGTTCATCTCCATCTCGTGCAGAAACGGGTTGCCAAGCATTTGCCACTCTCCGTTTCCGGTCAATTGAGTCCGGATCTCTTCCACACGGGGCACTTCTCTTGCTGAAATTGGCTCATCGATTCCCGGTTGCAGAAAAAATCCCTCACCCGTATTCACCTGGCCGTCCGTGGCAGAACCTGACTGATTCAAGCCTATCCTGTATACAGCACCATCCCCGGAAATATAACGTCCCGGTACAGAGAGAAGATGCCAGGCCCCGGCCGGAGCCGGATCGTAGCGGAATACCCTCTCGGTAGACCCTGCTTCTCCGGGAGACCCATTGAGAACAGCATCCAGACGTTGAGACGACGGTAGAAACTCACCAATCGAGAGATATCCGTTTCCTGCAGCTACTGCCTGCTGTAACTCCCAGGATCTATTTCCATCTCGCTCATCATAAGCTGCCCGAATCAAACGCTGCCCGTTACGAATCAGATCAACCACCCCGCCGTGAACAGGTATTCTCAAGGACTCCAGCAGATAATCAGGGGTGACACTCTGTTCCGGAAGCTCCCTGTTGGCAATCACAACCATCCCGTATGGTTCAATCGGCAGGGTTTCCCGGATCCGGTGCAGGTCCCCTCCGGCCTGCAGATCGATCCCTTTCAAATCAATACTACGCATGGTGCGGTTATAGATTTCAATATACTGGTAAGGATTCCCGCCGAGTTCCAGAGATGGGAGTATTTCAGTAATAACCAGATCGCCGGAATCGATCTCCTGTTCAAATTGATATTCCACAGGATTCAGCTCCATTCTCTGTATGGCGACTCCATCCGCTGCACCACCCGCAGGGTCACTTCTCCATTGAATTCGTACAGTCAAAGATTCGTCCGGACCCATTAACAGGTCATCCAACAGAAGATTCAGAGCTGCAGTCTCCCACTCACCGTTCCCGTTACCGGCTACATTCGTATTAAAAATGAGCCCTGTATTTCGGTACTCAGCTTCAGAATCAAGCTGGTACTCCTGGTATAATCTTACATTCCGCTCACCCCGGTTCTGAAAAGCAAGGTCGAGTGAAAGACGGAGTTGGTCAATGTAGAGATCAGACCGATTGGTTACAGAAAATGTTAGAAAATCCCCCTCCGGTTCACTTCCAGGACGAAATCCGACATAGGGTTGATCAAGGTTCAGTAAAAAATGGCCTGCATCAGTTTCAGGATTGGCTGAATATCGTTGCTCCTCTGATGAAAAGAGAGAGTTGAGAATATCACGGGAGGAGGGAGATGCAGGATTAACCCTCAAATGATTCGCATCACCGGATATGGAAACAGATGTAAATTCAAGCTCAAACGGCTCCTGGCCCTGAAGCACAATCTGGCCATATACCTCTCCCGCTCCGGTTAGAAACAACAGAATTGAAAAAAACAGGATATGTCGAAAAAATCTGCTACCTGGTAGCGTTTTCCCCATATTCTACATCAGAATCGACCTGTTTGTGGTTATCCGGGTATTCCGGCTTTGCAGAAGGCTTTATAGCGATTATAAACCGCCTTCAATACACAATTAAATAATTTTATTCAATCAAAGCTACTCCGAATTCAAATTAACGGAATTAATTAAAGAATGTCTGCACTCATTGCGCAGCCAGAGGAACGACAAAGATGGCACTACCACTCTTCTCTTATCTCAGGAAAGGGCCAATGAAGCCTGTATAGGGTTATTTCAGGAACAACAGTTACGAGAAGCGGTAGGAACGGGTCATTCTGCCATTCAGCCTGCAGAGAATTTCATGAGGAATCGACCCGGCGCGTTCCGCCCAATCCGCAACAGTGAGAGCCGATCCACCCAGCAGTTCCACCTCTGTGCCCTGCCGTATCTGCCTCTTGCCAAAATAGACCATACAGCTATCCATCGTAATATTCCCGACTACCGGATAGCGCCTGCCTTCCAGAGCTACCTCCAGTTTGTTACTCAGAGATCGGGGAATCCCGTCTGCATACCCGACAGGGATCGTTCCAAGATATCCATCTTCCGGCGAGTTCCAGTTTCCGCCATAACTTACGCTATCCCCTTTCCGGATCTTCCGCACCTGCACAATCCTGCTCTCCCATGTAAGTACAGGCTGCAACTCTTTCGGCTGATGTCGTCCGGGGGTATACCCGAATAGCCCAAGCCCTGCCCGTACCATATCAAAATGGTTGACATCGTAATGCATTACTGCACCGGTATTGCTCATATGTGCAGGCAACCCGCCAAACTGTCCCCGTATTTTCTCAAAGGCCCGGTTTTGGCGGATAACCGATTCATCACCCGGATCATCAGCATTGGCGTAGTGGGAATAGATTCCGCGGCAGGACAAATCCGGATGGCTACTCATAAGTTCAAGTACCTCCTCGGCCTCTGAAGGATTGAAACCGAGACGACGCATTCCGGTATCAAAATTCAGATGATACTTCATTCCCTCTTTCAAAATTTGAAAATGATCCCTGTGGCTTACCGTAACTGTAATCTTTCTGTTCAGGCAAATTCCAGCCGTATCTTTATCCGGAACGCCGAATACGAGAATCTCTTTCCCGATTCCAGCTTCTCTCAGCTCAACTGCCTCATCTACAGTCGCGACGGCAAAGGCATCCAGATCCGGCTCCAGATACCGGGAACAGGAGACAGCACCATGATTATAGGCATTCACTTTCACAACGGCCATCACCCTGCCTGAAATCGATCTCCGCTTCAGAACCTTCAGGTTCTTTTTGACTGCGGCCAGATCCACAGTCAGAATTGAATTTGGATTCTCCAGTTTCACCAGCTCTCACGGTTCATTGTTCATGTTATAGTCACCAGACTCTACCGGTACAACCCGGCAGATCAGGCTGGCCGCCATCCATCAGGATGACCTGTCACAACGCTTAGAAAAACCGCCTCCTCTTCTTCAAAATTACCTGAGCTGCATTGTAACCGGCTGCTCCGAAGACTCCGCCACCCGGATGGCAAGAGGCACTTGAAAGATACAAATTACGGATGGGTGTTTCATATCGACTCATCTCTGGCAAAGGGCGAAACATAAACATCTGGTTGATGTTCATCTCTACATGCATCACATTTCCGTTGATCATACCGTGCTTTCGTTCAATATCGAGTGGGGTCTGGATATACCAGTCGATCAGTTTCCCTTTCATATTGGGTGCATAACGTGTAACCACCTCATAAATCTTCTCAGCTTCCCGTTCCCGAATTTCATCCCATTGCAACCCTTCACGCAGCCGATACGGGTACCACTGTGCCCAGGCAAATAGGGTATGGTTGCCGTCCTTAGCAACATCAGGGTCGATTTTGGAAAATGTCATTGCAAGTACAGCCGGGTTTTCCGGTGGCAGCCCTTTTTGATAGTCACCAATTGCATCGTTTAAATACTGCACAGAGGGTGCTAAAAGCTGCATTCCATTATGGATATAAGGATCTCCCGGACAGGAACTGTATTCGGGCAGCTCTGAAACAGCACACCGTATTACCATCCCGAAGCCATTTCCGGTCTCGATATTCTCTACTTTTTCAAATAGCCGGTCCTCCAGGTGTTTTCGTCCGACCATTCCGAGCATGGTCGTCTGTACATGGGCATTGGATACCACAAGATCTGCCTGATAGTGTTGCCCGTTCTCCGTAACAACTCCTGTCGCCTTTCCATCCTGGATCTCAATCTGTTTTACCGGCTGGCCAGTAAATACATCTCCTCCATGCGCTTCGATATACCGGCACAATGCCTGTGTCAGCATACCACTGCCCCCACGTGGATGTTTCGCACCGCTTTCGTGAAGCATCGACTGCCAGCCTGCAAAATCGGCCGTTGCCGGCATATCCGGAGTCGGCCCGGATTGTGCAGCAAACCAGATCATAGCTGCTTTCATATAGGGGTTTTTAAAGGAATCTTCGATTATCTTTCCATACGAAGAGAGGATCATCTGGACTCCGCTTGTATGCCCCCCTTTTTGAAACATCGACCCTTCTCTGAATTGTGAGCCGGCAATTGCCGAAACAATATTCTTGCCGGTGGGCGGTGCCATAAATGCCTTCAAAACACCCCGATTGATCCGGCCCCATGTAGTAACAAATTCACGGTAGTTCCCGACATCTTCCGGCGCAACCGTTGCAATCGAATCGAGAGTCCTCTCAAGATCACGAAAAAAATGAATGACACCGGACCCGTCCGGAACCGGATAGGACATGATCGGGTCCATCTCGATATAGTCAAGTCCATACGAAGAGAGTTTCAACTCTTCCAGTATACCCGTCTGATGGATCATTATATGTACAGAAGAGCCTACATCCATCCGGAATCCGTGTGGATTCTGCTCCGAGACAAACATCGTCTCGGTCGACACAGCTCCGCCGGCACCCTCTCTCCGCTCCAGAACGCACACTCTGTACCCCTCTTTGGCCAGATAACTGGCAGTAATAAGGCCATTATGGCCGGACCCGATCACCAGAGCATCATATCGATCTGTCACAACTCAAGATTATTGATGGAATGGATTGAATCTTTTTTTATGTTCTTTCGAATAACAGTGGCAGCGGTCACCTCACTTCTCTATTAAGAGGAAATGAACAGGAACGTCAAGTATCCGGACAGCAATGATCCGGAACCCTGTGCAGGTTGAATTCCTGCATGACATTCAAAGCTATACAGACTTATGAACTTTTGGAAACTCTTTTTTACTTCCCTCCTCGGCACCATTTTTGGGGTCGTCATCCTCTTTTTTATATTCTTCATCGGCATTCTCAGCAGCTCCGGAGAACCGGAACCCTACATTCGTTCCAACTCTGTTCTGACTATCTCGCTGAGTGGTGATATCCCTTCCAGAAGCTCATCGGACCCGTTTCAGGATCTTTTTCAAACTGGTAGTACACAACCTGTATCCCTGGAGATGTTACAAGCCAACCTTGAGAAAGCTGCTGCTGACGATAATATCACCGGAATCTGGCTGCAGATGAATCTTCTTTCTTCTTCCTGGTCAAACCTGGAGTCCGCACGTGACTATCTGATGACATTCAAAGAGAGTGGGAAATTCATTTACGCCAGTACCGATGATATCGGGCTGAATGAGAAGTCCTATTATCTTGCAACTGCTGCAGATTCTCTCTTTCTACCGCCCATGACCGGTTTTGAATTCAACGGATTTTTGATCCAGACGATGTTTCTGAGTGACCTCTTTGAAAAAGCCGGAGTTGAGCCGGAAATTTTCCAGGCTGGAGATTACAAATCGGCAGCCGAGAGATACCTTTTGAATGAAAACTCGCCCGAAACGATTGAACAGCTCACACCGATTTTGAACCAGGCGATGTCCACATTCACCGATGCTGTGGAGCAAAAAACTGGCCGTACAGCAGATGAGATCAACGCTTTGATGGGCGAAATTCCGACTGACCCGGTCCAATGGGCTTTTGATAACAACCTGGCAGATGTCATAGCCTATCCAGAGGACGTGAAGGAGCAGGTGAAACAACGGTCGGGAATCGATGAAGAGACCAGCCTGAGAACGGTCGGAATTCGCCGCTATAACCGGGTATCTCCCGGATCTGCCGGTCTGGAACAGCCTGACACACGCGACCGTATCGCCATCCTCTATGCTTCCGGCAATATCATGCCGAAGATTCCGGGTGCATTTCCCGGAAATGAAGCAACGATAACCTCAGAAGGTATCGAATCCTCCCTCGAATCTATTCTGGAGAACGACGACATCAAAGCGATCGTACTGCATATCGAAAGCCCCGGAGGCGCCCCCACTACATCCGATCTGATCTGGAATCATATCCAAAATGCCTCCGAAAAGAAACCGGTTGTTGCATACATGGGCGGTGTAGCGGCCTCTGGCGGGTACTATATCGCCATGGGAGCCGACACCGTAATTGCCTCTCCCAACACGATTACCGGATCTATCGGCGTTGTCGGGCAGCTCTTCAATGCCGGTGAACTTCTGAATGAAAAGCTGGGAATTCAATTTGATGAACTCCGAACACACGAACACGCCGATATGTACTCTATGTCACGCGGGCTGACCCCAACAGAACGGGCCGGGATTGAGAGATGGATTGACAATACCTATGAACAATTTCTGAACCGGGTTGCAGAGAATCGAAACCTGACTCGTGATGAAGTGGACAGATGGGCGCAAGGGCGTGTCTGGACCGGTGTGGATGCTGCGGAAATCGGGCTTGTAGATCTGGTCGGGAACCTTGACGACGCACTCCGGGTTGCGGCGGAGATGGCAGAGATTAACCAGTATAGAACGGTCACCTATCCCGAGAAAAAAGATTTTCTGGAACTGTTATTCAGCACTGCTGAAGTCCGTATTAACAACTGGATTCAATCCTGGATCCCCTATTCCAATGAAATAAGACTGGCAACAGATACGGCCCGCCGGCAACAGAGTTTCGGGTGGATGGTTCTGCCGGTTGACTTTGTGATCGAGTAGTGACGGTTTGCCGCCTCTCTCCTCTCTACTTGTTCATTGAGATCAGGAACTCTTCATTATTGCGGGTTCCTTTCATCTTGTCGAGCAAAAATTCCATCGCTTCAAACGCATTCATATTGTTGAGGTAACGGCGTAACAGCACCACCTTCTCACGTTCTGAATCCGGCACAAGCAGTTCCTCCCGCCGTGTACCACTCCGGAAGATATCCATAGCCGGGTAGATCCGCCGGTCGGAGAGCTTTCTTTCCAGAACAATTTCCATGTTGCCGGTTCCTTTGAACTCTTCAAAAATGACATCATCCATCCGGGAACCGGTATCGACAAGAGCTGTAGCCAAAATGGTCAGGCTTCCCCCATCCTCAATGTTTCGAGCCGATGTAAAGAGTTGTCTGGGTGCCTTCAACGCTTCAGAGTCGACACCACCGGTCATCGTTCGCCCGGAGTTACCGGCACAAATATTGTAAGCACGTGCAAGCCGTGTTATCGAATCCATCAGCAGAAGGACATCGTGTCCGCTCTCTACCAACCGCTTTGATTTTTCAAATACGATTTCCGAAAGACCAATATGATTTTCAGGGCGCTCATCAAAGGTTGAAGCGACGACTTCGGCGCTGGTCACTGATCGCTCCATTTCAGTCACCTCCTCCGGCCGTTCATCAATCAGCAGGATAATAATCCGGGTTTCCGGACTGTTTACAGAGACAGCATTGGCAATATTACGCAAAATAGTCGTTTTCCCGGTTTTCGGCTGTGCGACAACCAATCCCCTCTGCCCCTTTCCGAGGGGCGCAAAGAGATCGATGATGCGGGTCGAATACTCGGCCGGAGTGTTCTCAAGCCGGAAACGCTCATTGGGGTAGACAGGCAGGAGATCTTCAAAATCCTCCCGATTGTCCATATCCCGCGGGATCTTCCCATTCACACCTTCCACCCGAAGAAGTGCGAAGTATCGTTCACCCACCTTGGGCGGCCGGATGATGCCGATCACGCAGTCACCCTGTTTGAGACGGAATCGCTTTATCTGGGACGGAGAGACGTAGATATCGTCCGGACTTGCTTTGTAGTTGTAGTTGACAGATCGCAAAAAACCGTATCCGTCAGGAAGGATCTCCAATGTCCCTTCATTGAGCAGAAATTTGCCGAGCTTTGGCTCAATTTCATCCAGACGATCCATCAGGTTATCTGCATCGGATTCAGGAAGTACATTGCTGACATGCTTCTTGTTCTTTTTGTACTGCCCACGAGGTTTCCCCCGGTTCTTCTGGCTGGCATCCTCCCGCGATCTTCCACGCTGATCATACGATTGTATATGGCTCTGTTTGCCATACTGCGTGGAGAGCTGCTTATCTACCTGAGTAGGGCGGCTTTTTTCCGCTTCAGACGCCTTTTCTCTGATTCGTTCGATCAGTTCTCCCTTTCGAATACCGGTTGTTCGTTTGATTCCGAGAGATTTTGCAATCTCCTTCAGATCCGGCAATTTTTTTTGAATGAGAGTATCCAGATCAATATTTGATAGTATATCGGTTTGATTCTCCGACATGGTAAAAAGATAGAGTTGTTGGAATGAATGTTATACTAACAGAAATGAGTGCACCTATGTAACGGTTGCACGAATCTGAGAATGCGGCTAAGCGCGAAGTGAAATTCAGTCTTCAGAAGGTGTAAGGCTTGCCATCCATTTCTTTACTTGAGAATAAAAGTAAAA
>JBBDRW010000044.1:4656-9585 GCA_040905265.1 Balneolaceae bacterium | reverse complement strand
TTCTGGGCCGGTCGCCTGAGATCGATTTTGAGGTTGTGTCTGAAATACCGCTAAACAGAACACTTGATTATGAAGGTCTGTATGAAAATGTAGTCAGACAAAACTCCGAACTGCAGCTGGCACGTACGGATCTTCGGCTGGCAAATCTGGAAGTTCGTCAAATCATCGGGGAGAGATACCCGGAAATTGAACTGAATAGCGGTTATTCCTTTAGCCGGTCGGAAGGCGGTGGTGGTTTCATGCAGCTCAACGAGTCAACAGGGTTCAATATCGGTATCACAGCCAGAGTGAATCTTTTTGAAGGGAGAAATGTAGACCGGAGAATTCAGAACGCCCGAATTCAGGCCAAGAACAGTGAGATCAGGATCGAACAGGAGGAACAGAGAATTCAGTCCGGATTTTTAAGTTCCTGGCGTGCCTATCAGAATACACTTGAACTGGTCGACCTGGAACAGGAGAACCTGGCAAATGCTGAAGAGACACTCGATATTGCTCTGGAGAGATTTCGGATCGGAACAATCAGCGCCCTTGAGTTCCGTGAAGCACAGCGAGTGCTGTTGTCAGCGGAGAACCGCCTGATAGAGGCGATGTATGATGCCAAACTGGCTGAAACAGAACTGCTTCGGCTAAGCGGGGATTTGCAGAGTCTTGCTATCGGAGGCGAAGAGGTTCGCTAGGAGTCTGTCAGATTTAGCCTGATCTACTGATAAAACCTGACGTCTTCTCGTAAAACTCATCTAAGTTAGAATAAGAATTTTATCTCAAAGGAAGGGTGAAATCCGAGGTCGTACACTGTAACGGGTACAGGCCGGAAGAATGGAACCGTTCGTCCGGTTTCCAGTGCCAGACGGTTTTCGCTGTACCACTCGTTCTGCCGGTTCAAAAGGTTGTAGACGGAGACTTTTGTCTGGATTCTGGTATGACCCGCCTCAAACTCATGTTGAACTGACAGATCGACTCTTGAATTGAAGGAGTGCCTGTTCGTTGCCAGACTCTCTCCGTGTACAGAGTCGGCTGATGGCAACCGTACCGGCGTACCTGATGAAATCAGCCAGGAGAGAAAGAGAGTTGTGTTGTGGAGCGGTTTCACTTCCAGATGGGTCACCGCCATGTGAGTTCGGTCCCAGGAAGCATAAAAAGGTTCGCCTCCGTTGAGATTCTCATTTTGCAACTCCATGGAGGAGAGCGTATAGGTTTGTGTGACCGTGGACAAAGAGAACTCCTTCCGAATCAGAAATTCCAGACCTTTTGCTGTACCACTGTTGTCATGGAACCATGGTGCAGGTCCAAATGTCTCGGTTAGTGACCTTGCATTGAGTTCGTGCAGTCGGATGTTATTGTAGTTTTTGTGGTATGCTTCAACCTGGAGATAGAACCTGGCACCCGGTTTTACATAGATTCCTGTGGATAGATGGTTGACGGTAGATGGCGGTTGTTCTCGGTTGGAGAGGATCCAGATCTGGGATGTGACCAGATTGTTGAATTCTATTTGATGCAGGTATTGAATATTCCTGCTGAAGCCTGCACTGAATGAAACCGGGCTGTTTTTGAACAAACGTATACGTGATCTGGGTGACCAATTCAGATAGCTTCCGTTTTGGAAATAGTGGAGCCTGGAGCCAATCTGCAAGTGGATTGCGTCCGTAAGATCCGTCTCAGTCTGAATATAGAGATCTGCCTGGAAACTGTTGGTGTCTGTGATGAACCTTAGGCGGTCGAATGACTCTTCCAGATATTCACCCCGGTGGAGAGTACCGGTAAAACCAATCGTTGAATAGATTTTGCCGGTAAACAGGTCGAGAGACTGATCGATTTTTATCTGATTCATCATGCTCTGACTGGCAAATGGGTAGATGAAGGTGGATATCTCACTTGTATTGACAGTCTCCAGAATTTTTGAGTAGGTAAAATCCTCCTTTTTTACGACTGTTTCGTATGCGCTTATACCTGCGTTCGTATGGCTGTAGATATTCTCGGAGAGTGAACGGTGGTGGGTGAACGTTGCAGAGAAGTTGTTCCATCTGTTATAGGTTTCAACGTCTATCTCTTCAAACCTCTCTTCTGATTGGTAATTGCGGATATTTCGGGAAGCAACCTGAGTCGTTCGGTCTCCGCCTGCGTAGATGCTGACCATACTCCGGCTGCCACTCTCTTCTTCCCGGTATAGTTTCCCATGAATGTCATAGAAATAGGTTTGAAACGGCCCTGGACTCACCAGTTTTGTGTCAAGGGTAGAAAACTGATCCTGCATGCTGTGAGGCCGGTCAATATCCATACCCCACCGGATCAGTTTCCGGTTGTTGAACAGTTGTATTTCATTCATATAGGAAGTTCTACCAGCTATCAGCCAGCTGCTTCTTCCTTTTTGCAGGGGTCCGTGCATGACTGCCCGGAGGCTTGAACTGCTAAGGCTGGCAATGGCATCTGTTTGTACCAAAGAACCGTTTCTGGTAGTTAGAGAGAGCTGTCCTCCTGTCGGGATATGTTTGTCAGCCGGGGCCACATCATAGTAAAATCCGCTGGACTGTATGGCATCTTCATTAAAACTGTCCAGCATTCCGAACAGGTGACTTTGATTAAAAATATCTATTCCATCCAGTTCAACCTGAAATCCATCTACTGAACTGCCACGAACATGGAGTCCCTGATACATCGCCGGATTGGATGCTACGGATGGGAGTATTTGCAGAGAACGCAGGGCGTTCCCTTCTCCCAACGGGCTAAACCGGTCTGTCCGTATCAGTCCGGTTAGTGATGGGTCCTGGGGAGTTAGTTTTGTCCCGGTTATGATGATTTCATTGCCGGTGAGATTGGCAGGATCAAGCCTGATCGTGACTTCTTCTGTCCGGCTTTCCGGACGTAACTCAATGCTGAGTTCCGTCTCTTCATAACCCATATATGAGCCGCGCATCTGAAGAATAGGGTCAGAAGTCGTTACCTGAATCTGAAACGATCCGCTTTGATCTGCAGCCTGGCCTCTGGTCCTGTTTTCCTCTATCCAGTAGAGTGTTGCAAACGGGAGACGTTCACCGGTTTCTGCATCCAGAAACTGACCGGAAATCGTATGGGATCGTGAAGCCGTTGTGGTTCGTATGCTTTTGTGGATCAGAACCTGTTTTCTCTCCCTGTCAAATTGCAGGGCAAGCCCGTGGAGATCCAGGGACTCTGACAAACTGGATATCAAATCACTTTCGTCGCTGTTCAGGGTTAATCGAATATCGGATACCAATGCCTCTCGATATAGGAATCGAAATTCTGTTCTATCTTGCAGCTCTTGCAAAAGTTCTATTGCAGATATGTCGTGATAGGAGAATTGGGCACGAACCGGTTCCTGCAGGGAGCAGAATGATAAGAGAAAAAGAATGGAATAGACCCCGAATGTAAATTTAAAACACGAAAAACGGTTATTCGATGGGTACAAATTCATACCTGTTTTGATTCAGGGCATCGAACCGGCCCCCAAGCACGATGCCGAGATCCTGTAAGCTTGTGTGAAGTTCCTCCAGTGAAACCGATCCTCCCAGTCTCTCTTGAAGGATCGTATCCGGTGCTGTAATCCGGATCTGAAAATGGTGTTCAAGTTCGCGAAAAATTTCATCAGTTGTACGATTTTGAAATAGCAGCTGATGTTCCATCCATGCCGTAACCTCATCCGAATTGGCTGATATTGGCTCTGAAAGATCCATATCAGCAGAGATAACTGCCCGTTGTCCGGCCACAAGTGTGAGTAATTCCCTCTTTTCGATATCTGAGAGTTGTACACTGCCCTCCTTTAAAAATACTTCAGTCTGGCCTCCCCATTCCCGGATATTGAACTGAGTTCCCAAAACTTCCACCAGGCCGTTTCCCGCTTCTACAGCAAAGGTTCTCTCCGGAAGATTGCGAATGTCAAAAAAAGCTTCACCTTCCAGACGGTATCGAACTGTCTCGGCCTCTTCAGACAGAAGGTAGAGATTCGAGTTGGGCCGAAGAGTCACGGTCGATCCGTCATCAAGTGATACGAACTCTATGTCCGAATAGCTGCTTGCAATCAGTGAAGGAGAATCACTCCGGAAGTACTGCAGAGTTACCAGAGTACCCATAGAGATGATTAGAATAATTGCGGCTATTGCCCATTTCCGTATACTTTGAAGTGAATTCTGACCGTTGACGGGCAGAGATTGTTGTTTGTTTTCAATCTCTGAGGAGATAGATTTCCAGAGTCGTTCTCTTTGTATAGGAGAGATCCCGCTGGTATTTTCTCTCATTGCCAGCAGGTTTTTGAGCCGAGGTTCTTCCAGTTCAGAGAGCGGTTTACCCCGTTCCAGTTGGTCACCGATTTTTTGGGCCAGATCCCGGTTTTCCGGGTCAGGTATGTCAGATGTCTTCTTCATACTGAAATGGTAACATTGAAATCGGGCAGGTGCAACTGTTCGAGGACAGTTGCATCTACACCCTTTCCGGTTTTATTAATCCTCCTCTTCGTCGTCATCATCATCGTCATCATCATCATCGCTGTCGTCATCGTCATCGTCGTCATCATTATCATCGTCATCATCGTCGCCGTTGTCTCCTTCGTCGTTTCCATCATCATCGCCGTTATCTCCGTCGTCTTCGTCCCGGCGTTCGAATTCAACTTCGATCACGATGTTTCGGCCGTCGGTACTGGTATAGAACTCCCCTTCTGCCTGAACAGCGATACCACTCCGGACGGCGCCGTGAACCTGCTGGAGATTCCGGTAGTCACCGTCGTCGATTTCGGTTGAGTCGTTGACATAGAGGGTACGGCCGTTGGTGAGTGTGAATGAACTGTTCGGGATATCGACCGATGCGATAACTCCTTCAAACTCCTCTTCCTCGAATTCCTCTTCGTCCTCATCGTCTCCTTCGTCGTCTCCATCATCATCGCCGTTATCTCCGTCGTCTTCGTCCCGGCGTTCGAATTCAACT
>JBBDRW010000044.1:0-4556 GCA_040905265.1 Balneolaceae bacterium | reverse complement strand
CGGTTGAGTCGTTGACATAGAGGGTACGGCCGTTGGTGAGTGTGAATGAACTGTTTGGGATATCGACCGATGCGACAACCCCTTCAAACTCCTCTTCCTCGAACTCCTCTTCGTCATCATCGTCGCCATCGTCTCCTTCGTCGTCTTCCAACTCGAATTCCAGTTCGGTTGCGACAATACGGCCATTATTGTCAGCTCTGTACTTTCCTTCAACTTCAACCCTGCGTCCCCGCTCCAGTGCATCATTTACTTTCTGAAGTGTATTCAAATCTCCGGTGATTTCAGTCTGCCCGGTGACCTGGACGGTTCGTCCGTTGGTCATTTCAAAAGAGGTCATACTCTGGTGGACAGAGTTTACATACCCTTCAAACTCCTGTTCTTTCTGTTCTCTTTTAATTTCAAATGATATTTTTTCAACGAGATTGGTCTCCTCGCCTGTCAGGATATATTCGCCCTCTGCCTGAACAGTCGTGCCCTGGTTGAGGGCAGTTTCAACCTCTTCAAGCGAATCGAGATCGCCGTCTTCAATCTTTGTTGAATCAGCGTCGAGTTGCAGTGTTCGGCCGTTTGTCAGGGTAATTGTGTTTTCTGCCACATCGACAGCCGCAACCTCGCCTTTAAACTCCAGGTCCTCCTCTTCATATTCAAACGAGGCGGAATGGGTCAAAAAGAAGTCTTCATTTCTGCCTGATACAGTAACTTCTGCTTTTACACGCACTTCGCGATCCAATACTTTCTGAACGTCTTCAAGAGTCAAAAGGTCACTCTCCTCTTCGATGACTGTCTCCGGGGAGATCAGAAACTGTTCACCATTGGAGAGGGTAAAGGTTCGGTCTTCCAAATTCACAGATTGTACGAAACCTTCATACTCATCCTCTTCAAATACATCACCATCTTCAATTTTTATACGAATATCTTCAAATGTATCACGGAAATTAAGACTGGCGGTACCATCCCCGGTAAACTCAATCGTACCGTTGACAGTTTTGGTATCTTCACTCCCGTTGACACTTCGCTGGATGACCATTTCATAAACCAGTGTGCCGGCTGCTCCCTTTTGGAGTGATTTGTTCAGATCTACAGCTTCATTGTGTACTATGACATTCAAAAAATCAACAGTGAGGGTGTAGGATCTCTTGATCAGCTGACCGTTCCGATTGGTCATCTCGAACGTTCCGCTACCAGTATGGGTGCCGTCTATTTGTATCGTTCCGTTACCACTGGCCAGGCCGTCAATCAGAAACTGATCACTCCTTTCATATGTAGATGTTTTGTTTGTTCTGGTGATGAGTCCTGTACGATTTGAGGAGTAGTCAATCGTTTCTATCCGGTCCTGGTTCAATTCAGGAGCTTCAATTACAGAGCCGTTCTGGTCAAAGTAGATATAGTTCAGTAATACAGAGGCTTCCTTCAGGAACTGTTGATTTTGAGTGGTTCTGTCATAGGAGATGGTATGGATGCCACTTTCCGGATCAAACTGATATGTATAGTTGTTCGTCGATTCCGGACTGTTATTCGTCTCTTCTGCGGTTGCGACCCCTTTAAAAAGTGAGACCTGTTTCTGATTAACGGCAGAAGAAGGAGATGTGCTGTTTACGACAGGTATGAGGAATGCATCATTCAGGCTGGAGAAAATTCCTTCATTCTGATCGGACAACGATTCACCGAGAATCTGGCTTGAGATCTCCAGTTCTTCTTCAGTCAGCGAATCATTCGATGTTTCCAGTGCATCTAAGGAACATCCTGTGAATATCCAGAGTGCGAGGATTGCAGTGGCAGGTACTTTCCAGTAAAATGAGTTAGTTTGAAAACGTTTCATGATTATCTAATCTGTATATGATGTGTTGGTTCCATTCCAACTATGATACAGTTCAGCGTGGCAGGCACCCCCAAAATGGGAAGATGTAATCTTTTCCGGGTGGCAGAACAAATCAGCTTTTCCTATGGTCTGATCTATTTAAACGGTTCCAGTGCTGCACGAATATCCTTAAGTGCAAGCGCCATATGGTTTTCAACAGTTTTTACGGTAATGTTCAGTATTGATGCGGTCTCTTTGTAGCTTAATTCATGCAGGAAACAGCTCTTGAATACAGCTCTTCTCCTTTCTGGAAGCTGTTCTACTGCTCTGTTGAGCGACTCAGTTAAATCGGTATGTATCAGATGGTCTTCGGGAGTAATCTCAGTCGAAGACTCTGCATTGGACTCCAGGTCTTTATATCGGCCTGATGATTTCAGGTGATTGATCATTCGGGTATAGGCAATACGGTACAGGTACGCTTTCAAAGAGAGTTCCGGTCGGATATTCTCCCGATGTTCCCATATATATATATAAGCTTTCTGAATGATGTCATCTGCCGCGGATGAGTCCAGTTTAAACCGTTGTAAGTAGTGGTGTAGTGAATTGTAATGCTGTTCAAAGAAGATCCTGAAAGCCTCTTGATCTCCGGATTGGATAGATGTAAAGAGGGCGTGATTCTGGCTATCATTTCCGTCATTCTCTTTTACAATGAGCAAGGTAACGAGCAGATGAAAAGAGAGCAGGTTCAGCATTTCAGATCAGTTGTTCGTCGTGTGTTTGAAAATGGCCGATTTGTCAACCGGCACCATACACCAGGACCCCGCGTTTGAATCTGTTTTCACAGGGAATAGCCCATTCCGGGTGTTGAAAAGTATAAACGTATATACATTCAGAACCGGAGTCAATACAGGTTATCGGTTTGGTCCGGGATAATCTAAAGAGCAAATTGCCTGGACTGTCCATTCAAGATACTTAAAGCTGAGGAGATGGTTACGATGGCATACTATCGATATTCGTCAATAGTGCGACAGATCAGAACGGAGTGCACTGTCCTGGAAAATACAACTGCTGGTTACCGGTTGAAGATCAGAGTTACCACTCTTCCACCATTGCTGTAGGTGACCTCATCTGCAAACTGTTCCATGAAGAAAAGACCTCTGCCTCCTGTATTCAGGAGATTTTCTTCACTCATTGGATCGGGGACGGCTTCCGGCTTGAATCCTTCCCCCTGATCTTCCACGGTGATCTGCACCTGATTCCGGTCAAACTGTGCTTCGATAAATACCTTCTTTTCGGGATCCTCTTTGTTGCCGTGAACAATGGCATTTGTGGCGGCTTCATTCAGTGCCAGCATGATTCGGGATTTGAAATCATCATCCAGATGGAATTTACTGTCGATCTCTTCGACAAAGTGAGTCGTCTTTTCCGCTTCCCGGAATTTTGATGTTAGTGTAAGCGTGAATGAGTGTGACATCTCTACATACCAGTTTGCATCTTGAATCCTGCCTCACTGCAGAGGATTCGTTTTCTGTCAACGATTCTCTTGTGGGGCTCCGCCGGCTGGCAGACTTTTTTCTTCTCAGGCTTTTTTAAAAACAGGTATGATGCTGCGGTTGTACCGGTTATTTGTAATGCCGGAAAGAAAAACCCCTGCGACGACCCCCATCGCATGGTTGACTCGACACCGGCCGAATGGCCGATTAAAATATATACAAAAGAATCGACTCAGAATGTAAATATCAGTTATACCCGGTTCTACGGGAAATATGTACCGAGGTTCCAGCCTGTTTTTGGATGTCAGGAAGTCCGACAGACTCCCGGGGTACAGGTGTGACGGGCACAATGGCCATCTACCCTGCGGTCTGGTAAGGAGTTGATATTTATCATAAAATCATTCATAATAGAGACGGTCAAAATCCCGTTACGTATGCCGGTGACATGTCAACTATGCGATAAGGAGGTTGTTGATGAAATGTAACCATCTGGTTTGGCCACTCAATCGTTTGATTGGCAGGACACTGGAATCGTGGAAGAGTGGGTGATCCGTTTTTCCGCAAAATGTAGAGTTTCTATGGATAGCAATGTCTTGGTACTTAATCAGGATTATCAACCATTGAGCGTCTGTTCGGTACAACGCTCCATGAAATTGCTGTGTCTGGACAAAGCTGAAATTCTTCACGACGATCCCACGAAAAAGATACATACGGTAACGGACCGGTTTACCTACCCGTCTGTAATCCGTTTACGCCGTTATATCCGGATTCCCTATACCCGGATCGTTCTCTCCAGGCGAAATGTAATGAAGCGGGACGGCCACATCTGTCAATATTGCGGCGGCAAGTCGGACCTGACACTGGATCATGTGATGCCCCGGAGCCGGGGTGGGGGAGATAGCTGGGAGAATCTGGTAACTGCCTGTAACAAGTGCAATGTATCCAAAGGAAACCGAACCCCGGAGGAGGCAAAAATGCCTCTCGCCAGAAAACCGTTTCGGCCCGTTCATATTACCTTTTTCCGGGATATTCTCGGCGGTGTCCAGGAAGACTGGAAACCTTACCTTTACATGTAAAGATTTTGTATCTGCCTGGAGACTGCCGGACGTGCGGGATCATAACGAGTGTTGTGTCAACCATACTCTTGCGGAGCCAGGTCTCGATCTTTTCCCATCTGGCTTCTTTAAAGTCTTCGATGGTCCATTCTGGCAGCTTACTATTTCCTTTAAAAACCGTTATCTTAATTATTTACGCGATTGAATATT
>JBBDRW010000043.1:0-50256 GCA_040905265.1 Balneolaceae bacterium | reverse complement strand
ACGCGACTGTGGTCTGAGCGGATCCTGCCAGTGACGTTGCTGTTTTGAAAATTGAGGGGTCCAGCCTGCCTGCAGCGGCACTGGGAGACAGTGAAGGCCTTAAGGTTGGTGAACTTGTCCTGGCCATTGGCAGCCCGCTGGATCAGCGGTTTGCCCATACTGTGTCGATGGGTATTGTGAGTGCAAAGGGGAGAACCGGACTCGAATTGAGCACCTATGAAAACTATATCCAGACAGATGCGGCGATTAATCCGGGAAATTCCGGCGGGGCACTGATCAACATGGATGGGGAGCTGGTCGGAATCAATACAGCAATTGCCAGCCGGTCCGGAGGCAATCAGGGGATCGGATTTGCAATCCCGATACATATGGCACGGACCATTATGGAGTCTCTGATTACAGAAGGGCGTGTCATACGCGGGTATATCGGTATTAGCGGGTCAGCTGTGAATGAAGTTATGGCGAGAGCCCTTGGCCTGGAATCTGAACGTGGAATTATCATTGGTGAAGTGGTACCGGAATCTGCCGCCGAGAGAGCAGGCCTGCAGGAGGGAGATGTGATTCTGGAGAAGAACGGCGAACCGATTCAGGACTGGAACCGGTTTGCAACGGAAGTTGCCGGAAATGCACCCGGAACTGAGATTGATTTCCTGATCTACCGGGATGGAGAGAGACGTACCGTAACCGTTGTACTGGATGAATATCCTGATGAGGAGTCAATGGCTGACATGTCTCCGGATGAAGCGGAAAGCCTGGAGGAGGAGCTTGGGTTTCGGGTTGAGAACCTGACGGACAGTATCCGGCGCCAGTTGCAGCTTGACAGCAGTGTTGAAGGCGCAGTCGTGACAGATATTCAACAGAACAGCCATGCGTACAGGCAGGGATTGCGCTCAGGGGATGTGATCACACAGATTCAGAATCTTCCTGTCCGTACCGGAGAGGAGTTCTACTCAGGGGTACGGGAACTTCGATCTTCCGGACAAGACGCTGCACTATTACGTGTGAACCGGCGCGGACAACAGATGTTTATCGCTTTCGAGCTGCCTTAGGAGTCTGTCGGACTTACGGGGTATAAGTCGAACATAGTCTGATCTACTGCGTCCCCTCGTGACAATCATCCAAGGCCGGCAGACTCTCGGGAGTGGACCTGTACAGGTGAGATTTATTCCGCCTCTCCGGTGGAAAGTTGCGACAATTAGGCGTTTAGCTTGTCAATATCAGCAGATACGTTCGGTCTGGCATTACATTTGTGGATTCTTTTGCAGACGGACTTTGTGGTGTCGGTATGTCAGCGGCACCCGGCAGTCATAACTCATAGGAACCTGTCAGGTAAAAGGAATCACACATCATGGAGTACAAGGATTATTATAAAATAATGGGCGTTCCCAGGAGTGCGGACCAGAAAGAGATCAAGAAGAGGTATCGTACTCTGGCTGCCAAATACCACCCGGACAAAAATCCGGACGATCCGGAGTCTGAAAAAAAGTTTAAGGAGTTGGGAGAGGCGTATGAGGTATTGAAAGATCCGAAGAAGAGAAAACTGTATGATCAGGTAGGATCCGACTGGAAGAGGTATCAGCAGAGTGGAAGCGGCGCTTCTGGGTTTGACTGGTCGCAATATGCCAACCAGGGTGGGGGGCGTCAATACAGGACAAATGTAGATTTCGATACCATGTTCGGTGGCCGGGCCGGCGGACAGCGCGGAGGAGGGAGTCCATTTTCCAGTTTTTTTGAGACTATTTTTGGCGGAGGGGGATTCCGTCAGGCAGAACAGTCTGGCACCCAGTCTGCGGGTACGCAGCGGACAATAAAAAAATCGGCGGAAGCAGATGTAGAAATTACGTTGAGAGAAGCGTACCAGGGAATTCGCAAACAGTTCAGAATTAACGGTCAGCGGATTGATGTCAATATTCCGGCTGGAATAGCAGATGGGAAACGGCTGAAGCTGAAAGGGAAAGGGAATAAATTATCAAATGGAAAGCGGGGAGATCTCTTTCTGAAGATCAGGGTCAAACCTGAAAAAGGGTATGAACTTCGTGGAGATGACATCTATTATGACCACACGCTGGATCTGTATACAGCGGTTCTGGGTGGAGAGACGATGGTGCCAACGATGAAGGGGAAAGTAAAACTAACTATCCCGGCTGGTACACAGGGTGGAAAACTGTTTCGTCTTCCGGGCCTGGGAATGCCGGTTATGGGAAATAGTGGCAAGAAAGGTGATTTCTATGTTCGCACTCAGATTCAGATCCCTTCCGATCTTTCGGACTCTGAAAAGAAGCAGTTTCAGAAACTGGCAGATCAGCAGCAGAATTGATGAAGAAGCTTCTGCCATTATGATCTGTACATTGTCAAAATCGGTACCAGGGGGGTGGTTCACGGTTCCATTACGTCAGTCAGGTCGCAGTGGTTGCTGAAAGATAGACAGAAATTCTATTGCGGTATGAAATTGGCAGATCTGTTACAGAAACACAGCTGTCTGTTCTTAAACTGGCAGAAATTGTTACAAACCTGGTTGTCCAGGGCATATATCTGGAAGAAGCAGGATATTTGAAACAAGAGGAGAGGAATAGTAGGAGAATTATGAATTTCAACAAGTTTACAATCAAAGCACAGGAAGCAGTACAGTCTGCACTGGATCTGGCCAGGGATGAAAATCATCAGGCTGTTGAACCGGTTCATCTATTGAAGTCACTGTTGAGTGATGCTGAAAATGTAGTGGTTACGATCCTGAACAAGCTGGGTGTCCCCCTCAATCCGCTGCGGGAAGAGCTGGATAAAAAAATAAATGCACTTCCGGTGGTGAAAGGTGCGTCCGTATCGGGGCAGTATCTTTCCAATCCGGTAAAAGAGGTCTTTGACGCTGCACAACAGCATGCCGGAGATATGGGAGATGAGTATATCAGTTCCGAACATATCCTGATCGGCCTTGCAGGCTCAAAAAGTGAAGCCGGTTCGATGCTTGCAGGCAGAGGTGTTACCAAGGCGTCGGTCCTGAAGGTCATGAAAGAGATCCGCGGTACCCAGACGGTGGATGATCCGAATGCAGAGAGCCGGTACAATGCACTGAAAAAATATGCCATCGACCTGAATGAACAGGCTGAAAAAAACAAACTGGACCCGGTCATCGGGCGGGATCAGGAGATTCGCCGGGTAATGCAGATACTGGCCCGAAGAACCAAAAACAATCCGGTATTAATCGGGGAACCCGGGGTTGGGAAAACAGCTATTGCTGAAGGGCTTGCACTTCGGATTGTACGCGGAGATGTCCCTGAAGGATTGAAATCGAAACGGATCGTTGCGCTCGATATGGGAGGGCTGGTTGCCGGTACGAAATTCAGAGGTGAATTTGAAGAGAGGCTGAAAGCGGTCGTAAAGGAGGTGATCGATTCTGACGGGGAGGTCATCCTGTTTATTGACGAAATTCACACCCTGGTTGGAGCAGGTGCCACGGAAGGCTCGATGGATGCGGCAAATATCCTGAAACCATCTCTGGCGAGAGGGGAACTTCATGCAATCGGTGCTACGACTCTGACGGAGTACAGAAAATATATCGAGAAGGATAAAGCACTTGAACGGCGTCTACAGACCGTATTCATCGGGGAACCTTCGGTGGAAGACACCGTTTCCATCCTTCGGGGCTTGCAGGAGCGATATGAACTACATCACGGGGTACGGGTAACGGATGCTGCTATTGTGGCAGCCGCCGAGCTCTCGCACCGTTATATTTCCGAACGTTTTCTTCCGGACAAGGCGATTGACCTGATCGATGAAGCAGCGTCCAGGCTTCGGCTCCAGATCGATTCGATGCCGGAGGAGTTAGACCATATTGAACGCCAGATCCGGCAACTCGAGATCGAGAGGGAGGCTCTGAAACGGGAAAAGGATCAATCAAAGATCAAAGGGATTGAACAGGAACTGGCCGGCCTGGAAGAGCAGCGTGAATCGATGAAAGGACAGTGGAACCTGGAGAGGGATCTGATACAGAGAACCCGTGAACTCAAAAAGGCGATTGAAACATCCCGGAATCAGGCTGATAAAGCGGAACGAGAGGGAGATTACGAGAAGGTAGCGGAACTCAGATATGGGACGATCGGGCAGCTTGAGAAGGATCTGGAGGAGACCAAACAGAAACTGGAAGAGATCCAGGAAGGGCGATCCCTGCTGAAAGAGCAGGTTGAGGCGGAGGATATCGCGGACATTGTCTCCCGATGGACCGGCATTCCGGTGAACAAGATGCTTACCAGTGAACGTCAAAAACTGCTGCATCTGGAGGAGGAGCTGCACAAACGAGTCATTGGGCAGAATCAGGCGATTGAGTCCGTATCAGATGCGGTACGCCGGTCCAGGGCAGGGTTGCAGGATGAAAACAGGCCGATCGGCTCCTTCATGTTCCTGGGATCGACCGGTGTTGGCAAGACGGAGCTTGCTCGTACACTCGCCTCATTTCTCTTCAACGATGAAGATGCTATGGTCCGCATTGATATGAGTGAGTATATGGAGAAACATAGCGTGAGCCGTCTTGTCGGTGCGCCTCCCGGTTATGTCGGATATGATGAGGGAGGCCAGCTGACCGAAGCGGTTCGCCGAAGACCCTATTCTGTCGTGCTCCTTGATGAGATTGAGAAGGCGCATCCCGATGTCTATAATATACTTCTGCAGGTATTGGACGACGGCCGACTGACTGATAACAAAGGTGTGACCGTAGACTTTACCAATGCGATTATTATCATGACCAGCAACATCGGATCACATCTGATCTCCGAAGAGCTGGAGCAGAGCAGCGGAGAACTGGATGATGAACGGTATACAGAACTGCAGAACAAGCTGATGGATCAGTTGCGTAAGACGATTCGTCCTGAATTTTTGAACAGGATCGATGATGTTGTCATTTTCCACCCTCTGTCGAAAGAGCATATCCGGCAAATTGTGGATATCCAGTTGCGCCGGGTCGACGCAATGCTGGCCAAAAACCGTGTGAAAATCAATGTCAGTGAACCGGTTAGGGATTGGCTGGCAGTCCGCGGGTACGACCCGGTCTATGGAGCCCGCCCGCTCAAACGGGTGATCCAGACTCAAATCGTGAATCAGCTGGCCAAACAGTTGATCGAGCGGGATGATCCGGAAAACCCGATGGAATTTGAGGCATCCATCAGCAAGGATGGTGGAAAACTTGAATTTGCAGAAGTATTCAACGATGCAGAAGCGTGGGCAGACGAGCCGTGAGCCCGTCGTCCGCTGCAGTAGAGTGTTTTTCAGCCGGAACCGGAAACCTCCTGGCAGATCCCCGATGCAGACCTGAACAGGGAAACATCCCGGCAGAAGACCCGCTTGAAAACAGGGAAACGGAGTATAACTTCATCTCCACTTTTTGTATGTTGTCCCGATGAACCGTTATACAGTGATAGTTACTCTTCAATGGATCTGCCGGATCCTACTGGCCGGTGTACTGATTCTGGCCGGGTACCTGAAACTGCAGGACAGTTCCGCACTGATGGAGACCGTTGCCACTATTACGTGGCTGCCCGTCTGGCTTAAATGGAGAATTGTGGAGTTGCTCCCCTGGGTAGAGATCCTGACAGGGATTCTCCTGCTCATCCGGCTGAAAGAGCGCTGGGTTGTTTCTCTCGTCTCCCTGATATTTCTCGGTTTTCTTGGATTCGCCATCTACGGTTTTGCGACCGGAATGGAGGGAGATTGCGGCTGTTTTGGGGAGCTGGCTGACAGTACATTCGGATGGAAAATGATCTTTCGAAACGGTTTTTTTGCGACAATGGCACTCTTTCTATTCTATCGTCCGGTGAATCCATCCTGAAGAAGCCCTGGATTCCGGGTCTCACAGCAGTCGGCGAGCCCGGGTAATCGGCTTGTACCGATTTCAGGAAGACAATTTTTAATCCATCTTACGGTTCAGAGTCTGGCGTCAAAATTGTAAATCCTGCTGCGCCCGCCTGATCATTCGAGGGATCGGCGTCCGGATAGTCCAGGGTATAGTGCAGTCCCCGGCTCTCTTTTCTTGATTGTGCAGACCGAATGATGAGCTCTGCAATGACGATCAGGTTTCTGAGTTCAAGCAGGTCGTTGGTGACCTTGAAGTTTCCATAATATTCGGCAATCTCCCGTTTTAACAGCTCCACACGGTTGAGTGCTCTTGCAAGACGCTTATTTGTCCGGACAATCCCGACATAATCCCACATGAACTGACGGATTTCATGCCAGTTATGGGAAACGACGACCTCTTCATCCGAATCACTGACCTGCGATTCATCCCAGGGCGCCAATTCCGGTATATCCGGAGCCGATGCAAGGCTCTTCAGGATATCTTCCCCTGCCTGTTTTGCAAATACAAGACACTCCAGCAGTGAATTGCTGGCCATACGGTTGGCCCCGTGCAGCCCTGTGCAGGCGACCTCACCCACTGCATAGAGTCCCGGAAGATCTGTTCTGGCATGCTTGTCTGTTAAGATGCCTCCGCAGGTGTAGTGAGAGGCCGGTACGACCGGGATCGGTTCCTTTGTAATGTCGAACCCAAACGAGAGGCACCGTTCATAAATAGTGGGGAAATGCTCTTTGATAAAGTCAGGCGAGCGATGACTGATGTCGAGGAAGACTGAATCGATGCCGAGACGTTTCATCTCATGGTCAATGGCCCGCGCTACGATATCTCTTGGAGCGAGCTCCTTTCGCTCATCAAACCGCTGCATAAATCTTGAGCCGTCCGGGAGAATCAAATGCCCGCCTTCTCCACGCACGGCTTCACTGATCAGATAATTTCGTGCCTCCGGATGATAGAGGCAGGTCGGGTGGAACTGCATGAACTCCATGTTGGCGACCCTGCACCCTGCACGCCATGCCTGGGCGATTCCATCCCCGGTAGCGATATCCGGATTGCTGGTATATAGATAGACCTTGCTGGCTCCCCCCGTTGCAAGAACTACTGTCCGGGCGCGGATCACTTCAACTTTTTGACTGTTGCCGTTCAGTACATAGGCACCACATACCCGCGATGTGTCCCGGATGGTTTGAGTGATAAGATCTACAGCGTTATGATATTCGAAAATATCGATTCCCGGATGCCGGATCGCATGCCTGGCCATAGGGACCTCAATTGCCCGCCCGGTGGCATCGGCTGAATGAACAACTCTTCGATGGGTGTGCCCCCCCTCTTTGGTCAGGTGAAGCTGTTTATTCTCTGTAGTGAACGTTACACCAAGATTCAGCAGCCAGTCGATACACTCTTTTCCGTGAGAGACGACGAGCTCCACGATATCCGGGTCACACAAACCGGCTCCGGCATTCAGGGTATCCTGAATATGTGATTCCAGAGAGTCACTCTCATCCAAAACGGCCGAAATGCCACCCTGGGCATAAAATGTACTCCCCTCCTTCAGTTCCGATTTTGAGAGAACGGCAACTTGTGCCTGATCGGCAATCCGAAGCGCAAGGCTAAGCCCGGCTGCACCGCTTCCGATGACCAAAACATCGTATATTTTGTTATCCGGCATCAGTGTCCTGTTACTTGTCAAATGTTCGGGTTGCCTGGGCAGTGACGGGTGTCCGAACAAGCGGTGATGAAGCCGGATTCGGATAAACCGGAGTACGATCCAGACGCCTCAGTCTGAAAGGTGTGGCCAGGTATGCAAATGGATCATAGGCATGCCTTTCCGGATCGAAGCTATAAAGCCTGATCTATTATTGCAAGAGGGGAGCGCTGAATTCTGTACTCTTACATTCAGATTTAGTACAATTCGGCCTGATCCGGAGTGAAACAGATTCGTAGTGTCGCGTCTACCATACGTTTCCCTATATCGTATGGTTGATACGACACCGGGGCAATCAAACCTGAACAACGAACCAAAGAACAAGCTAACTGTGATCGACGCTTTTATCGACTCCCTGAAACCGACACCAAACGGAGATCTTTTTAACCCCTGGTTTGAGAGAGATCTGAAACACGATCGGACCCCGGAAGCGCCTGACATTCGCCGCCGGCAATTCCGGGCATACCTGCAGGAGAGAGCAGGCTCAGCCAAATTTCTGTTTATCGCCGAAGCGTTGGGTTATCAGGGGGGGCACTTTACCGGAATTGCCATGACGTCGGAACGGATACTTCTGGGGCATCAACAGGAGAACTATGGAGTACGGCCCGATCATGTATTTCAGGGGTTGGAACCGGTGAGAACCAGCCGGCCCGAGGTGAACCGGAACGGTATGAGCGAACCGACCGCCACCATCATGTGGGGCGTGTTGACAGAATTGGGTATCAACCCATACGAAATTGTACTCTGGAATGCCCTGCCCTGGCACCCGTTCAACCCGGAGAGCCCAAAAGGTATGCTCAGTAACCGTACACCCACCCGCCGGGAACTTAAATCCGGACTGGAGCGGCTCTCCGGGTTTATGGAACTCTTCCCCGATGCAAAACCGATTGCAGTGGGCAGAAAGTGCGAGGAGAGTTTGAAAAGCCTGGGGTTGGATCCGGTTCAGGTCCGGCACCCGGCCAACGGCGGGGCTCCGAAATTTCGATCACAGGTACGTAAACTCTTTTCAAATCTGAATCAATGATTTTGTTCATCCTGTTGCTGTTTGTGGTTGCTGTTGTCGTCTGGATGACGGCCCGGCTGAACATGCATCCGTTTCTGGCTCTTCTTTTCGCAGCCCTTTCCATGGGGTTCCTTGCAGGCCTGGATGGAGAGACTCTTATGGGAGCCCTGGGCCGTGGCTTTGGATCGACGCTTCAGAGCATCGGGATTGTGATTGCCGCCGGTGCAATCATCGGCGAGTATCTGGACCGGAGTGGAGGAGCACAGGTGCTGGCCGGGCGGATTCTGGCCTGGACTGGTGAGAAACGTGCCCCGCTCTCCATGAGTATTACCGGTTACATTGTTTCCATCCCGGTATTTTGCGACTCCGGCTTCATCGTGCTCTCTGCGTTAAACCGTGCGATTGCCCGGCGAACAAAGGTCTCGCTTGGGGTGCTGGCTGTTGCCCTGGCCTCTGGCCTCTATGCGACCCATGTGTTCGTGCCGCCAACTCCCGGGCCATTGGCGGCGGCAGCCACAATTGATGCAGATATCGGATGGGTGATGCTGCTCGGATTGATCGTCTCGTTACCGGTGATGGCCTCCGCCCTTATTTGGGCAGTCTCATTTTGCAACATTGAGCTCAATGCCGGAGCCGATTCTCAGCAGCAGAAGGTTGAGAAGCCTTCTGCAGAACCTCCGGCATTCTCCGTTGCGATTCTTCCCATTCTAATACCGATCCTGCTGATTGCCGGAAAGTCTCTGGCCGAATACCCGACTCTGCCGTTGGGTGATGGGCTGTTCTATCAGGTGTTCCTCTTTTTGGGGAACCCAGTGATTGCTCTGCTGGCCGGTGTTATTCTTGCTTTTGGCATGGTTCGTAGGGGCGCCAGCCGGATTCGCAGCGAGTGGCTGGAAGAGGCGTTGAAGAAGGCGGGCGTGATTATCCTGATTACAGGTGCAGGCGGGGCATTCGGAGCTGTGCTGAGGGAGACAGACCTGGGTGAGCTGGCTGAACAATTTGTCGGTTCTGGTGAATTTGCTATCCTGGTTGCATTTCTTGCAGCCGCATTTCTGAAATCGGCTCAGGGGTCATCAACGGTTGCGATCATTACGTCTGCAGCGATTATGGCGCCTCTGGTTGAACCGATGGGTTTCGGTTCGGCGATCGGCAGGGCGCTGATTGTACTTGCCATAGGTGCGGGTTCATTGACGGTTTCCCATGTCAACGACAGTTATTTCTGGGTCGTTGCCAAATTCTCTTCTATGGAGACGGCCCAGGCCTTGCGGACCCACACCGTTGCAACGTTCATCATGGGGATAACCGGCCTTGTTACCATTCAGGTGATTGCCTGGATCGTCATGTAGCGGAGAGGAGGGAATCCGGGTTGAGTCCGGCCAGGTCATCGGTAATGAATTGACGCCCTTTCCGGACCAGTTCTCCATCCAGCCAGACATCAGCGCCGATACAGACCAGATCCCAGTGGATATTGCTTTCGTTACCGTTGGGCGCCATCTCGTAATCATTGCCGAGTGTTAAATGGTTGGAACCGTAGATCTTCTCGTCAAAGAGGATATCGTACATCGGTTTCTCAATAACCGGGTTCAGCCCAAAGCTGAACTCCCCAAACTGTCTGGCTCCTGCGTCCGTACTCAGAATACCCTCCAGAGCTTCATTGTCCGAAGAGTCATAATCCGTAACGACACCACCTTTCACAATAAGCCTTACATACTCAAACGGTTTGCCCTGATAGACGGATGCGGTATAGGTGATTTCCCCCTCGACGGAGTCAAGAATTGGAGAGGAGTAGAGCTCTCCATCCGGTATGTTTCGCTGCCCGTAGCAGGGTATCCAGTTCTGGCCTTTTACTGAAAAACGGATGTCGGTTCCTTCTCCCTTCAGCCGGATCTCGTCTGTATTTCGAAGTCGTTCTTCGAGTGGTTTCATCGCTTCAAAGAGCCTGGAATAGTCGAACAGGCATGCGTCAAAATAGAATTTTCGAAAGCGTTCGGTCGGCATTTTGGCGTTCATGGCGAATGCAGCTGACGGATAACGAAGGACACACCATTTGGTGTTTTCCACTCTCTCTTTGAAGTGTACCGGCTTCAGAAATTTCTCCGAGTACGCCCGGTTTCTCTCCGGGTCTACAGCAGCATTCTCGTAGATATTTTCAGCCCCCCGGATCCCGATAAATGCATCCATCTGCCGGATCAAAGGCAATTGATCTACTTCTGCCTGAGTAGACCAGAATGTGTCATTCCCCGATTCGAGCAGGAGCCGGTTGATTTCAGGATCTTCAATCTGTACAAATGGATGGGCATCCCGTTCCCGGACAGATTCCACAAGCGCACGGACAAGGCCTGTTGAGTTGAATCCGATGGACTGGATGAGAATGCGTTCTCCCTCCTTCAGTTCAGTACTGTGGTTCAGCAGGGTCTCGGCAAGTCGTTTTTCTTCGGGTGTGTACATGGTTTTGAACGGATGATTGGGAATAGGTAATGGTTGGTTGTAGCGATTTTAGCTGACTGGTTCCGGTTTGCCCGTTTCGTCCAGGTTGATGATTTCATCGCACAGAGATAACTCCTCTTTCTGATTTGATGCGATGAGTACCATTGTACCTCGTTCTCTGCACTCATCAACCATTTTCAGGATCAGCTGTTTTCCCTTGCGGTCCAGGTTTGACCCTGGTTCATCCAGACAGAGGATGGAAGGATTTTGAAGTGTGGAGGCAGCCAGTTTGACACGCTGACGCTGGCCTGTAGATAGTTCGCCATAATTTTTTTCGAGGTAGCTGTCTGCTTCAAACAGTTCGAGATAACCGGCAATATCTTCCACAGCCGGCGGTTTGCGATTCAAATCGATCAGGAACTTCAGATTCTCCATACAGCTTAACCCTTCGTATAGTTCCAGATAGGGCGCTGCGAACCCAAGCTCGTGATTCAATTTATCACCATTCCAATCGTTATTGTACCGGGACCAGCCGATCGTACCCGCAGTCGGTTGCAACAGGCCGGCGAGGCAGAGAAGCAGAGTTGATTTCCCGGATCCATTCTGCCCGGCAATTCCCACAACTCCGGCGGAAGTCGAAAAAGTCAGATCACGAAAAACGATCTGTTTTCCATATTTTTTGGAAAGTTTTCGGACTGTGAGTGTTATCATAACGGAAGGTACACACCCTGTCATTAAATGAAAAACAGCATATGTTCACTTGATATTCGCTATTATTTGCAGTAGGATTTTACTTTCTCACTGGCCTTGATCTTGAACAAAACTCCAGGTATTTCAGAGGCTCTCAACCATTAACACAGACGCAAGAATGATAGACATTGTCCGATCCATTACACGCCAGATGAGTCAGCAGATTCCTGACGGCAAAGAATATTTGATTCCCCGGGAACTGCGTGAATGGGAAATTCCCGGTTTTCTGGCTGAACAGGTAGAAATTTTCATACAAAGAACGTTGAGAGAGAGCCTGGTATTTCCAGAGACGGAGTGGGTCAACAGAAATAAACCATCGATTCAGCGATCCTGGGACGTCTTTTCCGATTCGTTGATGGCTGAGGCCCGGCTTCCTGTCACGCAGGCTCCCCGCCTGTTTGAAGAGGTTATAACAAGCCTTCTGAAGATCCTTCTGACGCCGAGGGGTACAATCCCGGACATTATCTTTGGCAGTCAGCGTGAGTTAACGGCACGGGAACTGGAAGAGCGTGCGGGCAGGGTTCCTGTTTATCGCCATCTTGCCCAGGCGCCTGTACGCTTTCTGGAGAAAAAAGGGTTGGAGACACTCACGTTAGAGCAGTGCAGACGTGTCATAACACGTGTGGATGAAAAACTCGCATCACGTTACCATGCGAATGATTGGTATCAGTTGATCAACCCATTGTTTCAGTTGGCGGGTGGCCCTGTCGATTCTGATCTGCTCCGGATATTTTTTAACGACAAAAACATGGGTTCTGTAGCACGCAGTTTTGAACTGCTAAACCGTCCGGTCTCAAAGAGTGAATTTTCCGGAATGCTTGAATCGTTTGATTTCCCTTTGGATGCGGAGCCGGCCACTGAACTCCACTCCGCAGGAGGGGAGGAGCCTGCGACCCTGTTTGAACGTTTCGGTTCAACCGGGGAGGATGAGCAGGAGGAGACCGCGGATGAACCGGTTGGCCAGCAGGCCATGTATCTCCATTCCGGCAAACTGAACAGAAACGTGGAGGAGAAAGATACGCAGGATTTTGCTCAGGAAGAGGAGTCCGGTGACGTTCAGCCGGAAGAGACTGTTCCGGCCCCGGATGCTGAACCGCCCAGCCTCTACAGTCAGTTCATGGAAGGTTCTGATACGGAAGAGGCTACGGATGATGTGTTGGAGGAATCGAACCCGGAGGACCACGCCATATGGAAACGATTTGTGGAGAGTGACCGTGAACAGGTCAGCCCGGCCGGCGACAGTAGCGGTGAACCTGTTGCCGATCACAGGGAGCACAACACGGAAAGCGAAGTGGAAACCAATCGCCACGATTCCGTTCAGCATGACCGTTTTTCCGAGAACCGGGATCAAATCGAAGCATGGATCGGGGATGAGAGGGGCCGGTTTGTCGAAACGTTGTTCCGCGGGTCTGAAATGGAATTTCAGAAAGTGGTTGACGGCCTTGCAGGTATCAATAACTGGCGTGAAGCGGCAGAATATATCGAAGAGGAAGTCTTTGATCGGTATGAGCTCGAATTGTCAAATGAGTCCGCTATTGATTTTACCGATACGATGCACTCTTATTTTATGGATAGTAAACCTGCAAATTAAGGAGAGTCATGGATGAAGAACGCGAGCAATACAGGGAACTGAGAAGGCGCAGGGAGGAATTCCGTACAGGTGGGGGAGAGGAGCGCATCCGCCGTCAGCATGAGAAGGGTAAGTTGACGGCCAGGGAGAGAATTGACCTGCTGCTGGATCAGGATAGTTTTGAAGAGATTGACGCGTTTGTTACTCACCGAAGCAGTGCATTCGGCCTGGAGAAGAGCAAGATCCCGGGGGATGGAGTCGTAACTGGATTTGGGACGATACATGGCCGTCCTCTCTATCTGTTTAGCCAGGATTTTACCGTATTCGGCGGTTCACTCTCGGAAACACATGCTGAGAAGATCTGCAAGGTTATGGATTTGGCCGTCAAGAACGGAGTACCCCTGATCGGCCTCAATGATTCCGGCGGCGCAAGAATACAGGAGGGGGTTAGTTCACTGGGCGGGTATGCAGAGGTCTTTTACAGAAACTCTCTGGCTTCCGGAGTGATACCTCAAATTTCAGCGGTGATGGGGCCTTGTGCGGGAGGTGCTGTCTATAGTCCTGCACTTACGGATTTTGTATTTATGGTCAGAGAGAGCAGTTACATGTTTGTTACCGGTCCGAACGTTGTCAGGACGGTTACTCACGAAGATGTCACGTCTGAAGATCTTGGAGGGGCTGCGGCACACAGCAGAAAATCCGGAGTATCCCACTTCACGGCAGAACATGATGCGGACTGTCTTGAACAGATTCGAGCTCTGTTGTCCTATATTCCGCAAAACTGTGAAGAGCGTGCTGCGAATATGAAACCGCAGCCACCCGATCCGGAACTGGCAAAACGTCTAAACCAATTGGTTCCGGACAGCCCAAACAAACCCTATGATATCAAGGATGCAATCGGGGGGGTTATGGACAGGGATTCCTTCTTTGAAGTACACAGGGATTATGCAGACAACCTGGTAGTCGGTTTTGCCCGACTGGAGGGGAGATCTGTTGGCATTGTTGCAAATCAGCCACTCTCTCTTGCCGGAGTTCTCGATATTGACGCTTCCCTGAAAGGTGCCCGTTTTGTCCGATTCTGTGATGCATTTAACATACCGCTGATCGTCTTCGAAGATGTTCCCGGATTCCTGCCCGGGACGGATCAGGAGTGGGGCGGTATTATCAAACACGGTGCAAAACTGCTCTATGCTTTTTGCGAAGCAACTGTTCCCAAGATGACGGTGATCACACGAAAAGCGTATGGCGGAGCGTATGATGTAATGAATTCAAAGCACATTCGGGCGGACTACAATATTGCATGGCCAACCGCTGAAATTGCTGTGATGGGAGCCAAAGGTGCGGTAGAGATCATTTTTCGAAAAGAGATCGAAGCCGCAGAGGATCCGGAAGCGAGGCAGCTCGAGCTGGAGCGGCAGTATGAAAAAGAGTTCGCGCACCCCTACAAGGCGGCAGAACGGGGATTTATTGATGATGTGGTCTTCCCTGAAGAGACGAGGGAGAAGCTGATTCACGCATTCGGTATATGTCAAAACAAGGTGGATCATCTGCCCCGGAAAAAACATGACAACCTGCCATTGTAAATAGAGGTTAGGTACGAGGGAATAGGGAATAGAGTGTTGATGCAAATAGAAGGCCCGGTTTGGAGAGGGAAACCCTGTTCTGTGCCGGCCAATAACAGATAGAAGTATGGATCTATTCAATAACGACAATTCCGGTGCCTCCGGCAGCAATACAGACTCCTCAAGTCCGCTGGCAACCAGAATGCGGCCTCAGACACTCGATGAATTCACCGGCCAGGAACATCTCGTCGGGGAGGGTAAGATGCTCCGGAGGATGATCGAGAGCGGAATCATCGGGTCACTGATTTTTTACGGGCCGCCCAGCTCCGGCAAGACAACGCTGGCCCATGTGATTTCGAGAGAGATTGAGGCGCGTTTTGAAGTTATCAATGCGGTTCTCGACGGGATCAAGGAGCTCAGGCGGGTCGTCTCGCTGGCTGAACAGCAGAAGAAGGCAGACGGACGGAAGACGATTCTCTTCGTGGATGAAATCCACCGCTGGAACAAGGCGCAGCAAGACGCCCTTCTCCCGCACCTCGAGTCGGGTGTCATTACACTGGTTGGTGCGACCACTGAAAATCCGTTCTATTCACTGGTGAATCCTCTGCTCTCCCGCTGTCAATTGTTTGAACTCTATCCGCTTGCCAAAGAGCATGTTCTCATAATGCTTGACCGGGCATTGCAAGACCGGGAACGGGGAATCGGCTTCCTTGACATCGATCTGACAGATGAGGCATGTACTCATCTTGCTGAATATGCCGGAGGTGATATAAGAAATGCACTGAATGCCCTGGAAGTGGCTGCGCTCTCGACCCCCAGAGACGGGGACGGGGTTATTCACATTGATCTTGAGATTGCCAAAGAGTCTATTCAGAAAAGAAATGTCCGGTACGACCGAACGGGTGATGAACACTATCACTATGCATCCGCTTTTATCAAATCGATGCGGGGATCTGATGTAGACGCGGCTCTTTACTGGCTGAATGCGATGCTGGAAGGAGGGGAAGACCCAAATTTTCTATTTCGGCGTATGTTGATTTTTGCTTCAGAGGATGTCGGGATGGCAGACCCCTATGCGCTGACAGTGATTCACTCTGCCCATGAAGCGTTTATAAAGACCGGTATGCCGGAGGGGTTCTACTTTCTTGCACACGCCTCCATATTTCTGTCTCTCTCTCCGAAAAGCAACAGTACGTCTGCCATCTTTGACCTGAATAGTGAGATCAGGAGCAATGGGGCGGGGAGTGTTCCGGCGCATTTGAGAGACAAGACGGCCAACAAACTTGCATCCCGCTATCTGGATATAACGAATGCATCGGCTGATTACAGATACCCTCACGACTATCCCGGCCATTGGACAGAGCAGCAGTATCTGCCGGATGAGATGAAGGAGAAGTCCTGGTTTCAGCCTGGAGATGAGGGGAGAGAGAGCACGTTGTGGGAGAGGCTTATGAAAATTAAAAACCGGAAAAAGAAGTGAAATAACGTGAGCGGAACTGCCTGAATGGAAATGTCAGGTGGAGTAGCCTGCAAACAAAAAAAGTACCGGACATATGGGGGATGCCCGGCACTTTGTGGCACTTGACGGATGGATCGACAAGATGCGGTTGGAGCAGATATCAGATAAAATGAATATCCGGGAGTAGTCAGCTCCCGGATATCTCTACTGTTCTATGTCGATGGAAACACATCAGTATGTGTACTGAGTGATCTCATGATGCTGAACGGAACATTCATAATCACCTTCTTGACAAGTGTATTATAAGTCATAAATCATATATGAAGCAAATAAATAAGGCAATATTTATATAAATATTTAATTATTAATTTATATTAAGGAAAAGCGCTTTTTTAATTATAAACAGAATTTTGGATGGCTTGTCTGAAGTTCTGGCCGGAACGATTTATCAGTGATGCGGCGGATTACTGTGCGGAGAGTGAAGTGTGCCGGGCCACTGGAGAGAAAGGAGTGAAATGGATAAGTGAAGACGGGGTATTAATTGATCTTGAGCATATAGCCGACACCGTGAAGGGTTACCAGATAACGGGGATCGTCTGCATGCATTTCAATCTTTGCACGTAACTTGGATATATGGACATCAACGGTACGCGTATTGGTGCTGAATTCGTATCTCCAGACCTTTTCCAGCAGTTCATCCCGTGAAATCGGTTCATTGGCTTTGGAGACGAGGTATCGGATTAGCTCCACTTCACGTGTGGAAAGCTCGACCTTTTGGTCTCCGGGCTTAATGACTCGGGCGTCCTTCAGGTTGATATGAACAGGCTCTAGTTCCAGCGAGTCGATCGGTTCGGATTTTGAGTAGGTGCTCGATCGGCGAAGCCTTGCATTGATTCGCGCCAACAGCTCCTTGACACCAAACGGTTTTGTCAGATAATCGTCGGCACCGATGTTCAGCCCGGTTACCTTGTCAATCTCCTGGTCGCGAGCCGTGAGCATAATAATCGGGAAGGTGTAGTTCAGTTTCCGGATCTCTTTGCAGATGTCATAACCACTCTTTCCGGGTAGCATCAGGTCAAGCAGCATCAGATCCGGATCGACGCGGTTTACCATATCTACGGCTTTGTTTCCATCCTCTACTACATGAACCTGATACCCTTCACTTTCCAGGGTATCTCGAAGTGTGAACACAAGGCTCGGCTCATCTTCAACGATGACGATTTTTTTCGAATTTTTATTCTGCATATTCACTTTCCCCTGTCATTTTACGGGATTTCTTGCGTGGAGTGGATTCGCTCTTCTTGTCTGTCTGTGTACTCTCCAAAAAGACAGGAAACGAGACGATAAACGTTGAACCCTGGCCCGGCTTGCTCTCAACGTCAATCCGGCCTCCATTCAGGGTTACAAGGTTTTGGACGATGGATAAACCCAGCCCGTGTCCCTTGGTCCTTGCGGTCAGGGTATCTTCTATTCGATAGAACTTCTCAAAAATCTGTTTTTGCGCACGTTTCGGAATGCCGACTCCTCTGTCCCGGACATGCAGGCTTACATGGTTGTCCTTCTGCCGTATCCCGATATGAATCTCTTTCGTATCCGTGCTGTATTTGAGGGCATTTTCAACCAGGTTGCTGAGGATCGTTTCGATATGGTCACTGTCGACCATGGCCAGTGGGATATTTGTATCAGACGCAAGTGTGAACCGAAATCCTTTCGAAGTTACATAATTGTAATGATCCCGGAAGAATTGGCGAGCCATCTCATCCAGCTTCTGCGGTGCTCTCTGAATCGTATTGGAGGTTCCGGCATCAAAACGGGCGATATCCAGAAGCTTGTCGATCATTTTCCGAAGCCGGATTGATTCGTTATAGATATGGTTCCCATATGTTTTCAGCCTGTTGCCGTCCGTAACACGACCGTCACTGATATTCTCCCCTGCTGCCTGCATGGCAGCCAGCGGTGTTTTCAGTTCATGCGTTACATTGGCTAAAAATCCCGCCTGCCGCTGGGCCAGTTCCCTTTCCCGTTTGGAGGTGATGTACATGAAAATAAGGGCTCCAAAAAGAGCAAATACCGCAGTGCCCAACACAAGGAGGTTTCGTATCCAAGACGCATTACTGGCTGCAATCGTCGGAGAATCAATGAACTTGGCATACAGGATCCAGTTTTCAGGGAGATCCGGAAACCGCTGGCGAATATCGATCTCCCGCCAGTTAAAATCGTAGGTTGGATCTGAACTGCCAATGATGTTTGTGAATACATCGTCAATCAGCCAGACGACAATGCCGCTTTCGTCTGCTTCTCCGAACTTATCTTCCAGCTTTTCGGGAAAGTACTCATTGACCAGATAGTCACGGTCGATCACAAAATTGAGATGCCCGAAAATGGTATTGTCCGACCGGTTGATCAGGGAGATCGTCATGCTTCGATGCAGGTCATATGTAATCTGGTTGCTCCACCGGAGTTCGTCAATCATGGTTTGTACCCTGGATCGGGCGAGGCCGATGCCGTCGCATACCACCTCCGGAACCATATCGGCCCGATCCATTTCGTTGGTGTCAGGGTTATACCTGAACATCGGCTGCATAAAATCGATACAGTGATCTGTTGCATGAGGGGTAAAGTAGATCTCACTGAAGATCCGGTTTTCGCTTACCGTTCCAAGGCTTTTCCGGAGTTTGGTGGGAAGTTTACCGGTTTGGGCGTAGTACTCTTGAAAATGGCCCACCCCGTCATCGCCGAATTTTCGAACTTCACGTGAAGGGAAATTAAAATGCCAGGAGACCTCCCGGGAAAATTCATCGATGTGGCTTCTCTTATTCTCTTTTGCCGACTCAATCGAACTCTCCCGCAGTTCATACAGGGAGTAGATATTCATCACAGTCAGCGCAATGACTGCGATGAGGCCAATCCCGAACGAGATTGCACGTAAATTTTTGAGGTTGTTCATAGGCTCCCTTTTCTACCTGACAAACAGTATCGATATAAATTAGTCAAATTAGAAGAGTTACGGCCCGTTATTATAGAATTTTACAATTCTATCGATTCCAATTCAAATTCGACCTGTCGACATACGGGAAGTTATTCTCACGGTCGATCGTTACGGACTCGACTGTCTCTTTACTCTCGATCCTGAAAGTCACGCTCTTCTTTCCCATAAGCCATTCATCAACCGGAATGATCTCCTCTCTCTCGCTGCCGTTTTCAAATCGGATCGTCAGGTGTACCGGCATGGGTACAAATCCGTTATCCCGGATTTCAATGGTTGTTTCGGAGCCATCTCTGGAGACATGTTCGATCGAGTGGTTCAGCGTCCAGGTTTCATAATACCAGCTTCGCCAAAACCAATCCAGTTCAAGCCCTGTGACATCTTCTACCGTTTGAAAAAAGTCCCACGGATAAGGGTGCTTGTACGTCCATCGGTCGATAAAGCTGTGGTACGCTTCCAGAAAAAGCTCTTCACCCAATATCCCCTGAAGCGCCTGGAGTACCGAAGCAGGCTTGGGGTAGGAGGCCACTCCAAATGCCGGCCCCGGATAGTGGTAATCGGACCAGCGAATCATGGGCCCTTCATAATCGGTACCTGCGATTTGAAGATAGTTTGCAAACATATCGAGATTCTCGTAGTCATCCGGATAGGCGTCTGCCATTGCCTGGTGGGTATTAAATGTTGTAAACCCTTCGTCCATCCAGCTGTATCTCCTCTCGTTGGTACTTAATATCATCGGAATCCACATATGTGCGAACTCATGAGCCGTTACACTGTGGAGTCGTTGCGGATTCTGGCCGTTATAGCTCCCGATGATAGTCATCATGGGGAACTCCATCCCTCCTCCAATGATCTCTTCCCCTTCTACAGACGTCATGTGAGGCCAGGGGTAGGGGAGGTCGAGATACTCAGATAGAAATGTGATTGAGTGTTGCGAATAGGCTGCCTGTTCAGTCCACAGAGGAGCTGTTGTTCGGTAGAAAGAGTTGATGCGTGTATACTCCTCCTGGCCGTCTCCGTCCAGGTCACCTGCCGGCGTTCTGGCGCCATCCCATACAGACTCCCGGGTAGCACTGAACGCAACATCCCGAACCCGTTCCGCTGAAAATTTCCATGTATGCAGGCCGTCTTCAGAAAACTGTGTGGCCCCGCCGAAATCCGCTTCAGTAACAATCGGCAAGACCTCGTCACTGTTTCCGGCTTCCCGGTATCTCTCAAGAACATGGTCTGCCAGCACGTCATCCGGGTTCAAAAATTCGCCGGAGCCCATGACGAGCCAGTTGTCGGGAAGAGTCACCTCAAATTCATAATCTGCAAAACCGTGATAAAATTCTGCATTGCCAAGGAAAGGATCATCAAACCAACCGTTTGCATCGTCGTAAACAGAAACCTTTGGATACCAGTAAGCAATGTAAAATAGATTATCCCTGCTGTGGCCCATTCGGCCGGAAGCACCCTGCTGTGGCACGACAAATGTCCATTCAATCTCCAGATCAGCTGTTTCCCCTGTTTGGAGTGTCTCATCGAGAACAAGGATCATTCTGGTGGCATCTATCAGATAGGAGGGTTCGCCCTGCCTGAGCGGCTGTCCATCCGGCTGCTCCTCAAGCTCGGTGTTGTTGAGGCTTATCCGGAGTAGTTCAATTCCCCCGGTTATTTCAGTGTTTTCCTTCTTCATGGTGCCCGCCTTGTGCAGGTTCTGACTCAATTCAACCAGCAGGAACGGCAAGCCGTCGGACGAAAAATTGGTGAACTCGATTGAGGCTGACCCATTCACCCGGTACTCAGAAGGAATCAGTTCCGCTTTGAGCTGGTAAGAGGCTTCATTTTGCCAATAGGATGGGCCCGGCTCTCCCTCTGCTGTACGTGTGCCGGTTTCTACGGCGTTCAGATATCCGGCCGGAATTTCAAGCGGGTAGGGAATTGGCCGTTCCGGCTGAATTGAAGAGGTTTCTTCCATCTGGCTGCCGGTTTGCCGGACGGATGAGCAAGAGACTGCCAGCAGGAAAATGAGAGCAAATCGTACAGTAGAGATAGTGAGAAGTCGCAGATTTCTCATGATGATGGATGATTATTGAAAAGTTTGTGGACGGCTTCTTTCAGGTCTTCAAAATCGATCGGTTTGATCAGGTACTCAATATACCCTACCTCTTTCGCTCTTTGCCGGTGTTTCTGATCCGAGTTTCCGGTGACATAGATGACCGGTACATCAGAAAATGATCGGATTTCTTTCATAGTATCGATGCCATCCAGATCGCCTTCCAGTGCAATATCCATGAGAATCAGGTCAGGATTCAACTCCCGGACCATTTCGATGGCATTGATTCCCTGAACAAGTTCTCCCTTTGTCGCAAACCGGAGCTTATCCATATAACTCTCATAGAGAAGGTTCAGGATAAGATCGTCTTCTACTATGAGTACTGTTTTTCTTGACTCTTCCATACCGTAGGTTCTGAATTACAGAAAATATATCGACGGGGAGTTTGACCTTCCTGTAAAGTAAGATAAATCTTATTTTTTTTCTTCCCGTAGTACGATTTATTTTAGATTCGTGCCACACACTTCGCTTTTCAAGTTTTTTGTACGATATTCCTTGCCGATTGAGGTAACGTAACCGGTTTCGGTTTCTGAAGCAGAGGTTTTGAATTGGCTGACATATTGTCGGAAATCCCAACGATTTGGGTACTCGTCGAGTTTTGCAAAGTTTCCCTTGAAACAATAGAACCCTTACTATCATATGGCAACAGATATTCAGATCAGGCCGGAATCCAAATGGAAGCAGCGAATTGTAACCGGACTTGTACTCTTTCTTGCCCTGCCGGTTTATGCCCAATCCGATGATCCGTCGTTTCAGGAGCTCTCTCTGGAGACAATGGATGAATTTGAAGGGACAACCGCAAACTGGGAGATAGGCGGGGATGTCTATATGGAGTTTGGCCGGAGGCTTCATGTCGAGGCTCAAAGCGGGACCGGTGTCCTGATCAATACAAATCAGGGCTCTTCCCGAAGAGATATCTATACGGCCTGGGAACACGGGGATCTGGATCTCGAGTTTGAATTTATGATGGCCAGTGAGTCCAACTCCGGAATTTATCTTCAGGGGAGATATGAGATTCAGCTGTTGGACAGCTGGGGCGTTGTGAATCCACGATCCGGAGATATGGGTGGTATCTATGAGATGTGGAGAGACGGTGAAGGGTACGGGGGCGTTCCTCCACGGGAAAACGCTACGCGGGCGCCAGGTCTCTGGCAAACGATGCGGATACAGTTCCGGGCACCTCGCTTTAACGATCTGGGTGAAAAAACCGAGAATGCCAGAGTTGTCGAGATTCGGTTAAACGGTGTGGTCATTCATAAGAATGTTGAACTGGTCGGCCCGACAAGAGGGTCCATGGATGATTTGGAAGCCGTTCGCGGCCCTTTGAGAATTCAGGGAGATCACGGGCCGGTCGCATTTCGCAATATACGGTATCGTGTGCCGGAAGCGGATGAGTATTCACTTACGCCGCCAGAGAATGTCCGGCGAATGCCTCTCATTGTGAACCCGGAGAGTGAGCCGAAAGTGATGCATGGATTTATGAGACTGGACAGCCGGGTCTATCCTCACACCATTGCGGTCGGTTATCCCGGGCGAGTACACTTTGCATTTGATACCCGTACTTCTGCACTAATGAAGATCTGGAAAGGTGACTTTCTCAATATGAACAGTATGTGGGTGAATCGCGGGGGAGGAAATCTCTCTCTGAATGAACCGGCGGCTATCAATCTCTCCGGAGCTCCCGCATTTGCTTTTTTGTCCGGGAGTGATGCAGCCTGGCCTGATTCTCTGCAGGAGGAGCGAACGTTTACGTTTCATAACTATCGGTTTGGGCCGGACGGGGATGTAACATTGACCTATGAGCTTGACAGCAACAGGATTGAGGATAGGTTCTATGCTCAAAACGGCGGGCGTGAACTGGTCCGGGAGCTCTCATTTGAACGCCCTTCTCCGGCAGAAGAGCTGACGATCCGTGTTGCATCGGGTACGTCGATAACCCGTCTGCCGAACGGTCTCTATCAGGCGGATGACAAATCCTTCTATATCCGGCTGGAACCTGACTCGCAGAGACAGGCATGGATCCGTGAGACGGAGAATGGGAGGGAACTGTTGCTTGGCGTCCCGGCCGGTGAGGAAGCTGCCCTCTCCTACACCTATATCTGGTAACCGTTTACAGTGATCTGCGGACACTCCATGACCCTCGATTCAATCTCTTTGTCCCTATGAATATGCTCACATTCAAATCAAACCGATCTGAACTCCGGATGAATCAAACTGATACCTTCATGAGAATACTCTGTTCACTCTGTACAGGGATGCTGTTTACTCTGCTCCTGCTCCCGGAATCCTATGCCAGGCCGTTTGAATCGAATGACGGTTATCAGGCTGCCGATGCCGATTCGGTGATCGAGGTCAGTGAGAACGACTACTACCGAATCCTGACAATTCCTGCACCAGCCGGGGTTGAATTGGAAGTCGGCGGCCTGGAGCGGTTGCCGAACGGGAAACTGGCTGTTGCCACCAGGCGGGGAGAGATCTGGATACTGGACAATCCCGTACTTGGGGATGGCGTCCCTCCTCACTATACAAAATTCGCAGAGGGTCTGTATGAAATTCTTGGACTTGAATACAGGGACGGTTCATTCTACGTCGCACAGAGGGGCGAACTGAACCGTTTGACAGATACAGACAAAGACGGGAAAGCGGACCTGTACGAACGTATCTATGCCTGGCCGATCTCCGGACACTACCATGAGTACTCGTTTGGCCCGGCCTTTCTTCCCAATGGAGATATGGTTGTTACCGGAAATGTCGCATTCGGAGATGAGAAATGGTGGGAAGCTGAGAGCAGGGTTCCCTGGAGGGGATGGGCGATGGCCATCACTCCCGAAGGTGAAATGAATCCTATTGCAACTGGTATGCGATCCCCGTCCGGGGTGATGGTCAATGACCGGGGGGATATTCTCTATACAGAAAACCAGGGAGACTGGATCGGCTCCGGCTTTATCTCTCATGTGGAAGAGGGTGATTTTCTTGGCAACGTTGCCGGGCTTCGCTGGGCGGATCATCCGGAATCCCCGGTCTCCGTTCAAAAAGAGGATATCGTGGATAGTGAACGTCCGATGTTTGAAACGGCAGCACGGGTACCGGGGCTGAAACTGCCGGCCGTCTGGATTCCACATACCCTGATGGGCATATCTACGTCCGATCTGATTCAGGACAGCGAAGGTTTTTTCCCGCATTTTCAGGGACACTATTTTGTGGGTGACCAGGGGCACGCCCGCATCAACCGGGTGGATATGGAGATTGTGAACGGGGAGTATCAGGGAGCGGTTTTCCCGTTCAGTGAAGGGTTTTTGTCGGGTGTGATGAGAATGGAATTCGGTCCGGGCAGTTCCCTCTTCGTCGGAATGACTGACCGGGGATGGCGATCCACCGGAGAAGAGACACACGGTTTGCAATGGATGGTTTGGAACGAAGAGATACCGTTCGAAATGAAGACAATCCGGGCGCAGCCCGACGGATTTCTGATCGAGTTTACACACCCTGTAGACCGGGAGCTGGCTTCTGATCCCTTACTCTACTCGGTTACAAGCTTCACCTATATGTACCGATATGACTATGGAAGCCCGATTATCGAGCAGGAACCGGCTGTGATCCGGGGATTGCAGGTCTCTGAAGACGGGAAGCGTGTTCGGCTGGCGGTCGACAATATGAGAGAGAAATACATTCATGAAGTCAAGCTGGGAGCACTCCTGGCAGCGGATGGCACGCCACTTCTGCACGACACTGGCTACTATACACTGAACCACATTCCTGAGGGAGAAGGGTTGTCTGAAGAGGAGATGACCCCCGCTCCCGGCCAAACGGCAAGAGCCGCTGTTTCCGGAAGTGGAACTGCAGAAGCAAATGTGGATGTCGAAGGGGCCGGTACTGCAATACCGCGTGAAATGAAACGGGTTACAGAGATGCCTCTTGCCTGGGGTGGCGATGCGGACCGTGAAATTGAGATGGGAACAGAGCCGGGACTCCAATTTGATATCACAGAAATAGAGGTGAATCGCGGGGATCGGGTCGCACTGACCTTTACCAATGATGACAACATGGTCCACAATTTTGTACTGGTAGAGCCGGAAGCGGGAGATGAAGTCGGTGAAGCGGCGATCAATCTCGGACTTCAGGGAAGTGATATGGATTATGTTCCGGACTCAGGGAAAGTGATCGCATTTACATCTCTTCTACAGCCTGCCGGCAGCGAAACGATCTACTTCTCGGCTCCCGACGAACCGGGGATCTATACCTACCTTTGTACCTTTCCCGGACACCATATCGCTATGCGGGGCAGGTTGGTTGTACGGTGAGTTGTTTTAGGTGTCGCCGGATGTGATCGTTCTGCAGGACAGCCAGGTCCGGTATGGTGTAAATTTGAGGGTGGCGTTTTAGTAGATTTGTTTTCCTGCTTACTATGTACCGGCGGCCGGACTCGAACCGGCACTCGCATTTCAATGCGAATTGGATTTTAAGTCCAACGTGTCTACCAATTCCACCACGCCGGCATCTATGTTTTGCTGCTTATAATCTTTGAAATGATTATCCCGACTCAGGGAGTCATTTCATAGAGGTTGTCCTCTTTTCCCAAGCAGGGAAAAAGAGGACAAAGAGGGATGGTTTCTGTCCATTACCCTGTCCAGTAAACATGCGACAGGAATATAAGAGATTTGGGGGATAGTTCTACCCGTGAAGTCGAAAAGAGTGGTCGTGGACATCTGCCGATACAGGATCACGAAAGATTGACTGCCACACTTCGGCACGATACTATATTTATCCATCCGGCGGCGTGGATCTACTCCCTGAACTCCGGAACTCTTCGGTGCAGGGTCGCTTGTTCAAATGCATAGGCGATTTCCAGCAGTACAGGTTCACTCCATGCGCGGCCGAAGAAGGAGATACCGACCGGCATTCCGTCCAGATGTCCCATCGGCAGGGAGATAATCGGATATCCTGCACGGGCGGAGGGGGAGCTGGAACCAACTCTCAGATTGTCTCCCATCAGCAGGTCGGTTTTCCAGGCTGGCGAGCCTGTGGGAGCGACGAGTGCATCGAGCTGATGCTCATCCATTACCCGGTCGATCCCCTCCTCCCGGCTGTGCAGCAGCATCCTCTCCAGGGCCTCCCGATACTCTTCCGATTCCAGGCCGCCCAGTTCGGCAGCCTGGAAAATCAGGTCCCGGTCAAACCGGGCGGTCTCTTCAGGCGTCGAACGAATCTGTTCGGCAAGTTCTTCAATATCTTTTATGGGTGCGGACTCGCCAAGTGACGCCAGGTAGTTGTTCAGGCCGTCTCTGAATTCATACAACAGGACCTGAAAAGCCGCGCCCCCGATATTCTGTTCTGATATCTGATCGATCTCTATGATCTCTGCTCCCAGATCCTCCAGTTTCCGGACTGTCTGCACCATCAGCGTGTCGACCCGGAAGTGCCCGCCCAGAGGCGCTGTGTAGAGCCCGATTCGTTTGCCGGCCAGGCCATCCTTATTCAGAAATACGGTGTAGTCAGAGTGGAGTTGATTTTCAGCTGCCAGCGTCTTCTCATCGTCCGGGTCGATGCCGGCCAGGGCACCTAACAGAATGGCTGCATCCCGGACGGTACGGGCCATCGGCCCGGCGCTGTCGGTACTGTAGGAGATCGGGATAATACCGGACCGGCTCCAGAGACCGACTGTCGGTTTCATGCCGACAATGCCGTTTGCACCGGAGGGACAGACTATAGAACCGTTGGTTTCCGTTCCGATGGCAAGTGGTGTGAGATTGGCAGACAGAGCAACGGCAGGCCCGGAACTGGAGCCACAGGGGTTGCGGGAGAGTTCATATGGATTCTTCACCTGGCCTCCCAGAAGGCTCCAGCCGCTGGAGGAGAAGCTGCTGTGAAAATTTGCCCATTCACTCAGATTTGCCTTGCCCAGTATAATGGCTCCCTGTTCGCGAAGTCTCTCTGTGATGAATGCATCACGTTCCGGAGTGGAAAACTCCAAAACACGGGAACCTGCCGTGGTAGGCAGGTTCAACATATCAATGTTGTCCTTCAGCACAATCGGGATACCATGTAACGGGCCGCGCAAAGATCCTTCTTTCCGTTCCTGATCCAGCCGGTTTGCGGTTTCCAGTGCATCAGGATTCAGCGTCAGCATGGAATTGAGTTGAGGCCCGTTCCGGTCAATCGATTCAATTCTGTCCAGATAGGCTTGCACAATCTGGCTGGATGTGAATTCTCCCGATTCAAATCCTTGCATAAGTTGATCAAGGGTGATCTCTTCCAGCCCCAACTGTTCGTACAGGCTTTCGGTCTGTGGCCGGGTACAGGAAACTAGTAACAGAAGAGACAGCGGGAGTGCCAAACGGAATAGAAACATAGCGGTGAAATTTCAATTTGCAGTTATAATCGAAGTAAGCGATAATTGGGGGTAAATACAATTGGATTGACACCAGAATACCTGTAATTGCAAACGGACAGCCATGGAACTGGAAAAGAGTGACTCTGTAACAGAATCGGAATTTCGTCAGGAAGTTATATCGACCGGCGACTGGCTTTTGACCCTGATTATTGCGGCGATACCGCTCATCGGATTTATTATGCTCTTCGTCTGGGGTTTTGGAGGCGGGGCAAACCGAAACAAGGCGAACTGGGCGAAGGCGTCGCTACTGATGCTGGTTCTGGCTATTGTAATTTATGGGTTGATCATGTTGATATTCGGTACATTTTTCATATTCGGGTCAGAGACATATGCCTGACAGAATTGACGTGGCACAACTGGAAACCCCATGAAAATCAGACAGATCATGAACAACAGGCTTTTACGGTACCCTTTTATCCGGATTGCGGGATTCTCCATTCTTTTGGTATGGGGGATAGCAGGCTGTTCCCCCCAGGTGCAACAGTTTGGAGAAAACCAGGAGAGAGCGAGGGAGGGAATTTCCGAATCCCGGATCTGGAGCCATCTGGAGGAGAGTGCAGAGGCACTAACGCCTGAACCTCTGCAAGAGTCGTGGGCAGAAAGCTGGTGGATTCCCCGCCATGAAGAGAAACTGGAAGAGCCGGGTAGGAAAGAGGCGCGACTTCTGTTTTTGGGAGATTCTATTACACAGGGCTGGGAGACAACGGGCCGGGAAATTTGGGGCCAGTGGTACGCTCCGGCCGGCGCTTTTAATCTGGGGTTCAGTGGAGACCGAACAGAAAACGTGCTCTGGCGGCTGGAACATGGAGAGGTAGACGGGCTACGTCCCGATCTGGTGGTTGTGATGATCGGCACCAACAATACCGGCCACCGAATGGATTCCCCTCCTCTGATCGCACGCGGTGTAGAGAGAATTATCGAAGAACTGACGGTCCGTCTGCCGGAGTCAAAAATTTTACTATTGGCTATTTTCCCACGCGGTGAAACTCCCGATGACCCGATGCGGGTCAACAATAACCGGGTTAACGAACTGATTACCCTCCTGGGCGATGAGGATCGGGTTTTTTTCAGGGATTTGAACCAACATTTTCTGGATGAAGAGGGGAACCTTCCCGAATCGGTTATGCCGGATCTGCTTCATCCGAATGAAGAGGGGTATCAGATCTGGGCGGAAGTGATGGAGCCGATCCTTGACGAGTTGCTCGGATCTGAGTGATCGTAGCCCTGCACATCCGTTTCCGTAGCAAGTGGAACGTTTTTGAACTCGCCTGGTGTCGTGAAACGAAAAATAGAGAGAAACCTGTCAGGTTGGCCTTTCCAAGCCTAAAGCAGGTTACCGTACCGTCATTCCAAAATTCGTGCACTGTCACTAATAAAAAATTGTAGTGCAGGAGCACGTTAAACGTAGATTTTTTAAAAAAATCACGAATTCCTTTAGACTCCTTGAATTATTTCTATCATTTTATTGCATGTTTATTTGTAATCTTATATCATCTAATATAATGAAAATTATAATCAAATAGGATTACTTATGAAACAGTTCATTCCGATTCTCCTATTACTTTTGTATGTATGGCCTGCAGAGGCGAACCATGCCCCTTCTGCCTGTCTCGACCTGGATAGCATGGATGCTGTCCTGGCTGCACCCATGTCTCAGTATATGGGATGTGGCACGTTTGTTATCGGAAGCTCAATTTTCGGTACGTGTACATTAACGGCTAATTTTCTCGATATATCCCAGTCTCCCTGGGTGATAAACGTGTTTCCGCTTTTGAACGGATTCTGTCTCGGCGGGAGTGTGGAGGATAACGGCTCGATGGCCACCTGTTCCGGAAGTAGTGTCATCAATTATCAGTACCATTTTATTACATATCTGAACTTCGGCGGGAATCCGATCCCGTTCCAGTACTTTAATGGTGCAGGATATATGGCGACGTCTACCTGCTGTGGCTGAGAGGTGGTACCCGACACGTAATCAGAAATCAAGAATGTCACAATCAAAACCTAACAGAGATAGAACCATGAAACAGAAAATCATTTGGATCGGAAGTCTATTTGTACTGAGTGTTGCCTGCAGCAACTTATCAGAGGAGGCTACAACGGTGGACGCTACCCAACAGGAAGCCCTCGCATCGGAGTTTGAGCAGTCTGTTCTGCCACAGTATCTGGAGCAGATACATGCAGATTCCAGTGCCATGGAACAACTTCCACTTGAGGAGAGGCGGACAATTGCGGAAAAACATGGTATCAGCAGGGAGGAGGAGCAGTCCATGCGCTCCGAACTCAAACTTTTCATTGAAGATTTGGGTCTCGATCCGTCTGAATTTGAACTCCTTGAGACTCCGTATTTCTTTGTTGACGGGAGGGGTGAGGTTATGGATCTGGATGCCTACAAAGGCCTCTTCAGCTACGTAAAAAATCAACGAGAATTGGCAGAATCGTTCAATGAGAGCGTAAACGCTCTGTATGAAGAGTACGAGCCTCGAATTGAAAAAGCCATCGCTGAGGAGGATTCGGTGGAACTTCAACGGCTTGTGAAAGAGTTTGAGGAGAAAAGGCTCGCGCTTGTGGAGTAGCTTTCGAATCCATATTTACAAACCTGAAGTGATAACAGCTGCCGCACCACTCTTTAAAAAAGGGGCGGTAAGTTGACCAACTCATAACCTCGAACAAGATCAAGAGACCTGTGGAAAGGCCATCCGGAAGTTCATTCAAACTTTCGGATGGCCTTTTTTTGTTCTATTGCAGGAGGACGGGTACAGCCTTTCAGCCTGGTGGGCCGCCCGGTTCTTCATGATTATAGCTCATCAATAATTTATCGTTCCGGGCCATCAGCTCTCAAAGTTGTACTCTTCAATCCGATACAGATCCGAACATCAGGATAAGACCGGCTTTTAAACTCTGAAATCGGGAATTCCACCGGTTATATTTTTCAGATTTTCTGAAACAAAACGAATTCTCTGCGATTACAAGTAGAACACATCTCTATACCTCACAACGAAAGGAATTGAACAGGATTGAGTACATATGTCAGAAATGAAAACTGTTTCAGAACGGAACCCGGCAAAAAAGAAGTCAGATAAAGGTGCAAAACGTTATTCGGATTCGCTGAATATGGATATTGCGATTGATCTGGGGACTGCAAATACGTTGATCTATCTGAGGGACCGGGGTGTCGTGCTAAACCAGCCTTCCATTGTTGCATTGAATCCGAAGGGAGACATTGTGGCGATCGGACATGAGGCACTGCTTATGCATGAAAAAACACATTCCAATATTCGGACTGTGAAGCCATTGCAAGGCGGAGTGATCGCTGATTACGGGATTGCAGAGATGATGATCCGGGAACTGGTGAAAAAAGTGAAGAAAAACTGGTTCATGCGTACCCGGAATATGTTTGTCTGTATCCCGACCGGCATCACAGATGTTGAACGGATGGCAGTTCGGGACAGCGCCAAACATGCCGGCGCCAGAAAGGTCTATCTGGTCGAAGAGACCGTTGCCGCAGCAATAGGTATTGGTATGGATGTCAATGAACCGGTTGGAAATATGATCGTTGATATCGGTGGGGGGACGACGGAGATTGCGATTATATCACTGGCCGGAACGGTCTACTCCAATTCATTGCGGATAGGCGGGGACAAATTGAATGAAGATATCGTTAGCTATTTCAGAAGAAGCCATAACCTGTTGATTGGCCTTCGTACAGCGGAAAAAGTGAAATTTGAAATCGGTTCAGCCACCCCGCTGGACCCTGAACTGGAGATGATGGTGAAGGGACGGGATCTGGTGAGCGGATTTCCCAAACATCGTGTTGCAACCTCCAAAGATGTTCGAAATGCAATCTCCGAATCGATTAACGGGTATGTTGAGGCGATCAAAAAGTCCCTCGAACAGACCCCGCCTGAACTTGCATCTGACATACTTGATCGGGGTATCACGTTAACTGGCGGTGGCGCACTTCTCAGGAACCTGGATGTTCTGATCCAGGATGCCATCGGATTGCCGATTCATATCGCAGAGGACCCATTGACGGCAGTGGTTCGGGGAACCGGGATGATACTGGAGGATCTGGATCAGTACAAGTATGTCATTACTTAGTGTCGTGTCAACCCCACATCGCATGGTTGACGCGACACTTGTGTCGCAACCATGTTAACAGTTTAATCACGCTTCAGGACGAGAATGTCGCCCGGTCCTCGTGCAGGCAGAGCTTGCAGATTCAATGCCCGCCGGAGGACATCTCCTGGTCAGTATTCTGACCGATTCAAAGGCTCCTCATTTTATTAGCAAGAAAAGGGTGGAGATCGTCATCTTTTTTTTATTTTAAGGTAATGATAGGATCACGTGCAGTATTGATACTGTTATCATGATCGACAGGTATCAGGCCTTTGAAAACCGGAATGTTAGAATTGGCACCTCTACAAAAGATTCGACATAAATCCGAAAGACTCCAACGCTTTAATTATATAAACGTATGAACCGATTTCTAAAACCGATGTTACCGGTACTATTCACTCTCTTGCTTCTCTCTGTTTCGGCGTGTACAGGAGCCGAAGAACCTGACAGGCCAAAAAATATTATTTTGATGATTGGGGATGGTATGGGTGTATCCCAGGTCACAGCCGGTTATTATTCAAATGATTTTCATCTGGTTATCACCGAAGCACCCTATGTCGGGCTTGTGGACACGCACCCGGCTACAGAAGATCCGGATGATAATGGTGTCGTCGACAGTGCAGCATCGGCAACCGCTATCTCTACCGGCGTAAAAACACTGAATCGGTATATCGGTATGGATCCTGACCGGAATCCTGTCCGTACCATTCTTGAAGTGGCACATGAAAACAGTCTTGCTACCGGCATTGTTGCATCGAGTTCGATTACCCATGCGACTCCGGCCAGTTTTATTGCTCACCAGCCTGACCGTGGCATGATGGAAGAGATCGCTGCTGATTTTCTGGAAACCGATATTGATCTGTTCATCGGAGGTGGCCGTCAATATTTTGCCGAGCGTGAAGACGGGAGGGATCTTCTGAGCGAGCTCTCGGACAAGGGCTATCAGGTACTGCATGATATCGAGGAGATGAAACAGGTGAGCAGCGGCAAACTTGCAGGATTTATTGCAGATGGAGAACCACCGCGTTATTCGGAAGGCAGGGGAGATATGCTTCCGGAAGCCACACAGCTTGCTATTGATCTGTTGTCACAAAATGAAAATGGTTTCTTCCTGACAGTGGAGGGTTCACAGATCGACTGGGCCGGCCACAATAATGATATGGACTACCTGATTGAAGAGTTGCATGACTTTGACCGTGCTGTTGCTGCTGCTGTTGACTTTGCCCGCCGGGACGGCAACACCCTGGTGATTATCACAGCTGACCATGAAACCGGAGGTACAGCATTGAATGGTGTTAATTTGTCAACGGGAGAGATTGAACCAGGGTTTACCAGCGGTGGCCATACCGGCGCTATGGTGCCTGTATTTGCATTTGGGCCTGGTGCGGAGGCATTTTCCGGCATTTATCATCAGGTCGAGATCTTCAATAAGCAGATGGAGGCACTTGGTTTTCCACTTGAAAGCGAGTAAACCCGGGTTTATTCTCGCGGGCAGATCCGGAGTTTGAGTTATTTCGATTCCAAAAGAGATCTCTTCCAGGAGTCTGGTGGACTTACGGGTACGAAAATAAATTTCAGGGCCTCTGAAAAATAATAAGGTTTTGTCATTTATTACAGTTATCTTGGATGTGTTACATAAAATCACCTCCTGAAGAGAGAGAGCGTCCTACTCCTATAGATACGATTCAACCCAACTCTTGAAGATTTGACCCCTATCTGTTCAGGTACTATAACTGATACAAGACCAATACCATGACTACAAAAGGTAAAGTTAAATGGTTCAACGCCGAAAAAGGCTTTGGATTTATCGAACCCGAAGACGGAAGTAAAGATATTTTCGTTCACAGAAACAACGTCGAAAATCTCGGCCCCGACCAGGGCCTCGAAGAGAATGAAGAAGTTGAATTCGAGATTGAGGAAGGCCCCAAAGGCCTGAGTGCTGTCAATGTTACAAGCTTGACGTACGAATAACCGCAAGGTATTCCTGATTCATAGGAAAAAGCCTGTTCCGAGTAATCGGGACAGGCTTTTTTTGTGTTCGCCCGGCAGGGCGCATTCACTTGGGAGTGCATGACTGTGGGAAAACCGTTCCATCCGAATTTCTCTTGTGAGAAACGGGGAAGCCTGAGATCTCTTAGGCAACGCTCCACATCGTATGGCTGACACGACACTTGGGTAAAGCAGATGGCTGAGATCACGGGTGATTTTGTCTCTGTTCATGTACTATATTGAGGAATGAGTAATAAAATCATGGAACGTAACAGATTTTCGGATCAGGTTCGCCGGATCGTTATCAAGGTTGGCAGCCGGGTACTCGTTGATGAACAGGGCCGGCCCGACCTTGAGAATATCGAGTCTCTGGTTAGTGAGATGGCCGGATTGCACAGCCAGGGTTGCGAAGTAGTTCTGGTATCATCGGGTGCGATCGCTGCCGGTGTTCAGACACTGGGCTGGGCGGAACGTCCGTCAAACCTGCCTGATCTTCAAATGGCTGCGGCAGTTGGACAGAGTGTCCTGATGAACCGCTATACCATTGCATTTTCAGCACACTCCTGTACAATCGGCCAGGTCCTGCTTACACATAACGATCTGAACGACCGTGAACGCCATCTGAATGCCCGAAATACAATCCTCTCCATGTTGCGAAACCGGGTAGTTCCGATTGTGAATGAAAATGATGTTGTTGCCGTGGATGAGATTCGGTTTGGGGACAATGATGTTCTGGCGTCCATGGTATCGACACTGGTGAATAGTGATCTGCTTATCTTGCTGACGACATCTGACGGCCTGTATAAGGTTGAGGATGGAGTGATGAAAGAACGGATACCGATTCTGGAGTCGATAACCGAGGATGTGGTCGCAATGGCGCAGGGTAAGGGGAGCACCTGGTCTTCCGGCGGGATGGCTTCAAAGCTGGAAGCGGCGCGGTCCGCCGTTCAGTCCGGGACGGAGGTAGTGATAGCTGACGGGAGGACGCCTGGAGTCTTGCATAAGATTCTGGAAGGGGAAGATGTCGGTACCCTGATACAGGTGGATAACCGGGCAAGGCCGATGAGAGCACGGAAAAAATGGATCGCTTTCTTTCACCGTCCCCAGGGGAGTATTGTTGTTGATGATGGTGCAGTGAAGGCAATCTGTACACGCGGGAATAGTCTGTTACCGGTAGGAATCGACCAGATTGTCGGCCGCTTCAAGGTTGGGTCACTGGTAAATATCAAGAGCCCGGAGGGGGAGACGATAGCGAGGGGGATTACGTCCTATTCATTCGAGGATATCGAACAGATTAAAGGACTTCGATCTTCTGATATTCTCCCTATCTTGGGAGAGCGGTTTTATGAAGAGGTCATTCACAGAGATAACATGGTAGTATTAAAGAAAGAAAACACGGACGGATGAGTACGACGAACAGTGACACACAGACAGTGAGTTCTATTCGGGAGCAGGTGGAAACGATTGGGAAACGGGCAAGAGAGGCTTCCAGGATCTTGATGGGTGCCGGCCGAGAGGAGAAGAGCCGTTTTCTGCATGCGATGGCAGATGCACTGGACCGGGATCGGGGGTTGATACTGAAAGCCAATGAACAGGATGTAGCTGATGGAAAAGAGTCGGGACTCTCCGGGGCGATGGTGGATCGGCTTATTTTGAACGATCAACGACTGGATGCGATGATCAGCGGAGTTCGTGCAATTGCTGATATGGAGGATCCTGTAGGCAGAATATTGAAAAGCTGGAAGAAAGAGAATGGCCTGGTACTGCAAAAGACCTCGGTTCCCATTGGTGTAATCGGTATGATTTATGAATCCAGGCCAAATGTAACTGCGGATGCTGCTGCACTCTGTCTTAAATCATCCAATGCGATAATCCTCCGGGGCGGATCAGAGGCATTTCGAAGCAATCAGGCTATCGCTGCGGCCATGCTTCGGGGCGGGCGAAGTGAAGGACTTCCTGAATATGCATTGCAGCTGATTCCCGTGCGGAGCCGGGAAGCGGTTACCTCCCTGATAACAATGGATCGTTTTGTGGATCTGATTATTCCAAGAGGGGGAGAGGGGTTGATCCGGGCTGTCTCAGAAAATGCTAAAGTGCCTGTACTGAAACACTACAAGGGGGTCTGTCATATCTATGTAGACCGTGATGCGGATCGTGATAAAGCGTGGAAGATTGTTGAAAATGCCAAGTGTCAAAGGCCAGGCGTCTGCAATGCGGCAGAAACACTTCTTGTAGACCGGGAGATCGCAAGTGAATGGCTGCCCGAAATATCCGGCCGCCTGCAGGAGCTGGGGGTGGAACTGCGCGGTTGTGAGAAGAGCCTTGAAATCCTTTCCGGGATTCAACCGGCAACCGAAGAGGATTGGACGACCGAATATCTGGATCTCATCCTGTCGGTCAAGATTGTCGATTCGATTGAAGATGCGGTGCAGCATATCAACCAATACGGCTCCGGCCATTCAGATGCCATTGTTACGGAAAACAGCGCGCATCAGGATTACTTCGGCAAACGAGTCGATTCCGCAGCCGTATTTATCAATGCATCTACGCGCTTTACCGACGGAGCTGAATTTGGCATGGGTGCCGAGATCGGAATCAGTACGGACCGGTTGCACGCCAGGGGCCCTGTCGGGTTGGAAGAGTTGACTACTTATAAGTATGTGATCCTGGGTGAAGGACAGATTCGGGACTAGGAGTTTGTAAGAAAACTCATAGAGACACTCGTTCGTTTTAACTTGTTTTCTTCCGAAGCTTATGTAATTTAGGTTTCGGGGAAAATCATGGTTAAACGTGAGTCCATATTCACACTTTCAGCACTAAAGATAGTCTTGATCTATCTGGGCATCTCTCTGTTGTGGATTATCTATACGGACCGGCTTGTGGATATGCTTTTCGAAGACCCGTTGCTGATCTCCCGCGTACAGACTGGAAAAGGGTGGTTCTTTGTTATTTCGACATCGTTTTTTCTCTGGTGGCTCATCAAACGATTTAACCGGGATCTGGAATATCACCGAAATCGATTTCGGGACATGCTCAACAACTCCGGAGTCGGGATGGTCTATCTGAAGAGTGGACGGATCGATTCCTCCAATTCAACGTTTAAACGGCTGTTCGGGTATTCAGAACAGGAGTTGCAAAATCAACCGTTCCAGGAACTGTTCTCCAGGAAACACCGCCGGGTAGTTCAGGACTTGATGGCAAAGGCGGAAAATCAAACAGAGAGTGTAGTTGAAGAGTTACAGTTAAAAACCAGCACAGGGGAGTCTGTCTGGATTCATGCAACCTTTTCATCTTCCCAGGTTGCTGGTGAACATCTTCTTGAGGCAATAGTAATGGATATCCAGGAGAAAAAGGAGTATCAGATCTATACGGATCTGTTGCTTCAGATCATCCTCTCTCTGGAGCCTGCAAAAAACGTTAACGCTGCACTGGCTACCATACTGAAGAACATTTGTGAAGAGGTTGGCTGGGAATACGGAGCAGCGCTTGTCCCGAAAGAGTCGGATACCAGTTTTCATAAAGTGGAGAGTTGGTTCTCCAGGGAGGATGAACTCTCCGACTACGACAAACAGGTCGGCAGTTATGAATTCAAAGCAGGGGAGGGACTGGTCGGAATTACAGTAAAAAGTAAAAAACCTCAGTGGGTTGAAGATCTCCGGAGTGATGAAAGATTCCTGGAAAAGGAGGATGCGGAAGCAGCTGGTCTTCATACGGTACTCTCTGTTCCGGTTGTCGTGAATGAGTATGTGATTGCTGTGTTGATGCTTTTCCATAAAAAGAAGTTGGCGGCCGACCCCGGTATGATCCGTTTCTTTTCTGCTATCGGTAGCGATATCGGGACCAAACTGGACCGGAAACGGGAAAAGGAGATTCAGGAGAAGATTCTGGAGAATATTCCGGTGATGATGGTTCTCTATCACCCCAGCCTGTCCGGGTTTACGATTAACAAAGAGTTTCAGCGGGTTACCGGCTGGAGCGATGATGAAGCTTCAAAAAGGGATCTTCTGGAAAAGATCTATCCAAATGAATCGGTAAGAGAGGCGGCAGTAGAGTTTATGCATCAACCGGATGGAAGCTGGAAGGATTTTGAAATGAGAACGCGTTCAGGTGAGACGATTTATACAACCTGGACCAATATCCGGCTGAGTGACGAGACCCAGATCGGAATCGGACTGGATATTACAGAAAAGAAGAGAGCGGAACAGCTGATTCTGCGATCCATGTTAGAGGGTACGGAGCAGGAACGGGCGAGAGTCGCCACAGAACTGCATGATGGTTTGGGGCAATATCTGGCGGCAGCCCGGCTTCAGCTCGAATCGGTATATGATTTGCTCAGTGAGCTGAAACCGGATGCCGGAACGCTTGCACAGTTTGAAAAAGGGCTGGAGCATCTGAGACATGCCATGGAGGAGACGAAGAGGATCTCTCGAAATTTAATCCCGAAAGCGATTGAAGATTTTGGGCTTGTACATGCGATCGAATCTCTTATGAACGATCTGCAGGAGAGCACGGACATCACCTATGCGTTTCATAGCAATCTTTCGAAACTGTCTATTCCCAATGAGATGACAGTCCATCTCTACCGGATTATTCAGGAGGCTGTACACAATGCAATTCGTCACTCCGGCTGCAGCCGAATCGATGTACAGCTTGTGCATGCAGATGGAAACATCTACTGTACAGTTGAAGATGACGGAACCGGTTTTGATACAGAGGAGAGGAGAGGGTCGGGGCTTGGTTTGAATAATGTCAAGAGCCGGGTAATGGCTATGAACGGTGAGATCGAGATAAAAAGTGAATCCAACAAGGGGACGGTGATTTTGATCGAGTTACCGTCACCGGGACACCAACTGTAAGGGGTTACTATGGCTGACATACAGATACTGCTTGTGGATGATCATGAAATTGTTCGTGACGGATTGAAAACGGTCTTGCAAAATCAGCACGGCCTCTTCGTTGCCGCGGAAGCGAATGATGGAAAGGAGGCGTGCAGAGCCTGCAGGGATCATTCCATTGATCTGGTAATCATGGATATCAACATGCCGGGACAGGATGGGATTTCGGCAACAGAGGAAATCCTCTCCGAATTTCCGGAGATTCGGGTCCTCGCACTGACCATGTCCGATGAAGATCTGCATGTCCGCAAGATGATACAGGCAGGTGCATCCGGTTACATTACGAAAGAGAGTGCTAACAGAAAAGAGTTGTCAGAGGCAATTCATGAAATTATGGCTGGCCGGCATTATTTTAGCAGTGAAGCGACCAGAAGCATCATGCTTGACCTGATTGAAAATCGTGGCCGCTCCCGTTCGATTGAAGGTACTTCGATTACCAGGCGGGAAGAGGAAGTGCTGCGATTGATTGTTGAAGAGTATACCAATCAGGAGATCGCTGACGAGCTCTACATCAGTGTCCGGACGGTTGATGCCCATCGTCGGAATTTAATGCAGAAGTCCGGATCCAAAAATACTGCCGGACTGGTACGATTTGCCATAGAAAAGGGTCTTATAGCTCTTTGATGGATTGTGGTTGGCTTCCTGGCTGCTTTATAGGCGATTTTACCTATTTTGAAAAATAGGTGCTTCACGTCTGTTATAGATGGTTCAACTCTCCCTACCTTGTTTCATGAATCAACACCTATACAGATGAGTGAAATAACGGAAGAGAAGAAACTGATAGATGCCTACCCGGATCCTGCCGCTCTGGTAAATGAACAGGGCGAACTTCAATTTGTTAACCGTGCCTGGAGAAACAAGAGGCCAGACTCTTCCACGCCGGAAACACTGGCCGGCGGGGATAGCTATTTCGTATATCTGAGCCAATTTGCAGAGAATGGAAGCGATCCTGCGCTAAAATTAATTCTTGGCCTTCGAAAAGTACTGGATGGGAAGGAGGAGAGCTTTTCGGCGCTGTTGCCCTATTATTCCTCAAACAGTGAAAAAGGTTGCTACAGGGTGACAGTTACTGCTGTTGAAGGAGATAACCCATCGTATCTCCTGGTTCAGGAAGACGTTTCCAATGCAGTCAGGACTACAAACGAGTTAAAAGAGAGTCGCGAAAGGTATCGGCAGCAATTTCATCACAGTATGCTCGGGATCATTTTAGCCGGCTCTTCGGGAACCATATTGGAGGCGAACCCGGCTTCTGAAAAGATATTGGGATATACGACAGAAGAGTTTCGTGTGATGAAATCGGAGAAGTTATTTGAGGCCGAATCTGAAGTGAACCGTGTAGCTAATACTGAACGGGAGAGGAACGGTCAGTTTCAGGGAAAGATGGAGTTGGTTCACAAACTGGGACACACGGTTCCGGTAGAGATGACCAGCAAAATCTACCGGAATGAGGAGAGTGACCTTCATGTGATCCATATGTTTCACGATATATCCGATCAGGTTCGTGCTTGCCGCGAGCAGCAGGTTGCATTTGAACTTGCCAATCAACTCTTTCAGAACGCACCGGTCGGAATGGTGAGGGTAGGTAACGATGAAACAATCCGGGAAGTGAATGCCTCTTTTACCAGGATGTTTGGCTACGGCCAGGATGAATCGGTCAGCCATCGTGCATGTGACCTGTTGACGTCGGATCAATACAGGGAAGAGGCGAATGAAATAACGAGACAAGCCTATGAAGGAGTCCCTGCTCAACTGAAGACGGTCCGCCACACCCGGGATGGTGAGGAGGTTCCGGTTCTGCTGGATACGGTGCCGGTCAAGGTTGATGGTGAAGTGATCTCCGTCTACGGGATGTATATTGATATGCGGGAACAGGTGAAGCTGGAGAGACAGATCAAGGAACTCTATGACAAAGAACTCAAGGCGAGGGAAACTGCTGAAAAAGCAAACCGGCGCCTGGAAGACTCATTGAAAGAGAAAGAGGTCTTGCTTCAGGAGGTACATCACAGGGTGAAAAATAATTTGGCAGTAATCGCGGGCCTTCTTGACCTTCAGATGATGGATTGCAGTGACGTTCAATTGAATACGAAGCTCCAGCAGGTTCAGAACCGGATCTATTCGATCGCACATGTTCATGAATCGATCTATCAGCAAGAAGATGTGATTGGTGTGGAGCTCAATACCTATATCGAGAAAATGGCAGACCTGATCGAGCGGAATAAAGATCATGAACTGACCATCCGTCTGTCTCTGAAACCGGTAAAGGTCAATCTCAACCAGGCTGTATCATGCGGACTGCTGATCAATGAAATTATAACCCTGTTTCAAAATTCACTGCCAGAACAGTCTGAAACTGAATTGAAGATAGAGCTCGGAATAGAGAACGATCAAATCAGATTGATTTTTCGGAACCAATACCTTCATTGTTCATCCGAAAATTTGGACTCCTATGAAGGAAAAATCATTCAGGTTCTGCTACAGCAACTCAATGCAAAAAAAGAGTTCACTACCGGTGAAGTGAACAGACTGGCGATAACGTTTGCGAAATCAAATGTAAAGGGTTCCAGCTCTATTCTTTATCTTTAGAATAATAACTATTCATAAATATCAAAACGATGACTGAGCTACTTGAGGATAGAACTGTACTGATCATAGAAGATGACCTGATTCTTACACTCAGCCTGGAACTGATGTTAAAGAAAATTGGGTTCACCAGGTTTGTCCGCGCGGAAACCGGTGAAAAAGCCATCTCCCTGGCAAAGAAGACGTGCCCGGATCTGATGCTGGTTGATATCTGCCTTGGGCCTGGAATTTCCGGAGTAGAGGCAGTAAAAGAGATTCAGGAGTCCTGTCAGGCGCCTGTGATTTATATTACCGGAAACTCTGATGAAAAGAATCGGACAGTTGCAGGAGAGACCGACTATGTTGATTATCTGGTCAAGCCGATCACGCCAGTGGAAGTTCGGCGTTCTGTCGAAAAAATATGGCCCGAAACGATCGGGTCCAAGGGGTAAAACAATGTTGTCCGGTTTCCGTATACGGCCGGGAACAATCGGTAGTTGTCCGGATATACATTACCAGGCATACGAAACAAATATTTATTGTAGATCTGGTATCGTGTTAACCATGCGATGTGGAGCAAAAGGTTCCGCCAGCCGGTCGAACCCTGCATGAAAATAGTTGGCACAACACTGGTAACCCCATAAACCCGGCAGAAGCTTCCGGAGGATACGATTATGAGAAAACAAGCGAGTTTATTTTCAGGTATCACATGTATATTGATGTTCGTTTTGTTCGTTCCTGTCGAACGAGCGGAGGCTCAATGGAGTGTCGGAGCCTCGTATGAGATGAGAGATGAAGACCCGGTGAACGGATTGGGGGTTCGCGTTCAACGTGAATTCCGATCGGTTCTTCCGTTGGTAGATCTTGGTTTTCGTGGCCATTTCAGCTATTTCAGTGATGAGATAGACGCTTCCGATCAAAGTTATACTACGGAAATTGAGAACTACGATTTTGGGTTGGCAGCTTTCGGCGGTATAAATATCGGCCTGGTAAAACCGTATATTGGCGGTGGCCTTGGCAGTGAGAGTTTCGAAGAGGTCCGATCCGGTGTTGAAGAGTTGTCGTTCAATGAGAACAGTTTCTATTGGAATCTGTTTGCAGGTGCTGAACTCTCTCCCATCCCTGTACTAAAACCATTTATCGAATATCGGTTTACCCGGCTGCTGGATGATGAAGACTTCGACTACCATCAAAACGGCCGGCTCTCCATTGGAGTCAATATCCATTTTTAGAAGCCTGTCAGGTTTATGGGATCTTAACGTGGCAATTGTCATGTCAACTATACTCTTTCAGGGCCAAGTCTCGATTTTTTACCGTCTGGCTTCTTTAAAAAACAACTGCGTAACTACGGCTATGCACCGGTTTTTTGCATTGCCAGACGGCAAAATCTCTTCGACACCCCCCACATCACATGGTTGACACATCATGAGTGGGCTACTTTTTTTGTTACCAGATGCTGATACCAAATACCAGGTACATATCCTCGTGATATGGGTTTGTAATAACTGACCCCGAAAGATCGAAGGAGAAGGTATCGGTCACTTCAATAGTTCTTCCGGTACCGAGTCCTATATTAAGGATGCCTGCCTTGGTCGTGCCATACTGACCGGATTTATCAGGCGTACCTCCGATCCACAAATCCACAGCTCCTGCCGGAACTCCGAGTTCGAAGTAGAGCGAGTTGTCGTCATCGTTAACCAGAAACATGTTTGCCGAAACTGTTACAGGGAACTCTTCAGATCCACCGTAGCTTAACCCGCCCTCAATAAAGTGGACATCGTTGTCAGAGAAGTAGTTAACTCCGCTTGTTGGAAAGGAGTAGTCCGTGACGACGATGCTAAGGTCACCGACGGTGTACGATGCATAGATATCGAACTCTGTTCCATCTTCATCGCCGGTGGTGTCGAAGGCACCCCAGAAACCGACTTCGAGATTGCCTGTTGTATATGCAATACCGGGCTGAATACTGGGGCCTGCACCAAATTGAAACCCTCTCCATACATAACGGTTCATCACATCAACGCCAATGTCTACTTGGGCTTTCAGTTCGACTGTCGAGATGGACAGCGTAACCAGTGTCAGGAGTAGTATTTTTAAGTAATTCTTATTCATGCCGTTATCTCAATTTTAGTTAAGTGGTTAGCACTATGAGTTGATTGGTTTGATTCGGAACTGGATGAATATAATGAGAAAAGCACGGTTTTATCTGTAGTTCTTTACAGATTCTATCAACTTGTTCTCGAATCCGGAAACGACAGTTGTTCAATAAATTGAGATATCCTGTGAATAGACACCTGTCCCATGCCTGCCGTTTTCTGAAAAACAGAGCTGAAAAATTGATTATTGACTATGTGAGGGCCTGAAAAAGTATTCAGGGTGTTTGCATTTTTATGAACTTATGCATATTCTCCCCTTGTGTATATATATTGTATTTTTGTATATATAATTATTCAATATTGTATACAATCTGTGCGGAGCCGGAATGTGTCTGCAGGAGGATGTGAAGATCAAGCTCGCGAGGGTTTCAGGTATTTTCAGGGGTATAAACACGATATGAGTCGTTATTATGGATGAGAAAACGTCAGGTTCATGGAGCAACCTTGTAGAGTTGCTTCAACTCCGTGCAGAAACCACTCCGGATTCAATGGCATATACTTTCCTCAAGGACGGAATTGAGGAGGCGACTGTCTATACGTATGCAGAACTTGACCGGCAGGCAAGAGCCGTTGCAGCGACCCTCGGAGATGTTGCGGGCGAACGTGCACTGTTGATCTATCCGCCCGGAGCGGAATTTGTAGCCGGTTTTTTCGGAACCCTGTACGCCGGCGCGATCCCCATACCGGCGCCTCCCCCGGATATTGCACGGCTGAAGCGTACGTTGCCGAGGCTTCGGTCCATCATCCTCGATGCCGATGCCTCACTGATGGTGACGACAAGTGATATCAGTGAATCCCTGCTTGGAGTCATTGACGAAACACTGGAGTTTCCGCAACTGACCTGGCTGGGGACGGACACTGTTGAATTGACTATGGCGGACAAGTGGGAAGGTCCTCCGGATATTGACGAGAATGATGTCGCCTATCTGCAGTACACGTCCGGGTCGACTTCGACGCCGAAAGGGGTCATGATTACCCACAAGAATGTCAAAGCCAACAGCGCTGTCATTTATCAGGGGTTTGGTTACGACAGTGAGAGCGTTGAAGTTACCTGGATGCCCTATTTTCACGATTATGGACTCGTGGACGGACTCTTGCAGCCACTGTACAATGGTATTCCCTGTTACATACTCTCCCCCCTTACGTTCCTGAGAAGACCTGAACGTTGGCTGGAAGTCATTTCCAGAGTCAGGGGAACGCACACACAAGCGCCCAATTTCGCCTACGAACAGTGTGTACGCAGAATTGATGATGAGCTGCTCCCTACGCTCGATCTGAGCTGCATGAAGACCGCCAGCAGTGGTGGCGAACCGATTCGGACGGAGACGGTCCAGGGGTTTCGGGACAAGTTTGCCGTTTGCGGGCTGAAGCCGGAAGCAGTCTGTCCGGCCTACGGCCTGGCTGAAGCGACATTGCTGGTCAGTGCCAAAACAAGAACCGGGCCACCGGTTTTCAGTTCGGTGGATGCGGAGGCATATAAGAACGACTGCATCATTGAAGTTTTACCGGACGACCCGGCCGTGCGAAGCCGGACGGTTACAAGCAGTGGCATTATTCTGGACAATATGGATGTTGCCATAGTAGAAGGTGAAAGTGAACAGTGTCTGCCGGACGGGGTTATCGGAGAGGTCTGGGTCGGAGGGGATAGTATCGGGGCCGGTTACTGGCAGCACCCGGAAGAGAGCGAGCGAACATTTCGGGCCCGGTTATCGGACGACCCTTCCCGGGGGCCATTTTTACGAACCGGTGATCTGGGGTTTGTACTGCGCAACAATCTTTATATAACCGGCCGCAAGAAAGATCTCATTATCATTGCCGGTGTCAATCACTATCCTCAGGATATTGAATATACGGTCCAGGAAGCAGATGATGCTATCCGAACCGATCACTGTGTAGCCTTTTCAGTGGATGTGGACGGTGAAGAGCGTCTGGTTGTAGTGGCTGAGGCGGCAAAGAACCTGAAAGATTGGGAGCCGCTTCTGACGACGATGCGGAAGGTGATTTCCGAGAACCATGAAGTGGATCTCTATGCACTTCAACTCATTCGACGAGGCACCATTCTAAAGACTTCCAGTGGCAAATTGCGACGAAGTGGTTGTCGTAACGCGTTCTTGAAAGACAAATTTGAGACACGTTACACGTGGCGAAAAGAGAGTAAGAAGCCCGTAGCATCGGAACCGAAGAAAGTGTCTTCGGGAACGACATCGACAGAAGAGCAGACAAGGATTACAGGGCACTCCATACGCAGACATGAGATTGAACAGTGGCTCACCTCCCGGGTAGCGGATCAACTGAGTCTCCCCGAATCTTCGATTGATGTCAACCGTCCGCTCGCCGAGGTTGGACTGACCTCTCGCGCGGCGGTGTCGATTGTGGGACAATTGGAGGTGTGGCTCGGTATAAAAGAGCTTTCATCCACACTGTTGTGGGAATATCCAACCATCGCTTCCCTGAGCCGACACCTTGAGGCTGGAGAATCGCTGAGTGAGGAGGCGCAAAAAGAGGGCGCAGAGAAGAGAGCGACAGCAGTCAGGAATCCAGAGGGTCAACAGTCAGCACCCGAACAGCAGAAAACAGCGGCCGAACCGTTGGCCATTGTCGGAATCTCCTGCCGGTTTCCGCAGGCGGGAAATCCGGAGGCGTTCTGGGAGTTGTTGCTGCGTGGAGGAGATGCAGTTACGGAAGTGCCGGAAGACCGTTGGAAATCGACGGATTATTTTTCAGAAGAGTCCGGAAAGAGCGGGTTTATGAACAACCGCGATGGCGGTTTCCTCAACGATGTGGACAAATTTGACGCTGCCTTCTTTGATATATCGCCCGCTGAGGCAGAAATGATGGATCCGCAACAGCGGCTTCTGCTGGAACTGGCCTGGGAATCGTTTGAATCTGCGGGGATAGATCCGTCCGGAGCCGCCGGGGCCGACTGCGGAGTTTTCATCGGTATCAGTACCAACGATTATGCCGACCTGCAGATGGCCGACCGTTTCCGGATGAACCCCTACACCGGCCCGGGAAAATCCTATTCCATAGCAGCCAATCGTATTTCGTACCTGTTTAACCTTCAGGGGCCGAGTATGGCCATTGATACGGCCTGTTCGTCTTCGCTGGTGGCACTGCATCAGGCCAGGCAAGCTCTGCAAAACGGAGATTGCCAAATGTCTCTGGTCGGTGGCGTCAATCTGCTGTTGTCTCCCAAAATGAGTGTGGCACTGGCGCAAGCGGGAATGCTCTCCTCGAAGGGCCGTTGTAGTCCTTTTGATGCTTCGGCTGACGGCTATGTACGCAGTGAAGGTGGCGGCATGGTGGTTCTCAAACGCCTGAGCGAGGCACAGAAGGACGGGGACAGAATTTATGCCGTGTTACGCGGTAGCGCAATTAACCAGGACGGGCGCAGCAACGGGCTCACGGCCCCGAACGGCCTTGCTCAACAGGCGGTTGTGCAGCGGGCGATCGCCGATAGTGGCCTCACACCGGATCGAATCCGCTATGTGGAGGCTCATGGAACCGGAACCCCGCTGGGTGACCCGATAGAAATCCGTTCCCTGCAAAATGTACTGGGCGAGGGACGGGCGGACGACCGGATTTGTACAATCGGGTCGGTCAAGAGCAACCTCGGCCACCTGGAAGCCGCAGCTGGAATCGCCGGACTGATCAAAGTGGCACTGAGCCTCTGGCACCGGCAGATCCCGGCCAATTCCAACTTTACGAAACTCAATGAACTCATTCGGCTAAAGGACACACCGTTTGCCATTGCCGACAAGTTGCAACCCTGGGCAGAGGACGAACGCTTTGCAGGTGTCAGCTCCTTTGGCTTTGGCGGAACCAATGCACACGCTATTCTATCGTCGGCACCTGTCGGTGTATCCGTTGCCGTGGCCGATTCTGTGTCGGTGAACGGACACGGGGAAAAGGCGGCTCAATCGGCGGGCTCCAATGGGCAGGGAGAAAATCAGGCTCAACCCACGGCCTCCAACGGGAAAGCCAGGCCCGGAGAGGAAAATGCCGACACTCCGGAGAGGTATATTCTGCCGATTTCTGCGCGCACTTCCAGATCGTTGTCTCTGCTGGCCGACCGGTACCGTGAGCAGCTCGTCTCGGATGAGAAAGCGACTATCGGGGATATCTGTTACAGCGCCGCTGTGACACGTCGGGGTTTTGAGCACCGTCTGGTCATTACCGGTTCCGACAAAGAAGACATTGCCGGGGAATTGAAACGATTTGCAGACGGAGAAACCGGGGGCTGGATTCTCTCCAGCAACGGAAATGAACGTCACAAAACGGCCTGGCTTTTTACCGGCCAGGGATCCCAGTATACCGGTATGGGGCAAGAACTCTATGAGTCGGAGCCACAGTTTAAGAAAGAGATCGATCGTTGCAACCGTGTACTGAAACCACTGCTGGGTATAAGCCTGCCGGATCTGTTATGGGATGAAGCGAACCGTGAGAAACTCGGCCAGACCCGGTATACACAACCGGCACTGTTTGCACTTCAGACATCTCTGGCGCAATGGCTCATGAGCCGGGGCGTGATACCTGATGCCGTCATGGGGCACAGTGTCGGGGATTTTGCCGCAGCCTGTGTTGCCGGTATTATTTCTGTTGAAGACGGGCTTCTGCTGACGGCGGAACGGGGCCGGCTTGTCCAGGAACACGGCCTGGAGGGTGTGATGGCGGCGGTCAAAACGGATGCCAAGACAGCAGCAGGCATTGTCGAGAATATAGAGGGCGTTGAGATGGCGACGTTGAACGGGCCCGCAGGCCAGGTGGTAGCGGGTAGTCCGGAATCTGTGAAACGGGCCATTGAGAAATTTGAATCCGCAGGTATTGAATCGCGAATACTGAATGTATCGCATGCGTTTCATACGGCTCTTATGGACCCGGCGCTGGCTCCCTTTGCCGAGGTAGCTGGGAAGGTCACCTGGCGCCCGGCGGTTATTCCGATTTTGTCCAATCTGAGCGGATCGTTTGGAGGGGATGAGATGTCAAGTGCCGGGTACTGGGTGGAGCACCTGCGCAAACCGGTCCTTTTTGGACAGGGAATGCAGCATCTGCTTGAGGAAAACTTTGATACGTTTGTCGAAGTTGGCCCGAAACCCGTTTTGTTGGGTATGGCCGGGCAGTTCGACAATACCGGTGGTTGCCATTGGGTGTCGACACTTCGGCACGGGGAATCTGACCGGGATCAGCTGTTCACGGCGGTCGGTAAACTGTGGTCGCTGGGGGCAAAAATTAATTGGAAAGCATTTTATGGGAATGCCTCTGTCCGGCGGACGGAACTGCCGTCTTACCCGTTTGACCGTCGCCGGTATTGGCTGGATGCAGACAAGGGTAGTGGTACAGACAAGGGATGGGCGGCGCCTGAAAAAATATCTGTCCGGGAAGGAACCCTTTTGGGTGAAAAGGTAGAATCACCACTCATGCCGGTGACATTGTTTCAGTCTGTGTTCAGCCTGAAAAAGCTGCCGTTTTACGGTGAGCATCGGGTATTTGGTGAGGTTGTGGTTCCTGCAGCAGGGCATATGTCGTTGCTTTTGCAGGCCGCGAAAGCACTCTATGGCAAACCGGGTTGCCGGATCCGGGATCTGATTTTTCCGCAACCGCTGATTATTCCGGATGATGATGAGAAGCGGGTCGAACTCGGAGTTGAACATGCCGATACTGAAGGAGAACAACCGTTGCGGCTGATCTCCTGGTCACCGCAACAACGTCAGAGTAACGGGCCCGGATTCGGTTCGGGTGCCAATGTTGTTCACAGTGAACATGTACGGGGTTCCATTCGCCCGGCTGTCGGCGACACGCCGCCCGACACGTCCACACTTGAAGAGGTGCAGCGGCGATGTGAGAAGAAAGAACAGGCCGATTTTTACGAGGTCATCTGGCAAAATCATATTCAGCTTGGTGACGGGTTCCGCCGGATAAAATCACTTTACCACGGGAAGGGTGAGGTACTGGTGGAACTCCATTTATCCAGTCGGACCGCATCCGGGTATTCTTCCACACAGACTGCAACCGGAGATGACCCTGGCCTGCCGCCCGGACTTTTTGACTCCACTCTTCAAGGGGTGACGGCTCTGGTTGAACTGGACGATGACCAGGCGATGGTGCCGTTCAGTGTTGATGAGCTTGACTATTATGGAAGGAGTGCGACTGCAGAAGCGGTGATGTGGAGTCACATCCGTCTGAGGGAAACCGCAGGTGATACGGCTGTTTCCGATGTAAGAATTTTTGAAACCACCGGAGACGGAAAGGGCCGAGTGGTTGCAGAGGTCAGGGGCTTCCGGGTGCGAAAAGTGGGAATGGTTCAGCTATTGAGGGATCTGAACAGGGACTACCATGATCATCTCTATCATATTGAGTGGGAGAAGGCAGACACTCTTCCACCCCTGAAAGAGTCTCGGTCGGGTCGTTGGTTGTGCTGGATGGATAAAAAGGATACGACAAGTTCCGGTAAAGATAATGCCAACCAGATAAATGGCCGTACGATTGGCAGAAGCATTCCTGAAGGCGTACACAATGGTGTTGACGTCACAAGCCTGCAAGAACTTGAGGCAGAGCTGAAGAGAGGAGATGTCGCGGGTATTCTGTTCGGATTGGGGGCGGGGTTGAACGGCCCGGCGCAAGGCGACAAGCTCGAGCCTGTCGTCACATCCTTGATGACTACTCTGGAGATCATCGATGAACAACCGGTTCCTCTGGTCATACTCACCTCGGGAGCGCAAACGCTTGACGATCAAGGAACATGTGAGCCTCT
>JBBDRW010000042.1:0-1598 GCA_040905265.1 Balneolaceae bacterium | reverse complement strand
TAACCTGCACCCTGGCAGCAGAGTGCGCCCACCACGATTCTAGCAATCTTGGCAACCTACCGGCCTGTTGGATGTCATGGTGGTTTGAGTTACGACTTCGCTTAAGTTAGGGTTGAGTCTCGACAGGGAAGTGGGTATCGTACCCTTTCGACATGGCAATCGCTGATCTAGGATCGTTCATCAACTCACACTATGAAATTCGCGAGTGGCGGCACGCTACTGCTGTCCTGAAGAACGATTTCCCTTCTGAGTGGGCTGACCTGATGTACGTTCTAACGAACTTCAGGCTGCTGAAAAATTACATCAGCAGGGGTGGAGGAAACAGAAGTCTTGTGTCAAGGCGTATCGATGGTCTCTTTGAGTCGCGTGGGTGGAGTGAAAAGAACTTTCAGACGGAAATCACAGTAGACGGTAATCCCCACCCTTCACCTACGCATTCAGTCGACAATTTCAAGAACGGTATTGCGATCGAAGTGGAATGGAACAATAAGGATCCGTTTTTCGACAGAGATTTGAACAACTTCCGTCTTCTTCACCAATTACAGGTGGTCAGCGTAGGCATCATCATCACGCGTTGCGATGAGCTTCAGGACATATTTCGTTCTATTGACCGCGGCTCATCTTTTGGTATGGCTACTACCCACATGGGCAAGCTGATTCCCAAAATGGAAGGTGGCGGAGCCGCCGGATGCCCGGTCTTAGCCTTCGGAATTTCTAAAGCTCTTTACGAACCAAACCAATGAACTCAAACAGAAACGGCATACCGGAACCGGCAGACAGTTTGCGGGCACTCACTGAGCAGGCGCCATTCGGTACCATACTGGCCGATCCTCCTTGGCAATTTTCGAACCGTACCGGCAAAGTAGCACCAGAACACCGTAGGCTCCGGCGCTACGAAACGATGACTTTGAAGGATATTGCAGCTCTGCCGGTCAAGGAAATTGCTGCTAGCCAAAGCCATCTCTATCTTTGGGTACCTAATGCTCTGCTGTTAGAAGGCATGCAAGTTATGGAGGCATGGGGATTCACTTACAAGACCAACTTAGTCTGGTACAAGATCCGGAAAGATGGTGGCCCAGACGGTAGGGGTGTAGGTTTTTACTTTAGAAACGTGACCGAACTAGTATTGTTCGGCGTACGGGGGGGGCTCAGAACTGCGGGGCCAGGTCGGAGACAGGTTAATTTGCTAACAAGCCGTAAACGAGAGCATTCCAGAAAACCTGACGAACTGTATGACATTGTAGAGCGATGTAGCCCGGGCCCCTTCTTGGAACTGTTCGCTCGTCACGCCTGTCCCAACTGGGTTCAGTGGGGTGATGAGTTGCAGATACCGGAGGAAAACGCAACCGACGTCGAGGTATCGAAGCAAACAACTGAGGCGTACAGAATGAGTGTTATCCAGCCACGACTAGTTTCTGGACGTCCTTCACAGTACGGCGCCACAAGCATTGACACAACTCATCAAAATGGGCACCAACACCTTCGGTAGATGAGCGAGTTCTGAGGATCTGTACTCAACTCACGCCCCGGCCCGTTCCGCCTGCCTGCCCTCTTTGTAGCTGCGGCCCCGGCCTGACAGGTTGCGCTCCCTCGCAAAC
>JBBDRW010000041.1:0-1631 GCA_040905265.1 Balneolaceae bacterium | reverse complement strand
ATCTGGCAACAGACCACCGCGGAGGCGATCTGACACCGATTGTACGTCTGGAACCCGTACAATAGCTGATATCCGGATCAAAAATCTGAACTTACCGGATTTTATTTCAGATTAAAGAGGCTTTACCCTTCCCTTGAAATAATAAATCAGAGGGAGGGATCGGTTTGTACCCTCTTAAACAGTCATGTATAATTTTTTAAAAATGCCATGATGCAACGAACAAGCATGTCAAAACTGACTGTCGGAATCCTTCTTTATGCTTGTATCCTGTTCTCTGCGTGCGGAGGGGATGAGCCGGAAAATCTTATAGCCTATACGAATGCGACAATCTGGGCTGGTACAGATCAGCCTTCGCAAGAGAATTCCGCCCTGATTGTTCGTAATGGAAAAGTACATGAGATTATTTCCATGACGGACTCGGATTTACAGGCCGAAACCGAAACCGTCGATCTGTCCGGAAGTTATATCATTCCCGGACTTATTAATGCTCATGGCCATGTGGGGATGACAAGAGGGCTTCAGACCGGACCCGAGATTCATTCGGAACAAAACGTCATTGACCAGTTGAGGTTGTATGCCCGCTACGGAATAACCACGGTAGTTAGCCTGGGAGACGAACCTCCTGACGCCTTTGAAGTACGCGATAATCTAGATCCGGCTGATCACCGCATGGCGCGCCTGTTTTTGGCAGGTCCGGTTCTGAGTCCCCCGAACCCCGGGGAGGCGGCTAAAGAGGTTGAGAAACTCATGGAGAGAAATCCGGACTGGACAAAAATTCGGGTGGATGATAACCTGGGACGCTCGGATAAAATGTCACCCGAGGTTTATACTGCTGTCATACAGGCTTCCCATGAACACGGGGTTCCCCTTGCAGCTCATATAGTGACTCTTGAAGATGCAAAAGGGGTGCTGGAGAGCAACGCTGACCTGATTGCCCACAGTGTCCGGGACGAACCCGTTGATCATGAGCTGATTGAACTTATGCTCGAAAGGGACATCTGTATAACCCCCACGCTGACACGTGAGTTTTCGGTTTATGTCTATGCTAACCGGCCTGAATTTTTTGACGATCCTTTTTTCCTGAAAGACGCAGACCCACAGGTGCTTGAACAATTGCAGGAACCCCAAATTCAACAACGATATACCGGAATGGCAGCGGACTACTACAGGGAGACACTGCCACTGGCAAAAGAAAATATGATGACATTGCACCAGGAGGGAGTAAGGGTGGCACTCGGCACCGACAGTGGTCCGCCGGCCCGCTTTCAGGGTTATTTTGAGTACATGGAGATGGAAATGATGCAGGATGCCGGGATGCTACCCGGCGAAATTCTGTTGACAGGTACAAGGTATGCCGCTGAATGTATGCAGATTGACGACCGTGTCGGTACACTCAAACCGGGAAAAGAGGCTGATTTTATTGTTCTCAACAAAAATCCGTTTGACAATATTCAAAACCTGAGAGAGATCCGGGCGGTGTATGTAGGAGGAAACGAAGTAGAGTTGACGGAATAAAAACAGTCAGACTTTCGTCGAATAATCTCTGGCCACCTCATTACGTATTTCAAATATTACCCTGACATCCATTAATCCACGCTTTCCACTCTTTCCAGGAATCGGTCGGGCCTCAG
>JBBDRW010000040.1:0-10130 GCA_040905265.1 Balneolaceae bacterium | reverse complement strand
AGAGTTGTTCATTACGCTCCCAAAGCATCCCGGTTTCAGTCTGAAAATCCCGCAGCAGGTCATAGATCAATTTTGTATTCAATGTAAACGTCTCCGTCCGGGTGGCGGGGTTGTCTCCGGTCTGGATCTTCTGGTAACTGATCTGGCCATAAGCGACAGCCATAAGTCGTCCGTTTCTGAGGAAAAGCTGTGGAGCTCCCTGGTGAGCCGTCAGGTCCACATTTCCCGTCATATGAGTGAATCCATACTGTCCTGTCGCATGGAACAGGGTTCCGGCCTGAAGGGAGTCGAGTTTAAGGCTGTTGGTGTTCCACCAGTTTTGTGCCTGCATTTCCACAGGAATCAAAAACAGAACGAATAGAAAAAACGCACGAATACAGGAAAAGATATTTTTCATAAATATCAGATTAAAATGGTTATCAGATAGAGTGGTTGTATACCCCGAACAGTTTATATACCCCGCCGAAAAAACGAGTGGCATGCCAAATATTGTATAGCTGGAATGACAACACAGAAAAGAAAATGAAAATCCGACCCGTATGGGCCGGATAGATCATTTATTATGCTTTGGCTTCAACTTCCTCTTTCATGTCAGCAGTTGCTTTCTTGCCCTTCTTGAACATGCTCTTGAAATTCTCTTTGAACTTCTCGGCATCCAGGTCAAGGAACGTACCGCCTTCTTCGAAATGGTTGATAAATACATTCGAAAGTGCATAAGCCGATGCACTTGAAAAGAATGGCATGGTCAGACTGCCGACAATTGTACCGACAAACGGAATTGCCTTGATGGAGCTGCCGATTGTACCCTGTGCAAATGTACTGGCTGTCACACCTGAAAGTGCCGCGGAGATTGTATTCTTCGCTTTGTTTTCAGAGAATTCAACATCGTATACCTGTGAAATCTCAGAGACCATTTTCATTTGAACCCCTACCAGGGTGGCGAGGTCAACGATCGGAATCGGTATGATGCCGGCTCCGGCTGAATATAGCATATATCGTCTTGTGATAGCCAGTGCCTGTTCTCTCTTGGCATCGGCAGAAGCGGTAGTTTTTTTTGTTGTAGCCATAATTTACTCCAAAAATTAGCAGTTGTGGTTAGTCGGTGGTTGTTTGTCTGGATGGTTTAAACTGTGAAGTTCTGTGTACATCTGAAATAGCATGGAGCATCTGGACAGCGATAAGAACATTACCCTTTTTCCATGCTGTTATTTTTCGGCTTTGAGAGCAGTAAAACTGAAAAAACGATCAGTGGTGTAAAAACAAGGGAAGCAATAAAAAACCCGTAAAAACCAAAATCCCTTTTACTGCCATAGATGCCTACGATTACACAAAGAATCAAATATGCTATAAAGAATGGTGTCATATATCGTCTATTGATGAAGCCTTTAACAGGTATGTATCTACTCCCGCACTTCGTTTCAGGATACCCCAATAATAGCTATAAAAATTCTAACTCCTTAATAAAAAAAATAAAATTTATTGCCCCCTATGACACCCACATGAATCAGCCATTATCAAACAGCTCTTTCAATATTGACTCTGCGCTAACAGGAGATACCACGGTCTGAACACCTGTACACCAGGAGATAGAATATACGTTTCCCGCTTCGGTTTTTGTATAGCTGCAGCCGTAGTATTTTTTACCTCCCGGCAGGGTACCTGAAAACTCGCGCTCGTTCTGGTAAAGAACCTCTATGTCTGCCGGGTTTATCGACAACCCAAAGCCCGTCGCTTTCAAAACACTCTCTTTTGCTGTCCAGAGTTGATAAAACCTGGAGGACTTCTCACCATCTGCTATCCACATCCACTCCTTCTCCGTACAAACCGACCGGTAATCAAACAAAGGAGCCGCGGAATGCAGCTCAACGTCAATCCCACACTCTGTCTTACCGACGATTAACGCAATCAGATCACCGGAGTGGCTCCAGTTGAAAGAGAAGCCTCCGGCGTCCAGAAACGGTTTCCCGTATCGGTCATATGTTAAATCTTTCAACGACTCGAATGACGGTATTTTGCTCTTCAGATAGGCGTAAAACAGTATTCGCGCTGCAATAAATCGATCTCTGTCTTCTGCCCGAATATATCTGGAGGCTTTGTGCCGGTCTTCTTCGCTTAACAGCTTGTCCGTATACAATTGTGAAGCACGGGACAGAATCATCGGGTAGGACTCCAGAAGGTAATTCATCTCACAGGAATGCAGTCAAATGCCAGGTATCCGTCCAGATATCGCACTACATTCAATGCAAACTGCCAGTTGTGGGAGGCGGCAGGATTGTTCATCCCCATTTTTGTTACGCCGTCCGCAGCAATTTGTGCTGTAAACATGCCAGCCTCTCCAAAAAAAGCGACCTTGCCCTCTCCTGACTCAACGGTTGCTCCCTGCAATTTGCCGGTGGAGTCTGTCACAGGAACGATGAAATCAGGGACATCTCCGGTTGTTAGCAGAGACGTCAACATGTTGCTGTTGGAACTGTTGACATCCGGGCCGAAATAGGCATCCTGTGCTTCGGTTAATACGGTATAGGTTCCGTTACCCATGACCATTAACGGGCAGAACGTGAGCCCCGGCTGATCCACATAGGTAAAACTCTGTCCGGTAAAAGTGGTGATATAGGGAACGGGAGCAAGGAAATTATTTTCCGGTTCTCCATAGGACTGTAGCGGATTTGTAACTGTGCCGTCACCCTCAGCAAACAGGGAGTCGGCCGGGGAAGCATAAGGTGCCCAGAAATTGAGAGAGTTGACCTGCGCACCCAGGGCAATAAAAAGTGGGGCGGCCTGTGCGAATATCCGGCCTTGTGTCTCCTCAGAGTTCGGGTCTGCTGTTCCGGCCTGAATATCCTTTATGACAGGCAGTTCAAAAAACTGATCCCGCAGATCCGAATAATAGTGGGGGTCAAAGTTATACCCGTTGTCGACCTGAAACCCGAACCTGGCGGCCAGCTCTTCCACCGCACCCGGAAAAGGAAAATGATCAGCAATCAGCATCAGGGATCCACCCTCATACACCCAATCCACCAGGACGTCGATTTCATCAGCTGTAAAGGCACTCTCAATCGGTGCGATCCAGTTCTCCTCAGGGGTATTGCTGTCGTTCACCGGATTGGAGATCACCAGTATATCCACATCCGCCAGAGATTCAGATGTAAACAGGTGGTCAAATGACTCCACGAGGTAACCGTCATTTCTGATGAGGTCAGCAAACGGTTTGAAGCGGTTATCTGCTGTATGAAAGTTGTTATGGGCCGCATCGATATAAACGGTTGTTCCGGTTCCGGCGGGATTCTCAGGGGTGGGAGCTATATACGTTTTGTCGTACGACTGAACTCCCTCCGGTTCCCCGGAATCGGCACCTGTAGTCGTTTCTGTTGTTTGTGCAGAAACACAGGATGTAATGAAAAAGCAGAAGGTGATAATCAGAGCAAAGAGATGAGTTGTTTTTACCATTGTTGTTTCCCTCTATATGTTTGGTTAGTTGTTATCCCGGACGGCCTCATAAGCCAGCTGAAAAGCCCAGAAATCGGTTTAGTATTTGAGAGAATTCGGGCAACTGCTCAAACAGCCCGAAATGCCCCCCTTCAAATGGAAAATAGGAGACCGTTGACCGGCTCTCGATCTGCCACGGCAACAGGCTGTGCAGAGGAGTATCCCTGTCATCGATTCCATAAAAAACAGCTATGGGTACATCCAGAGGCCTGTTAACAGGCCTGTATTCGAAACACTCAAGAGCCTGAATATCCGCCCGTAAAATGGGTTCAAAATAGCTCATCAGCTCCTCATGGTCTTTCACCTCGGGAGGAAGTGCGCCGAGGCTGTCAATATACTCCCAAAAATCATCTGCTGACAGGGAATATTTTGCCTGGGCAAATGACGGATCTTTTTTTCTGGATGCGGGGGCGGCATGGCCACTGCAGAACAGCTGTCTGGGTAACGGGAGCCCCTCTTCAGCAATACTGCGACAGAGCAGGTACGCCAGAAGCGACCCCATACTGTGTCCAAACAGGGCGTAACTGCCCTCGGTGATATCCCCCCGAATTTTTCCGAGCAAATCCTGTGCAATCTCCTCCACATCCCTTATCAATGGTTCCCGGGCCCTCGATCCTCGTCCGGAAAGTTCAAGGGTCTTAAGTGTGACCGAGGGGTACAGATACTGCTTGAGATTCCGGTAGACCAAAGAGTGTCCACCGGCATAAGGGATCGCATATAATGTGATCGGGTCGGGCATTATTTTTACTGCTGCTTTTGAGTTGGTGATGGGGTTAGAGTGCCGGTTTCTGACAGAGTCCTGTTCAGGATTACGGCAAGTTTTTCAACGTGTGGCGGATTCAGCATCGTCAGGTGATCCCCTGGAGCTTCAACGACATCCAATTTTCCGCCGATCCATCGGCTCCATCCGAGATCCTTTTGTGACCGGATCTGTATAGCCTTCTCATCGGCAATTTCACCAGGTTGCAGATCAGCTGAACGAATCAACAGGAGATCAACATCCACTTTCTCCTCCTCCGGTTTGTACTCCATTTGGAGGTTTGACCGGTAAACATCCATAAATCCTCTCAAATAGTTGATATTGGAGTCGGCTGGAAACACACCCGTCTCAATAAGTCGTTGCTGAAGACGGTATAGCTGCTCTTCTTCATTCAGGCCGGCAAAGGATTCAGCGGACAGTCCGAGACTCACTCCGTATTGATGGCTTGCGATCTGAGCCACCTGAGCCAGCCACTCGGCCTGAGGCCAGTCAAGCCCCGTGGGTATGATCCACTGAGGGGCCGGGCTGTCCAGAAGTATCAACCGACCAACCTCCCGACCTTTTTGCCTGAGTTGTCTGGCCATTTCAAATGCAACCGTCCCGCCGAATGAGTGGCCCGAAAGCTGCCACGGACCATCCGGATTGAGTTTTTCAATCCCTTCGATATAGCAGGATGCCAGTTCCTCTACTGTAGTAGCCGGCGATGACAAACCGTCCAGGCCGGCCGGCTGCAGACCCCAAAAGGGAGTCTCTTTTCGGATGAATTTCGAAAGCGGCTGAAGATACAGCACATTGCCTCCCGCCCCCGGCGCACAAAAAAGTGGTCTGTTCCCGGGACTTCCCGGCCGAATTTCAACCAGCGGGCTCCACAGGTCAGATGACCCCTCTTTTTTCAACTGTCGGGCGAGTTGTGCTACCGTCGGGTTCTGAAAGAGAGTGGCAAGCGGGAGATGGCGGCCAAACTCCACCCCGATAGCGGCCATCAACCTGACCGCAATAAGGGAGTGGCCGCCGGCGTCAAAGAAGTTGTCATCGTGTCCAACCGACGGGTCGTCGAGCAACTCCTGCCATATGTTCAACAGGCGCAACTCGGCAATATCGCGGGCCGACGAACCGGACACAGAACCCAGCATTTCCCGGCCCCCTTCCATGCTCTTCAATGCCTTTCGATCCATCTTTCCATTGGGTGTCAAGGGCATCTCTTCAAGGGCAACATAGACGGTGGGCACCATATAGTCCGGTAACCGGGAATGCAAAAATGCCTTCAATTCCGTTGCCTGAACGGGATTTTCCTCATGTTCCAAAACATAGAATGCAGCCAGACGCGCCTCCACTCCATCTCCCTGTATGACCACTGCACAGTGTAAAATACCCGGAAATTGTCTGAGCTGATGCTCTATTTCTCCCGGCTCAATCCGGTAGCCTCTCAATTTCACCTGCTGATCCATCCGCCCCAGATACTCGGTAACTCCGTCGGGCCGGTAACGTGCAAGATCACCCGTCCGGTACATACGGCCGGCTTCCCTGAACGGATCCGGAAGAAATCGATCGGCTGTCATTTCCGGCTGATTCAGATATCCGGCAGCCACTCCTTTTCCACCTATATAGAGTTCACCCGGCACTCCCGGTGGTACGGGGTTCAGCTCATCATCGAGAATGTAGAGGCAGGTATTGGCAATGGGCCGTCCGATCGGTTCAACCGCCTCTGTAGTACGCCCCACCCCTTCTATTTGCTGAATGGACGACCAGACAGTTGTTTCTGTCGGACCATACATGTTCCATACGGTACCGCAACGTGTCAGCAGTTCATCCGCCAGTTGCCGCGGCATCGCTTCGCCACCGCAAAGACATTTGAGCTCCGGCGTTCCTTCCCAGCCGCTTTCTACAAGCAGGTTCCATGTAGCCGGGGTCGCCTGCATCAGCGTGATTTTCCGCCGCCGGATCAGATCCAGCAGAGCCTCCCCATCGCGTACATCCTTTTCCGAAGCAATGGCCACCCCGGCGCCTGAAACCAGTGACGCCCAAAGTTCTAAAACTGCGATATCAAAGGCGATCGTAGTGACAGCCAACACTGTATCATCGGCAGAAATTCCGGGCTTTTCGATCATACTGTTCAGGAAATTGAGCATTGCCCGGTGAGGAATCATCACCCCTTTCGGCCTGCCGGTGGATCCGGAGGTAAAGATCACATAAGCCAGATCCTCCCCTCTGATCTCTGTGACCGGTGGTGTGTCGGGGTATTGGCTGTCATCCAGATCCGGCATCACCTGGTCAATGCATACTACCCGATCGCACACCGGCATCGATTCCTGAAGGGAGCTGTGTGTCAGGAGCCATTCAATTCCGGCATCCTCAAATATCATCTCTATTCTGTTGGCCGGATACGTCGGATCCAGAGGAACATAAGAACATCCGGTTTTGAGGATCGCCAACAGGGAGACTACCATATCTATGGAGCGCCCGATGGCGACGGCGACCCTCGACTGTTTTTCCACCCCGAGACTCAATAACAGATGGGCCAGGCGATTCGACCGTCTCTCAAGGTCACCATAACTGAGTTCGCTCTCACCACACACCAGTGCGATTCGCTCCGGATGACGGGCCGCCGTTTGGCGAATCGTTTCAGGCAGAGTGTCCGGAGTTGTAAACGTTGTATCTGTACGATTCCACTCTTTCAGCACGCGATCCTGTGTAGAGGATGGCAACAACGGGAGCTGTTTCACACAGGCCGACGGATTCGTCGTAATACCGGTCAACAGTTCAATAAAATTCTCACCGATCTGCCGGATACGCCACTCCTCAAAAAGATCGGTGCTGTATTCGAGAGACCCGGTGAGTCCTCCCTTCTCTTCTGAAAAGAGAAGGGTCAGGTCATATTTTGAAATGGTGTTCGAATAGTCTGCTACCTCTGCCTCAATGCCGCTTAGTTTCGGCAGGGTGAGGCCACCCGCCTGCATGGTCATCATAACCTGGAATAGCGGAGAATACCCCATGTTACGTTCCGGTTGCAATTCGTCAACGATCTGTTCGAAGGAAACATCCTGATTGGAATAGGCTTCCAGAGCCATTTGCCGCACCCGTTTCAGAAGCTGCCGGAAAGACTCTTCCGGGTCGACCGTAACTTTCATTACCAGCGTATTGACAAAGAACCCGATGAGTGGTTCAAAGTTCATATCGCGCCGGTTGGCAACCGGGGAACCCACAGGAATGACCGTTTGCCCGCTGTAACGATTCATCAATACACCAAACACGGCCAAAAGTGTCATGTAGAGGGTACTTCCGGTATTCTCGGCCAGTTTTCTCACTTTCTCAGTCAGATCTGCTCCGATATTGAACTGAATCGTCTTGCCTTCGTAGCTTTTCATAACCGGACGGGGGTGATCGGCCGGAAGTTCAAGCAATGCAGGGCTGTCACTCAGTTGATCTTTCCAGTATGCCAGCTGCCGGTCCAGTTCTCCCCCTCGGAAAAGCTTTTGTTGCCAGGTGGCGTAGTCGCTGTACTGTTTGGCGAGAGGTTCCGGGGCGGATCCGGCTGCGTTGCCATTTTGAGATCCATTTTCGTTTACCAACACATTTTCATCTCCAGGCTCGCTTCCGGGAACCGACCCGATGTGATGCCCGGAGCCGATGCCCGAATAATGCTTGTAGAACTGCTCGAGTTCTCCGGAGACGATGCCCACCGACCACCCGTCGGATACAATGTGGTGCATGGTGATCATCAGCAGATGTCGTTCCGGTGACAGTTTCACCAGAACCGCCCTGAAAAGTGGCCCCTTGGCAAGATCGAAGGAGCGATTACTCTCCTGCTCCAGCCATTTAACCGCCTCCTTTTCCTTCTCTTCGGGATCAAGCAGTTGCAGATCCACAATGGTTGGTGGTGGCAACGTCTCTTCCAGCAGGCAAACCGGTTCTCCGTTTTCCATTATAAACCGGCTCCTGAGAACCTCGTGCCGGGCCGGTATGGCCATCACTGCCCTCAAAAGTGCCTCGGTATCCAGAGGGCCGTTCAACCAGAGGGCAACCGGCATGTTGTAGGTATTTCCCGAGCCTTCCAACTGATCCAGAAACCATAACCGCTGCTGTGAGAAGGAAAGAGGGCGCTCGGAAACCAGCTGCTCTTTTTTGCCGCCCTGAGTATTCTCTTTGTCTCTGCTGTGTTCGGTAATCTTGTTTCTGCCGGTATCGTCTGTCTGTTTATTATTCCAGGCCTTGTCTTTCTGACTTTCTTTCCGACTGTCGGAAATACCGTTTCTTGCTCCGGTCTGAATACCAGTCTGTGAAGTATCAGTGTCTGCCCCTGCATCTATTAAGGACACATGAGCACCCTCATAGCCCAATTCCAGGGCCGTCTCCCGCGACACATTACTCAGGAAGTCTTCGTCATAGCTTTCGCGCCAGCGGTCGGCTGCCGTCGCATCAATGCGTTTGTGCGTGTGAAATTTCACATCCCCGAGCATCGTCGACTCTTTATGGATACCGTCGGTCATCCGTCGCTTCTTCTCCTGTTCCTCATGAATCGCCAGCATCTCCGGCTGAAAATCGATCCCGATAAATCTGCACATCCGTTCTACTTCAACCTGCGCATCCCGCGTCATCTGTTCAAAACTGATCTGAAGTTTACGGCTGTCCGGAACGGACTCGAGAAAACCCGAAATGGTACGATGACTATGCGTCCAGATCAGTTCAGCCAGTTGTCCGGGCGTAAAAGAATGCGGATAACGGAAGAAGATCTGCTGGAGCCGGGCCTCTTCAAAGGAGCGGATCATACCACAGGGATGGCGGTGCAGATGAATGTACAGCGGATCTTCAAACGTCTCTTCAATTCTCTGCAGTATGAGCGGATCCAGTACATAGGACGGCGATTTATCCACGAGCATGCGCTCTCCGAGCCACTCTTGCATCTCGCCGTAGAAATCCTTGACACTCATGCCGGCCGCTTCACGTTCAGCCATCATGGCTTTTGCACTGTCCGCGTCACAGTTTTTCAGCTCCATGACCGCCCGGAGTGTTCCCTCCAGCCAAAAAGAATCCCCGCCCGTATAGGTCTCGCTGCGTTCGTCAAGCGTATTGAACGGCATCAGTTCCAGCTCCGGCGGCGCAAAGAGTTGTGAATGGCCGCCAAGCAGTACTCTGAGCAGAGTCGTACCGGATCGGGGCGGTGCCAGGACAAATATGGCCCGGCGGTTTTTCGGTGTCTTCAGAATTTGCGGATAAGGGGCCAGAGGCTCAATTGCATTGCGAAGCGTTGCAAGATCGGCTGGTGAAAGTCGACGCCCGGATGCAGTACGCTCTTCCCCATCCCCGAAAGCCGAAACCGTATCCGGGTAATGGATGCGCATATAGTCGACCAGTTCGGAAATGGTCGGTGCTTCAAACAGGGCCACCACATAGAAAACAGCTCCGGTCTGCTGCTGCATCCGGTTGGCAAAAATAGCCCCCTTGATCGAATCCCCGCCCATCTCAAAAAAGTTGTCCCGGACACCGACGTTCTCAACATGAAGTACATCCTGCCATAACGTTGCAAGTAGCCTTTCCAGCCGTGTTTCAGGCGCCACATAGTCGGTTTCCCTGGTTTGCTGTTCCCGGCCGGGTTCGGGAAGAGCCTTGCGGTCTGCCTTGCCGTTGGGCGTCAGCGGCATCTCGTCGAGCACAACAAACGAGGCCGGGATCATATAATCCGGCAACTGTTTTGCGAGATGTTCGCGAACGGAGGAGAGCTGGCTCGTGCCGTCAACACCGCTTTGAAAAACCACATATCCGGCCAGTTCATTGCCACTCTCACCTCTTCTCACTGTCACCACCGAAGAACTGATCAGAGGAAAGCTCGTCAGGCACGCTTCAATCTCTCCAAGCTCGATTCGGAAACCACGTATTTTTACCTGCT
>JBBDRW010000039.1:0-1672 GCA_040905265.1 Balneolaceae bacterium | reverse complement strand
ATCTTCGTATGTACCCTGATCTGTTACCCGGCCGTCATTCATAAAGTATAACATGTCACAATACTGCACAGTCGTCAGCCGGTGCGCAATCATCACAATGGTTCTCTCCCCTTTGAATTGCTCGATCGCGTCAATCACATACTTTTCCGTCACATTGTCCAGTGCGGACGTTGCTTCATCCATAATCAGAACAGAGGGATTGTGATAGAGTGCCCTGGCGATCCCGATCCTCTGCCGCTGGCCGCCGGATAACCTGACTCCACGCTCTCCGATCACTGTATCCAGCCCCTTCTCAAGATCCTGAATCAGATCTGTAAGTTGCGCGGCCTCCAGAGCACTCTGTACCGCTTCTTTGTCTATTTCGTGATCCGGCAGCCCGAATGCGATATTGCGGCGAATCGTGTCATCAGACAGAAAGATAAACTGAGGGATGTACCCCACATTTCGTTGCCAGGCGGATGGATTCTCAAAAATAGGAGTGCCATCGACGGTAATCTCTCCTTCCTGCGGTTCCAGAAGCGCGAGGAGCATATCCACAAGTGTCGTCTTACCGGCACCTGAGGGGCCCACAAAACCGACAGCTTCACCTCGCCTGATGGAGAGATTTATTTCATCCACAGCCTGAGCATTTGCATTGGGGTAATGATACCCGACCTGTTCAAACCGAATTACATTCCGGAATGCAAGCTTGCCGGAGGCAGAGCTGTCCTTTGTTCGTACTGGCAATTCCATAAGATCACGGTGTACCGGTTCAACACTATAGATATGATACCGAAGATTGTTATAACAGGTGACGATCTCCTGAATAGCCGGCATCAGTCGAAGGGTTGCTGCACCGAACAGCGTCAGAATCGGAATGATTACTTCCAGGCTTCGCCCTTGCAGGTAAAGAAGAAGCGCAATACCAAGCATACCGCCGACCGCAATCGTCTCAATGACCGGCTTGGTGCTTCCGGCAGCGACCTGTTTGAACAACTGGGAACGGGCATAGCTGTTTACATGCTTATTGAACCGTTTAACAAACCAGTTCTCCCGGTTCAGTACAATGACATCTTTCAAACCACCCAGGCCCTCGTTTACTGCCCGGATTAACATATGCCGATCAAGCAGAGCCTGTTTACCGTAGCTCTTCATTCGATTACGGAGAGCTTTTAGAAGCAGTGTGCTTGCTCCACCGAGAAGTATGAACACCAGCAGGGAGATGAGCGGCTCAACAAAGACCAAAAGCAGAAAGATCCCGGCGATCATGATTGCATCCTTCAACATCTTCAGCGCCGGGCTGAGAACAGCGCTGATCAACAAGTGAGCTTCTGACGTCACATTCCGAAGCAGCTCGGAGGAATTCCGGGCCAGACTGAATGAGTAAGGAGCACTCATATATCGGTCAAAAAGCTGGCTTCCCACGGATGCGTAGCGCCGGAATACAAATCGTGCTTCTATATATCGAAAAAAGATGAGATATCCATTCTTTAAAAGAAACACCAGGATCAGTGTGATAGCCCCAAGCACCAACAGATCTCCTCCGTCGGTGATATTAAGATACTTTAAAACAGGAGCCAGTAGCTCCACGTCAAATACCCGATCGGGTGTTGCAATAATCGCTACGAATCCAGGCAGCATACCGACACCCAACACCTCCAAAAACGCTCCCACAAACATCAGGACGAGGAGG
>JBBDRW010000038.1:0-1686 GCA_040905265.1 Balneolaceae bacterium | reverse complement strand
AGCTTGCTTCATACAGCGCGGTCCGAGCATGATAAGCCATCGCAGAACCACTGGTGGCACGGCCATACTGGCTGGAGTTCCAGGTTGGAGGCAAAAGAGTGGCGGCTTCTGCCAGATCCGTGGTAATCCGGTTGTATACCTCCTCCCGTGAAGCACGGCTAGCTTCTTGCGCCTCTTCTACCGTTGGTACAGAGGTATAGAGAGGAACCTCTCCAAACATCCAGAGGAGTTCGTGGTAGAAGTAGCCTCGCAGAAAGAGTGCCTCTCCACGGATTCTGTTGGCAGCTTCAGTAGAAAGTACACCATCGTCAACCTGGCCAAGCTGGGCAAGGATTTCGTTGGAACGGGAGATGCCGGTGAAAAGCCGGCTCCACATTCCGGAAGACCAGCCTGAAAGTGCATTCGCCCTCCCCATTACGTATTCATGCTGGCGCATCCAGTCAGCATGGGAGTAGCCGATCTCCGTGGTACCGTCAAAGTACATCGGGTCGATATTCACTCCCATCATTCTGTCATAGGCTCCGTTCAGAGCTGTATTAAAATCCCGCTCATTGGCCCAAAAAGTCGCCGAGGAGACTCTGTCTGTTGGCACCGTCGTCAGGAGCTCACTGTCACAGCCTGTTGCCCCGAACATGATACCGAGAACGAGCATGCCCGAAAGCAGCAGGTTCCTTGTCTTGTTTGTCGTACTAGTCATTGTCTTAATCATCATAATAATCCTTGTCATGGTCATTTTAGAAGCTGATGTTGGCGCCAAGGCTGATCACTCTTGTCTGCGGATAGTAGTCCGCGACAGTCCATGGATACTCCGGATCCAGATCCAGTCCCAGATTATTCTTCATCCAGAGATTCTTGCCGGTAGCATAGATCCGTACTCCCTGAATACCCAGGGGGGCCAGAACACTCTGCGGCACCGTATATCCAACCTGAACATTCCGGAGCTTGACAAAGCTTCCATCCAGAATCCACCAGGAGTTCGTGGTGTAGTAATTCCGGTTGTAGTTGGAATAGTATGCCGGATGGCGGGCATCCTGGTTATCAGGTGTCCAGTGATCCTTGTGCCAGACAGAGGTGTAGTTTTCCCAAACAGGCCCCTGGGCGAAACCAAGGCCCAAATACTGGTCACGCTTGCCAACACCCTGGAAGAATGCGCTGAAATCGAAATTCTTCCAGGCCATGTTCAGATTCACACCAAACATATAGCGCGGCGTGGGATCGCCTATCACGACACGGTCCTCATCATTGATAATTCCATCTCCGTTTTGATCCTTGAAGATGACATCCCCGAGCCGTGTTTCCCAGCCGGCGAGATCAGCATGGGCATCAATCTGTTCATAGGAGTTGAACAACCCCTCGGCTTCAAGGCCGTACCACGCACTGACCGGAGACCCTTCCTGAATCACGTTTCCACCGAGGCCTCCACCCTCTACATACGGGCCTGTTCCAACAAGGTCGACCACCTCGTTTTGGTTGTCAGACAGGTTCAGGTTCACTCCATAGCTGAAATCCCCGACATTGTCCTGCCAGCCAACTTCAAGCTCCCACCCCTTGTTCTCGACAATACCTGCATTCTGGAACGGGGCGTTCAGGCCTACCATATCCGGAATGGAGAGCGGGAGAAGGATATCCTCGGTGCGTCTAGAATAAATATCACCCGACACAGAGAGGCGATTCTCCAGAAAGGAT
>JBBDRW010000037.1:36850-52379 GCA_040905265.1 Balneolaceae bacterium | reverse complement strand
CATATCTGGTAACTGATTCGATGCATAATAAAACGGTAGCAAATAGCGGATAATCGGTGGCCCTGTGACGGACAGGCAGAGGAGAGCATGGTTTGTGTAAAACAAAAAAGCCCGCTACCTGTCGGAGGCAGTGGGCTTTTAAATGTTCATTTTACACTCAGATTGAACAGTTCAGCTCCACTACCTTTCCCCGGCAACAGATACAGCAACACTCCATAACAAGGGCATTACATTCTGAGATTGAGATGGTGGAGTTATTCATTTTACTGTTCATCAAAAATAGTTCCGTCAGTTCGTTATTGACTTAATCTTTATGATTATAAGGAGTTTACCATTTGCATTCAACATTTATTTCCAACTCTATCATAACCCACAACCGGCTTACGGAAACAGAGCAGCACTCCTGCCGATGTCAAGTCAGGAACTCTCACCGCCATTAGACGAATCTTTCTCTGTAGTCAGCTTCTTGGGATGCTCCCGGCTCTCCTGCAGGTCTTCAGGAAGTTTTTTTGACGCTTTCGCGCCGAGCTCCTTCAGCATCTCGACCTGCCGAACCACATTTCCATGGCCTGTACTGAGCCGTGACATCGCCTGATCATAACTCTTTTGAGTCTGATCTATTCGCTGTCCGATATCCTTCATGCTCTCAATAAAACCGATAAATTTATCATACAGAGCGCCGCCCCGGGCTGCGATTTCGAGAGCATTTTTATTTTGATACTCCTGCTTCCAGATACTGTCTATGGTTGCCAGGGTCGCCAGAAGTGTGGATGGGCTTACGATGACAATATTCATTTCAAACGCTTCGTAATAGAGATCCGGGTCAAATTGAAGTGCAAGGCCAAATGCTGATTCGATCGGAATAAAGAGAAGGACAAAGTCCGGGCTGTTCCCGCCGTACAGTTTTTGATACTCTTTACCACTCAACCCCTTCACATGAGCCCGAACCGACTGGATATGCTGGCGGACCGCCGTCTCCTGCAGTTCGTCATCCTCGGCAGAAGAGTAGCGTTCGTAAGCAGTCAGCGAGACTTTTGAATCGATAACCAATCGTTTTTCTTCCGGGAGATAGACAACAACATCAGGCTGCAGAGATCGCCCATCTTCGCTCTTTCTACTCTCCTGTAGTTCATACTCGCGGCCCCGGGTCAATCCGGATTTTTCAAGGATTCTCTGCAGGATCACCTCCCCCCAGTTCCCCTGTTGTTTGGAACTCCCCTTCAGTGCTTTTGTCAGGTTCTTCGTCTCTTCATTCATCTTCTGGTTCAGTTCAGACATCTGTCGGATCTGCTCCTTGAGAGAGACCCTGTCGCGGGTCTCTTTTTCATACGTCTCGGCCACCTGTTTTCGGAACTGCTCAATCTTCTCTCCCAGAGGTTTCAGCAGCTGATCCATTTTTTCGCGATTCTGCTCGGTAAACTTTTTTGATTTTTCATCGAGAATCCGGTTGGCCAGGTTCTCAAACTGCTCCCGGAATGTCTCCTGCAGTTTCTGAAACTCCTCTTTCTGTACCTGCAACTTCTCATTCAGGTTCCGGTAATCCGCTTTCAGGCCAGCCAGCTCCCGTTCCGCCTCATCCGCGCGGCGGCGCTCCTCTTCCGTTTTTCGTACAGACTCTTCCATCTGTAAACCAAGAGATTGATTTCGTTCCTCGAGCCGGGACAGGCCGGACTTCCCGATAAAATATCCGAGGGCAGCTCCAGCCAGAATCGCAATCAGTGTCAAAACAATCAGTGTCAGATCCATGAAGCTCTTTCTGTCATGCAGTTGTCAGTTCTGTGAATGGGCAAGATAACGGCCGGCAGTGACAGCTTGTGTCACGGTTGGCATGATGCCTATAAGAAAACTCGTCGTTAAAATATCCCTTCATCCGTAACGAGCAAATCCAGAGGGATATCAAAGGGTTCTGTGGGAAGCTCCTCCGCCAACAGGCACTCCCTATAGAGAAGCCCGATTTTTTTCGCATCGGTTTGGGCGAGAAAACGGTCGTAGTACCCTTTCCCATATCCAATCCTGTTCTTTTCACGGTCTGCTGCAACTACCGGTACCAGAATCAGATCCGGATAGCTGGCAGATACCTGTTTACCCCCGACAGGCTCCGGAATACCCCAGCTGTTCGGCTTCAATGCAGCCATTTCTTCAAGAAGATAGTGATTCAGCTCCTGGCCACTCGCAGATATCCGGGGCACGATAACTTTTTTCTCAGGCCCAAGCAGGCTTGCTACCAGTGTCGTTATATCCACCTCTCCACGTCCGGGAATCGGCAGATAACAATGAATCCGTTTGGCTTCAGACAATTCAGGACCAGATCGGAGAGTATCGATAATGCGATGACTCCTCTTCCTGATCTGCTCTTCCGACAGAGACTCCCTCCAGGAGAGGCATTCTTTTCGGATCTCCTGTTTCCGTTGCCTGATACTCATCAGAGACGAATCAGTTTGTGAGTATCTGGTGTCTGATCTTCAAGCAGTTCAAGCAACCGGTTCCAGATATCAGGGCCATATTTATTCATATAACAGAGAAACCCGACACTCCGCTCCTGAAGCCCGTTATCAGGAAACAGATTCTCTTTGATACGCCTGATCCGGTTCAATTGAATTTCTTCCTCCCTCTTCATTGATTTATAGACCTTGCCCTTCAACTGGTTTAACTCATTTTCAAACAAGGTACCCGCCTTGTCCGCAGCCGTTGATAAGGTCGGATCAATTGTTTTGATCTGTTCTACCTTCTTGCTTGTGATTGTCGATACCTGTTCTTTCCAGTCAGTAAAGAGTGTTTCAACATCCAGCCGGTCTACCTTCTCGATATAGGCTGACTCCAGATCCTCAATACGGTTTTGAAAATCACCAGCCTCAAACGGAAGTTTCTCAAGAATCCGGTCGATCGCCGGCTCAATCAGACTTGCCGAGAAACGGGGAAGAATAACCGGCATTTGTTGATCCATACCGGAGTAGAGGGCTTTCATTTGAGCATAGTAGGCGATCTCACCTGGCCCGCCTACATAGGCAAGCGTCGGCAGCAATCGATCCTGTACGAGAGGACGTAAAAAAACATTGGGAGAGAACCGCTCCGGGGTCTCCGAGATCTGTTTGATGAGTTCGGGACTGCTCCATGACTCTCCGTTTCCAGTTGACCAGGTGGTATTCTCTACATCAAGCTTCTGCCTGCCACCCGTTTCATCCAGAAAGAATAGATTCGATGATTGTACGACAGCCTGCCGATGGTAACCGCTCGCTTCCAGGTCCCTGCTCTGCCCTTCCAGCCTTTGAAATACCTCCCGGTGTTTTTCCGCCGAATTGAGAAGCGGGTTCAGTACTGCCTGCTTGATCTCCGGTGTATCACTGCCAGCCAGAACCAGCCCTTCTGAGCCAAACAGGTGGAGCATCAGGCTTCCGAAAGCCTGACGGAAGGAAACCCCCTTCTTGTAAAACCGGTCCAAAACCCCCTTGAGTGGTTCACTGAAATCGGTCTCCGGCAACAGATCAAAAAGCTCTGCCCGAAACCTCTCAAAGTCGTCTCCAAGCAGACGCCGGCCGACCGGAACGTCCAGATCGTCCCCGGCCAGTTCAAGTGTTTGAAAATCGCTATTTGTCAATACTCCCAGTTTCGCCGCTTCCGGAAAATCATGATCTTCATCCGCGAGCCAGAAGACCGGGATGACCGGACGGCCCAAAAGAACTTCCCAGCGCCGTGCATAGAGAATGGCTGTAATTGTCTTGTAGATCGTAAAGAGCGGGCCGCCGTAGATCATCAACTGCTGCCCCGTTACAATCGCTACAGCTTCCGGATCTGCCAACCGATCAATCTGATCATACGTTGGCTGTCTGGCTCCGAACTGTTCCTGAAAGTCCCGAAGGAGTTCCACTGACGTCTCACGATCTCCGGCAAAACGGAAACCGTCTGAGTATTCCCGGATCGACTCCTCATTAAACGGATTTGCAGAAAAAAACGGCGAGAGAGAATCTTCCTGTCGGATATAGCTGCAAAACAGATCGGAAAACGGCAGTTTATGAAACGGATAGGGTGTACAATCCACGTAAGGTCAGCTCTTTAGTTTTTGAATTTGATCCCGGACTTTGGCTGCTTTTTCATAATTCTCTGTTTCAATTGCAAGCTGAAGCTCATGTTCGAGCTGTTCCATTCTGGACATCTCGCCTCCCCGCTCACCAGATTTCTCCGAAGTACGTTCGGACTCCTCACGCTCCGGTTCATCAGATTCGATTCCTGCTTCGTCCAAAACATTTTTTGCAACATGAATCGGCGCACCAAACCGGATTGCTAATGCTATGGCATCACTCGGCCGTGCATCAAGTTCCACTTTTTCCCCATTTCGTTGGTAAATGATCTGCGCAAAAAAAGTCCCGTCATTCAGATCGTTGATATAAATTTCATCAACAGAAGAGTTGAAACTGAGCACGATATTCTTCAGCAGATCATGCGTCATCGGCCTCGGAGGTTTGATATTCTCCAGTTCCAGCGCAATAGCCTGTGCTTCGAATGTTCCGATTATGATTGGCAACCTCCGGTTCCCATCCACTTCATGAAGTATCAACGCATATGCCCCGCCGCTGCTCGGACTCGTTGACAAGCCCAATATTTCCATTTTTACTTTACTCAAAATCCTGTCCTGATTTTCTTAACAACTGTTTCGGAACCATTTCTTGATAGAAAGGTAACTATTTTTATCTAACCAGATAAACCTTATCTATGAAGAAACGAACGGACACCAGCGTTCCGGAATTTCAGAAATTCAGAACTGTGCCGTCTACACATACGGGAACGTCACCACGTCACATCATCAGAAATAAAAAGATCCGCCAGCCGGCGACTGTACAAGAAGTTGGTTGACATCACACCATGGATATAACGTACAAATCGCTTCTGAATTTTGACAATTCAGGTTCGTTTGTGAGAGTCAGTTTTAGTATCATTCAACTCTTTGAAAAGCAGTGAAAATACACCAATGGCTGATTCTACTTCATCCAAACATCGAAAGAATAGCGGGAAAGAGTCCTACGACCTGCTTGAGGGGGAAGGGCGAATTCCTCCTCAGGCTATTGAGGTGGAAGAGGCTGTTCTCGGCTCGATGCTGATCGAGCATGAAGCCGCCACGATTGCATTGCAGATGCTCCGTCCTGAAGATTTCTACAAACCAGCACACAGACATATCTTTGAGACGATTTATGACCTTTACGAGAGAGACAACCCGCTGGACCTGCTCACTGTTGAAAGTGAGCTGAGAGACAATAACCTGCTCGATACGATCGGCGGGGCCGGCTATCTCTCGGATCTGACCCGATCTGTCAGCTCCGCAGCCAATATCGATTATCATGCCCAGATCATCTCAGAGAAAGCGATCAAACGAAATTTGATCCTGAACTGCAATGAGATCATCAAAAATGCTTATGACTCCTCCTCCGATGCCTATGATGTTCTTGATACAGCAGAACAGCGCATTTTTGATCTCTCCAATACCAAAACACGGGCAAGCGCCCAGGCTATCGGAGATGTTTTAAAGGATACGCTTCAGTACCTGGAGGATATCCGGGGCAAGCCATCCGGTATTACGGGTGTCCCGACCGGCCTGGACGTAGACAAAATCACCTCCGGGTTTCAGCCGGGAGACCTCGTTATTATTGCGGCCCGCCCTTCAATGGGAAAGACAGCATTTGTCCTGACCGCCGCCAGGAATGCAGCCCTGCACGTCGATGAAAACCTCCAGACCAACGTCGCCCTTTTCAGCCTGGAGATGTCCAACCAGTCTCTGGTTCAGAGGCTGCTTACCATGGAGGGAAGAATTGATGCCCAGGCGGCCCGGTCCGGCCGTCTGAAAGACGATGAGTTCAAACGGCTCATCGACGCTGCAAGCCGCCTCTTTACAGCCAGGATCTTTATCGACGACACGCCGGGCCTGAGTATCATGGAACTCCGCACCAAGTGCCGGAGGTTGAAGAGCGAACACGACATCGGCCTGGTGATCGTGGATTATCTGCAGTTGATGACAGCCAGTGTACGTGACAACAGCAACCGGGAGCAGGAAATTGCCACAATTTCACGAGGTCTGAAAGCACTCGCAAAAGAACTTGGAGTTCCGGTAATCGCACTCTCACAGCTGAGCCGGGCAGTGGAGCAGAGAGGGGGCGATAAACGGCCTCAGCTCAGTGACTTACGGGAGAGTGGATCGATCGAACAGGACGCCGATGTAGTCATGTTTCTCTATCGGCCGGAGTATTACGGGATTAAAACAACACCGGAAGGGCACTCCACAAAAGGGCTGGCAGAAGTAATCGTCGGGAAGCAGAGAAACGGGCCAATCGGAGCAAAACGTCTGTTTTTTGTAGAGAACTATGCACGCTTTGAAAACTTTACGCAGGCAGACCACTCGGCCCCGCCCGGCCAGGAGCCTCCCTCCGGAGATCAATCCGGAGGACCGGCCACTCCACCTCCGATTCATTCACCGGGAGGCCCGGAAGATGAGAATGCTCCTTTTTAATCAGCCCGCCAGATATTATTTTAGAAGGGAATCATAAAAACCGTCACTTAATCTGAACAAACGTGCCTAACCTGTCCAAGAACATCGGAGCCATTCTCTTTCTCCTCGGCATCATCTCCTATTTCATAACCGGTATGGAGAGTCTCACAGCTCTGATTCCATCTTTTTTCGGGATTGCACTCTGGGGTCTGGGAATACTCGGGGCAAAGAGTGAACCGATGCGAAAGCACGCCATGCACGGTGCGCTGCTGTTGGCAATACTTGGCCTCGCGGGCTCCTATGGCGGGCTTATTCAGGTATTCGGAGCACTGGGCGGAGCGTCGATCATCCGGCCGGCTGCCGCATATGCTCAATCCATCATGGCAATTCTCTGTATCTATTTCCTGATTATGGGGATTCGCTCGTTTGTTACAGCGCGCCAGGCGACGGAAGAGTAATTTTTCAGCCGGCAGATTGCAGCCGTTCTCTCTCAGAAAGATAAAACTGCAGAGTACTGTTTGGTCGGCGAGCATAAAACTGCCGAATCCCCGGCTTACGGTTGTTAACACAGGTTTTCGGTGGAGAACAATCCGTTTTTAACGCCGTTAGTAATTGAAATGACAGAGATACCGTTTCCTCTGTTTAGACCAAAACCACTGTTATTATGGCACATCCGGCCCAGGAAGAGACAATCCAGCTAGTAAAAGAGATCTTTCGGACCTATCTGAAAGAGCGAAACCAGCGGCAGACACCCGAACGTTTTATGGTATTGGAAGAGATCTATGGATCCGATGGCCATTTCGATGCTGACGATATCTTCTTCAGTATGAAAAATTCCGGTACACGGGTATCCCGTGCGACCGTATACAATACCCTGGACCTTCTGGTTGAATGCGGCCTGGTACAGAGACAACAGTTCGGCAAGAATCAGTATTACTACGAACGAGCATACGCTTATCAGCAGCACGACCACATGATTTGTGAGGAGTGTGGAGTAGTCATTGAATTTTGTGATCCGAGAATTCACGAAATCCAGAAACTGATGGAACAGATTCACGACTTTGACATCCGGATGCACTCCCTCCATTTTGTAGGCCGTTGTAACGATACGGAGAGCTGCGAGAAGAGGAAAAAAAGCGGCGACAAGATCAAGACAATGTCGAATTGAATAGAATACAGGAGTCAGGACGTGATAGCCCGGGGTGCAGGGCTCCATGGAAAAAATCCACTCCGGCTCGAATCCTGTCAATTGCCCCGAATCGTTATGGACCTTTGGATTCTTTACAGGGAGAGCTGCACCCCGGGCGGACTACAGGCTGAATACTGAAATCGGGAGTTAGAACGAGGTAATCCAAAGTGTGTGGCCCCGGAGCTCATGAGATTGGGCCAGGCTGTCCCGATTACCCGTAAACAGTGGCATCGCGGATGAACTTTCTGGAAGCCCATTGGCTTCCCCACCAACCCATCACAACAGCCAGCAGAACAACTCCTCCGATCAGATAATACCACTCTCCGTACGGCCAGGCGAACTCACTGAATTGAGGCAGATACCGAGGCAGTCCCCATGTAAAAAGTCCGAATAGCAACAGAGCAGCGCTCCCACCGGCTATCAGCCCCTGTACAACACCTTCGACTAAAAAAGGCCTCCGGATAAAACCATTGGTCGCGCCAACCAATTTCATCGCCCGTATCAAGTCCCTTTTTGCATAGATCGTCAGGCGAATTGTATTGAAAACCAGAATGACGGATACAAAAAGAATCAACAGGCCGAGCCCCCCTCCAATCATCGCAGATGTTTGTACCCTGGACTCGAGCATTCGAATCAGCGCCAGGTTAAATTTTACCTCATCGACACCATTGAACTCCCGAAGTTCTCCGACAAACTGTTCAACCTCATCGAGATCAGCATCCGTGGCAATGGTTACTTTAAATGACGCGGGCAGAAAACTCAGATCAGCAAGAGACTCACCCCCAAACCCGAACTCCTCCTGAAAAATTTGAGCGGCATCCTCCTGAGACAGATAGGTAACCTGATCGACCAGCGCACTTCCGGACAGAACTTCCCGAATCTCCTCCCGGCTCTGCCCATCCAGTTCATGCAGAAAGACCTCCACTTCAACCTGCTGGCGTAAGGACTGTGCCAATTCATAGGCGTTGTAACCCACACGGAAGAGAATTCCGATCAGAAATACAGCGACAAAAAGAGAAAACATCGAGGTAAATGCGGCCAGTTTCGTCCGGGCAATTCCTGCAAATCCTTCTTTAATAACATATCGTACACTCATGGGAGCAAGGTAAGAATTTTATTAGAATACAGAATACAGGAGTTAGTATTGAAGGAAGAAACCAGAATGTCAATTGGTGAAGAGGACGCGGAGGCCGAAGATCATTCTCCGGTACGGCATCGGGTACCCCTCCGTTTCGAAGTATCCCAGCTGATCAATCCGGTCGAGTGAATTCTCCCATCTAACCAGAACCATCATCCAGCGAACTCGTGCCGATACCTCGGTATCAAGGCGATAGAACGACGGGATCGCCTGCAGAGCATGGCCGTGCTGCCAGCGATTTAGCTCCGGCAGCCAGGATGCAGAGTGATACTCCCCGGGGCTGTACATGCCGGAGATACCGGCCGTCAAAAACAGTGCTCTGTCAAACAGATAATTTTTCCAGTAGAGCGCACCTTTGATCCAGACCCGTTCTCCTCCGCCATTCAGATTCCGGTTCATCTCCAGGCCGGACCCGGAAGAAAAAGCCTGGCTGCTTACGGAGAATAGGCCTTCAAACCGTTCACTGTCGAACTCTGCCCAGGCAGTGCCGGACAAATTGGTGTAAGGGTCAATATTTTGAAACAGTCCGTCCGGGTTTACAAAGATCCCCTGCTCCACCTGGCGAAGGTCAGCCCGGACACCCAGTGTAAGAGCTGATCCGATCCCCAGTGTAGCAGACAGGCCGGAAAAAAAAGCTTCTTCATTCAATAACTGCCGGTCTCCCTGCCACTCTTCCGAGTTCCAGTAGAGAGCCTGAAGCTCCGGAATGGAGGAGGTGATGCCTCCATATCCACGTAGTTCAACCGGCCGGACCGGCCGCAGGCTCAGATATCCGGAGAGTTCATACCCTGTACGGCTGTCACTGCGGCCCCGGTAATCTCCGGTAAAACCGATCCCGGCAACATCTGTGATCGAAAGTTCCCCTTTCAGGCCGATGTTCCAGCGGAACCAGCGATGCTCAGTCAGGGTTTCCTGTTCATTGTCCTGAAGTGACTCCCCGTTTGCATAGAACCGGAATCTGGCGGGGCCAACCTCCAGATCCTGCCACGCCTGCAACGTTAAACGGTTCATATTATAACGAACCGAATCACTACTCGATTTCAGATCCCATCCATCGCCCTGAAGACTGAGGCCAACCATTCGGCCGGCCGGGTCCTCCTCCCCTCTTCTCTGGTATAGCTGAAGATAGAGGTCGCTCATGGAACGTGCCGAGGAGGCAGAGGAGCGGACAGCCCCGGTCGAGTAGGGGTTAAAATGGTACTGACGCAGATCCGCAATGGAGTATCCGAACGGCTCCTCCTGATTCAGTGTATTGGTGACGTAACCCGCTTTGACCATAAGCTCCTCACTCAGATGGTAGCGCCCTTTTGCAACAATCTGATTGCCCTCCATGTTGTTTCTGGTATAGAGGGTGCCATCTTTCCGGTCCCAGTAGGAGAGCTCCAGATTCAATCTGGAGGTGAGGTTCTGTATAAAAGCAAATTCGAGGCTGCGGTAATTATCTCTGCTCTCATCGAAATTCAGATAGGTTCGGGGCTGAACCAGGTAGTGTTCCCGAAGCCGCACAGATGCAGAATGGTAGCCGCTCCGGTCGGATATTGCTATCGACTCGATCTTGTGGATTGGAACCCTTCCCCAGTGAACCTGACCGGTTACCGGATCGTTTGCCGAAAGGTTCTCTATTTCAACCCGTTGATGGCGGTTTTCAAAGCTGTGTATATCGAGTCCGGCCGGCCTTCCGAGAGATCCGGTCCGATAGGCGATCACTCCCGGATTCCGGCTGAGCTGTTCCGTCCAGTCCAGCGCCATGAACCATCGAAGGGTACTGTCCGTCTCTGCCACCAGATACCCTGGAGGCTGTTGTACCTCCCAGATCGATATAGGCACAAGCTCCTCTTCCTCGTCCTCTTCCCCTTCAGGGTCAATTCTCTCCGGTACGGAAACTGTGTCGGCAGCTGCCTCCGTCGTATCAGGCTCTGAAATTTCAGGATCTCCAGGCTGGCCACCCTCCGGGTCGGATGTCTGGACCTGAAACAGCAACAGTCCGGCAGTTATGATATTCAGCAGCATCATGAATAAACCGGCTTGAGACCATACGGGAAATGATCCAGTTCGTTCAGTTTTCGCCGAACTGTTTCCAGCACAACCGTTGCTGTACGCTCTTTGTTGATCAGCCGGTCATTCGTAAACTGTGCCTTCAGGGCAAATCGCTCTCCCATCAGATAGAATCCCATCCAGACCGTTCCTACAGGTTTCTCTTCCGTCCCGCCGCCCGGCCCGGCTATCCCGGTCGTAGAGACGCCAATATCACTTCCGGTACGCGTCGCCACACCTTCTGCCATCTGCAGAGCCACCGTGCGGCTCACGGCTCCCTCACGTTCAATATCCGCTAAGGAGACCTTCAAGAGTGACTGTTTGACAGCATTGTCATAAGCAACGACTCCACCGAGAAAAAAGTCACTGCTGCCGGGATGGTCGGTCAGGCTGTTTGCGAGAAATCCTCCGGTACAACTTTCCGCTACGGAGAGGGTAAGCTTTCTCTCCCGCAGAATGGTTCCGATCACCTCACTCAGCGTCCGGTCACGCCCCTCTCCGTAGATAAATCCTCCCGCCCGTCTATAGATATACTCCAAAACCGGCTGCAGACGCTCGTCCGACTCTTTATCGGAACCTCCGGTTGCCGTAACCCTCAGCGTAACCCCGGATGGAGAAGGGAGATAGGCGACTTCAACATCTCCGTTCAGATAACTTGCAAGTTCCCCGATCACTTCGTCACTGAGATGGCTTTCAGAAACGCCGGCGGTTTTCAGATACCGTACGGCCCGGAACTCCTGGTCAGAAAAACGTTCAGCTATCCTCTTCGTCACCTCCTTCTCCATGAGATATCGCATTTCGTACGGTACACCCGGCAATACAGCCAGGCAGGAGCCGTTCTCTTCCAGCCATAACCCGGGCGCTGTCCCTTTCCGGTTGAATAACACCTGGCAACAGCCCGGTACCAGCGCCTGGTCTATATTGGACCGGCTCATGGTAAGTCCCCTCCGATTGAATATAGATTCAATAAAGGAGAGCACTTTTTCATTCATCACCAATTCAGAGTCAAAGATCTCTGCAACCACCTTTTTGGTGATATCATCGTGAGTCGGCCCCAGGCCTCCGGTCGTGACAATCAATTGGGACCGGCCCATCGCTTCCCTCAATACAGCCCCAATCACCGATTCGTGATCCGGAATGGTATGAACATACCGAATCCTGAAACCCTTCTCCGTAAGAAACCTTCCGATCCAGGAGGCATTCGTATTGACCGTATCCCCGATCAACAATTCATTCCCGATTGAGATAATTTCTGCATTCATCATAGCGGAATGAAAAATAGGAGATCGCCGAGGTTTCTGAAACTACTATCTTCCTTCGTTTCTGCAGACTGGATTCCAGGAGTAAACTTTGACAGGAACTGAATATGCAGACTTCGTATGGCCGGGCCGAAAAAGGTGCAGCAATCTTCAGAAACCGGGTGACAACTCTCCTGATTCCACCCGGGCCGCTTTCAGGGACGAACTTACATCCGGTCTCTGGCTCTTACTTTACGAGTGTCAGTTTCCTGCTGGAGACACCATCGCTTGTAACCAAACGGGCAAGGTAGAGCCCGCTTGCCGCTCCATGTGCCCGCCATATCTCCTGATAGGAGCCGGCCGGCCGTACCTCATCGACGATGGTAGCTACCCGGCGGCCGGAGATATCATAAATCTCCAGCTGAACGAAACTTTCAACCGGAAGAGTAAACCGAAGGGCCGTCGAACCGGCAAAGGGGTTCGGATAGTTTTGACGGAGTTCGAAATCCCCCGGCAAGCCGTCCGCATCATCACCTGGTTCGATGCGCAACAGAAAGCGGGCGTGGCTTGATTTCTCCTTGGTAGTTACCTTATAACCACTGTCATTTTGCCTGGCGACTCCCTTCCCCCCCATCTGGCTCATAGATATCGGAATGGTCTGTTGACCGGTAATTGGAACCTGCATACCGGTCTGTTGATGGATCAATTCTATATTCCATCCATTCGGGATGTTCTTGAAACCGGTGATCTCCAGCATAATTTCGTCCTGTACCGAAAAGCCGTCTTTAAAGGCATTGATCTCGATCGGAATCTCTATAGGCTGCCCGAACCGCCTGGGGAGGTTATTGATCGCCAGTCGGTCCCCCTCTTCCACCCTGGAGAAGATCTCCAGGTAGTTGGAGACACCGGGCGGCGGGAGGAGTTTATAGGCATCTCTCTGGTCCATTTTCATCAATCCATCCTCCGTAAAGGAGAGATGAGCCGTTGAGTGCAGGAATTCTGAATGATAAGCCTTTATACTGATCATCGGACTCTCCTGAGGATGGAACTTGCCAACATACTCGCCTCCGATGGTCTTCGCCTCCCGGCTTATGACAAGATCCGGGTTCTCCCCATTCGCTTTCACCCAAAAACCCTGGAACGGCGCAATCATACCGTCCGTAATATCTCCGGTTACCCCGTTCCAGGTATCATACTGATTGTTATCCGGATTCCAGATATAGATGGTGGCATCCAGATTGCTTTTTGTTATCGATCCGTGTTCCCAATCGATAGCGGCGCCAAACGGATTCCCGACAAGATTCCACCCCTCATCGCCCTCTTCTGTATAGGTAACATTCAGATCCACTTCCCCGCCCGTACCTTCAAACTCCTGGCCTTTTACCTCCAGAGTATAGGGAAGCGCATCATTGTAGTTGCTGTCTCCGGATACATCTCCGAACAGATAAACATGATAACCCCGGCCGGCTGTCACACTGTTGCTGATATTGGATGGTGCTCTCCAGCGCTGGAGATCGGTTCCTGTATAGGCCTCATCATACCAGAGGACATTTGGCTGGAGATCTCCGGCCAGAGATGCACCGGTAAAGCCCTGTGTCAACACTTCGCTCAACAGGTTTCCAAAATCAGCCTGAATCGGCGAAGAAATCAGGCGGTATCCGGGCTGGCTGCTGGTCGTCAATTGGTAGGTCAGGTCTCCGGACCCCACATTTTTTGTGTTTGCAATCAGTGAAAGGCCGTTTCCAATCAGAAATGTACCGCTGGTCAGGTTCAGGGTTCCGTTTACCCGGTAGGACTGGTGGGCCGTAACACCGGCAGAATTTTGGATCGTCAGGTTCCCTTCGATCGTTTCAGGTAATCCATCCCCGGTACTCTGAGCACTGCTTCCGTTATAGACGTAATTGGCTTCCGGGCTGAAACTCCTCCCCCCCTCACTCTGGATAGAGCCGCTGCTTCCTGACGCACTGATCCCATCCGATGAACCGATTCGGAGAGTTCCTCCGGATTCCAGATCAAACGTTCCGGCTCCGTTCAAAATATACGATCCGGTAACCAGGGTTCCGGTATCGGAAATGGTAACCAGCCCATCATTGGTTACGGCTTCCGTCATGGTGATCACGTGTCCGCCCCCGACAATCACGGTATCCTCCAGGGCAGGCGGAATCGTAGATACAGTACCGGTATGACTTTGCAGAGACCAGCTGGTACCGGTATCCCAATTCCCGTTCTGACGGCTGTAAAATATGGTTGGCTCAGAAGGGGCGGCTCCCCAGACAAGCTGTCCCTTATAGTAGACATTGATATAGACGTGATCGGTGTAGGAAGTGATACCTGAATCCCACGAATAGTCATCACTCTGATCATAGTTTCCGGTCCAATCTGAAGGCCGGATCCGATTGTGAATTTCTCCGGTATTGGAAGACGCCGGGAACAGGTCCGGTGTACTTCCGTCACCGCCAAGCCCGACCGGAATGATCACATCGGACGAGAACGAGAGCTCGAGATAGTAGTTGTCTTCTTCAGAATCAAATGTTCCAATTACATCATCCTCGTCCCCCATCTGAACCCAATCCAGTTCATGAGTATCCGAGCCGGACGGTTCCGATGTGAACCAGTATCGGACAGTCAGATCACTCAGGTTAATATCCAGGCCACTGTCATTGTATATTTTGATACGTGGTTTTATGACCTGTACTGTCTGGTTTGTCTCATCGTTCTGATACTGCAGGCGAATGCTTCCGAATTCCGGATTGGGCTGTATTACATCAAATAGATCAGAGGTAGCCGAACTGACACCCGTCGCGCTGAAGGACATCTCATAGCCGGTATCTGCACTGTTGATCTTCAGATTGTTAAAAACAGCCAGCCCATTTGAATTGCTGGTTACAACGGTTGTGCTTCCGGCTGCAAAATTATTCTTATTCAGGGTCACAGTCACATTCACCCCGCCAACCGGATTATCACCCGAATCCTTTACTAAAATCGTTGGTGCAGGAGAGATCGTGACACCGCCTGTCGATTCTGTAGGCTGAACGGTTACTTCAAGTGCATCGGGAGCATCAGCTGTAATCTGAAATGTCGAGGAGCTTACGTCACTCACTCCGGATGCATCGGCATCAAACGTAAGCTGATATCCACTCGCAATGGTTGTGATCACCAGGTCTGAGAACGATGCCGTCCCTTCACTGTCGGTCGACACAGTCGTTGTGCCGGATGCAAAACTGTTCTGGTTCAGCGAAACAGTAATATCGACTCCGGAGACAGGATTTTGATAGGAGTCGACAAGCTGAACAGCAGGTGGTCCTGAGACCGGGCTTCCGGTGGGTGTATTGGCTGGCTGTGTCAATATGGTTATCTCCTCGGGATCCGCAGGAATCACATCAAACGCATTCGAGATAGCATCCGCCACCCCGCTCTGATCGGCGTTAAACGTAATCTCATACCCCTCCGCCGCCGAC
>JBBDRW010000037.1:0-36750 GCA_040905265.1 Balneolaceae bacterium | reverse complement strand
TGATCTCCATCGACTCCGCCTCCGTCGTTCCCGCAGGTGGCGTTCCCCAGACAAGCTGTCCCTTGTAATAGACGGTTATCTCATCATAATCCTCAAATGTGGTCACCGATGCATCAAAGGAGTAGTCGTCAGACTGGGTATAATTACCCCAGCCGTCATCCCGGATTCGTTGTTGAATAATTCCGGTTGAGGAAGAGGACGGGAACAGATTTGGCGTCGAACCGTCTCCGCCGAGTCCGACCGGCAGAACCGCATCAGGTGAAAATCCGACCTGGAGGTATCTCATACCGCCCAACGTTCCAAATGAACCGGTAATATCATCCTCAGATCCCATCTCGGCATATTCAACTTCATGAACATCCAGCCCTTCGGGTTCGGATGTGAACCAGTAACGAACCGTAATGTCACTCAAATTGATATCCAGGTCACTGTCATTATAGACCCGCATATAAGGACGCAGTTCAGCGGTGGTAGTATTTGTATTATCATTATCATATTGAACCCGGATACTTCCGTACGATGGGTCCGGCTGTACGATTTCAAAAGAGTTTGAAGTAACCGGGCTCGCACCGGTCGCGCTGAATGTCATCTCATAGCCTGTGTCTGCCGTATTGATTCGCAGATTATTGAAAACAGCGTTCCCATTCGAATTACTGGTTACAATAATCGTGCTTCCACCCGTGAAACTGCTCTTGTTCAGGCTGACCGATACATCTACACCTTGTTTGGGATTCCCATACGAATCTTCGACCAGAATGGTTGGTGCCGGTGAAATTGTTACATCGGCCGTAGACTCTCCGGGCTGGACTGAAATGGATATCTCATCAATAGCAGCCGCTGTGATATTATAGGAGCCTGACTGAATATTACTCACCCCGGCCGCATCGGCATTAAATGTGAGTTGATACCCGGTGGCCGCAGCTGTAATCACCAGATTCGAATAGGTTGCAAGTCCTTCACTGTCGGTCGAAACAGTCGTTGTGCCGGATGCAAAACTGTTCTGGTTCAGTGAAACAGTAATATCGACTCCGGAGACAGGGTTCTCAAAACTGTCAACGAGCAACACCGAGGGAGGCCCGGAAAGAGAAGAGCCTGCAACCGTGTTGGAGGGTTGCGTATCCATACTCATAGAGGCCGGGTTGGCTGCAACCACCTCGAACGCATTCGAAAAAACATTCGCCACCCCGCTCTGATCGGCGTTAAACGTAATCTCATACCCCTCCGCCGCCGACTCGATCACCAGGTCGCTAAACGTTGCTACCCCCGATCCGTTCGTCTGGACCGTCAGCGTTCCCGAGGCAAAACTCCCCTGATTCAGCGATACCGTGATATCAACACCGGAGATCGGGTCTTCGGCACCGTCCAACAAAGTGACAGATGGCGAAGGCGATACGACATCACCTGCTGATGTTTCGGTTGGCTGTGCAGTGATTGTCATGGAACCTGTGGGCGCCACTACATCGAAGAAGTTTGAATTCACATTGCTCACCCCGGAGGCGTCCGCATCGAAGGTCAGACGGTAACCGGTATCTCCCGTCTGGATCTCCAGGTCGTTAAAGGTCGCCACTCCCGAACTGTTCGTCGTACGAGTCAGCGTACCTTCGTCAAAGGTGTAGCTGTTCCCTGTCTCCGACACCGTCACATCTACGCCCGGCACCGCGTTGCCATACGTATCGGTCAGCGTCACCGCCGGCGGGCCCGCTATCACACCGCTCACCACCGACTCCTGCGGCTGCTGCGTGATCGACATGGACGCAGCCGGTGCAGCGACAATCGTAAACGAACTGCTGTTCTTGTTGTCCACGCCCGACGCAGCCGCATCAAAGGTAATCACATAGTTGGTCGCCGCCTGGGTAATCACCAGATTGCTGAAACTCGCCACCCCGCTCGAGTTGGTCGACACCGTCGTCGTACCCGAAGAGAAACTGTTCTTGTTCAGCGATACCGTAATGTCCTCGCCCTGCACCGGGTTGCTGAACGCATCCACCAGCGTCACCGACGGAGAGGGTGACAGGGTTGACCCGGCGGCGGTCTGCGACGGGCTGGACGTTACCGACATCGACTGCGGCGCCGCAGAATTGACCGTAAAACTCGCCGAGGTCTCATTCCCGACCTGGGAGGCGTCAGCATCAAAGGTAAGTTCATAGCCGCTGGCCGCCGTGTTGAGCGTCAGGTTGTCAAAAACAGCCTCCCCACTGGCGTTGGTAGTCACAATCGTGGTGCTCCCACCAGTGAAACTGTTCTGGTTCAGGCTCACCGTCACATCCACTCCCTCTACCGGGTTGCCCAGGGCATCCTCCAAAAGCACCGTCGGCGCCGGGGAGATCGCCTGCCCGGCCGTTGTTGTGGTCGGCTCCTGGGTGATCTCCATCGACTCCGCCTCCGTCGTTCCCGCAGGTGGCGTTCCCCAGACAAGGCTGCCCTGATAATAGACAGTAATTGATTCGTGATCGCTGTAAGAAGTTTTTGAAGCATCAAACGAGAAGTCATTCGACTGGTTGTAATTCCCCCAGCCGTCATCACGGATCCGGTTCTGCATCTCTCCTGTACTGGAGCTGGCGGCAAGGGATCCGGCACCGGATGTAAATCCGATCTCCAGATAGCGTTCACCACCGATGGTACCGAAATTCCCGAAAATATTTCCAGCGCCGATCTGGGCCCAGAAAATTTCATAGACATCTAATCCCGGAGGTTCCGACGTAAACCAGTAGCGGATCGTCACATCCTCCAGATCCACGGCAGATCCGCCGTCATTATAGAGATTCGTAAACGGATCAATCGTCTGACTGGTAGAATTTGTTGAGTTAGCCTTATACTGAAGCCGCAAGTCCTGGGCTTCGGCTGTATGGAGAGGGAAAACGATCCAGCCGATCACCAGCAGAATGGCGTACAGAACCCTGGAGTAAATCTGGAATCGATAAAACATATCAAATGCAATTCAAAATAGCGTCGTGGTTGCTAGCCATTGGAAACCGTACGTTTCTCATATTTGATTTGACTACCATAACACTCGCAACAATGTCCACCTTCTCAAAAACCTCTGTAATAACATGAAACAAACATGGACGGTCAGGCTGCATGGGCACACCTGTTCTTGTTATCGTCCATTATATAGTCAAGATAAAGAGAATCTGATGATGATTTAGGTTAGAAATAATTTATAAACAGCACCTTACCATTGGTATGCTGCACGATAGCCCTCTCTCTGACCGGATCAATCATAATCCCGTTTTTTACGTAATCTCGATCTTATTGATTCAGGGCCGATTTTACCAGATTATTGAGTATCAAGCTGACAAGTATTAACTGTATATATATAGTAATTTGTTCACCCCGTTGATAAGAAGTTCATTCCAGGTAGTTAGTAATCGGATTCGAAACCATTAAAAGTCTCTAACTGGACTTGTGCAGAAAAACCTGTAATTTTAAGATCATGTTCGTATTCAAAAATGCAATAGGTCTCTCCTTACAGTGTATCCTCGCCATTAGCCTGGTAGTAGTATGCAATGTCACAAACGTTTTTAGCCAGAACAATGAAATCCCGACGGTAACTGTCAGTGTATCGGCAGTAATTGAAGAGAGTGCACCGGAGATTGAAGTGATCACTGTACAGACGTTCAACCTCCGAGAACTGGAACCAGGGCAACAGATCGTCGACATCGATCCGATCAGCAGCTTTCGGACCGGAAAGCTGCTCGCCAGCGGACAACCGGGTGCCAGTTTCCGGATCAGCTATCTGCCGACAAGAGAACTGGTCAATATCGAAGGAACCGGGATGATCTTTTTTGAGTACCAGGTAACTGGTAACCAGATCGATGAACAAGACGCGTCCGAACCGTTTGACACGGAATCGCCGGTTCTTGAATTCAATACCGATGGCCAATATTATATATGGGTAGGCGGCCGGGTCAATCTGGAGAACGCAACTCCTGGAACCTACCAGGGCGAGTTCACACTTGAGATCGAGTATATCTGATGTGGCAAAAAACACTTTTGACACTTTTTCTCCTGGTTGCCGCAGAACAGCTCTACTGCCAGGAGATTGAATTCGGCGGGTATGGATCCTATACGATCGAGCTCAATCTCGGCGCCGGAGATATGGAGTTTTTTCATAACGGCGGGCCTGTTATAAGTAATTCCGGAAACGGAGCCTACCAGTACACTGTCGATATCTCCGAAGCGTATGAACTGGACATCGTAGGTGTAAAATATCTGGATGCCGTCGTGCAGATCGAAGGGCCGGACTACCTATATCTGGACGGAGACACCAACTGCGCGTCAGACACTTGCAGAATACCGCTTACCCTTCAGGCGGCCTACTCCAATTCCGGCCTTCTGAATAACAGCCCCGGCAACTCCACACAGATTGCCATGAACGGGAATGATGCGACTGTCCGATTTCCGATTCTGGCCCGTCAATTCACTCCTCCCGGGCCACCGCCACCACCGCCAACGGAAGCCTTTGACCAATCCCTGGTAGAGGAGACTGCGGTCCTCTACCTTTACGGTTCGATCGAAGCCGGGAATCTTGACGCCGGTTCTTATTTCAACTATATTACTATCACGATCTCCTATGAATGATCGGTTGTTCACAATACTGTTACTCTTTCTATTCGCATTCAGCCCGGCCAGAGGTTTTGGGCAGTTTCTCACCATCGAAATCGAAGTAGAGCCGGAAACCAATACCCAGGTGGAACAGGCGCTCAATTTCGGCCAGGTAATCTCAAATGCAGGACTTGTCCAAATTAACCTCGGTGACCCCAATATGGGGGTTTTCTCCATCTTTTCTGTACGAACATCCCGTATGCTTGTCTCCCTTGAAACACCGGATTTCCTTGAACACCCAGATCTGGATGCCCGGATTCCGATCGACTTGCAACTCGCCTATGTCAATTTCGGGGTGAATGATTTCCGTCTTTCCGAACCCTTGTTGGATAGTGAGCGTGAAATTGTAATTGAGAATCCCCCCAATCAACCCAATGCGGAGTGGTCTTCTGCCTATCTCTATGTATACGGTTCGATAGATATCGGGAATGTACCGAATGGAATGTACCAGGGGGATGTTTTGATGAGTGTTGAGTTTGAGTAGCTTCTGTTAGAACTCTTTCATTAAATTCTTCTAACTTGGGTCCGGAGCATTTCATATCTATATTTCTACTATAGCATTCAGGTTTGAATCAAAATAGATATGAAAACCCTTAAAATTCTCTGTGCGGCGATGGTTTGCCTTGCTTTTGCCCCTGCTGCAAATCTTTTCGCGCAGTTTCATACAGACAGTGAAGACGCAACGGTATCCACTTTTGTGATCAATGAGATGGTTGTGGAAAAGCAGGCAGATATCAATTTTGGATTCGTTTCAAACGATATCTCTGTAAATGAACCGTTGATTGACCCAACCGATGGTTCTACCAGTTTTATTGCCGGAGACGTCATGGTCGGTAAATTCCAGATCAATGCAACGGACGGCCAAAGCATAGAAATTACAGACAACTCCCCGGTAACACTGACCGGGCCGGGATCCGTTACAGAAATTGATTTTGTTGCTCTCCTTTCAGGCTTCATGGGAACCAATGCAAGTGATTTTGGCGGCACCTCTGTAAATACGGGAGAATCCTTTTCACTTACAGATAACATCTATACCGTATGGGTTGGCGGAACACTCGAGGGAGGCTCAAGCCTCACGATTGGGGAGCATCAGGGCACTTATACACTGACGGTAGAGTACGTTTTTAACTGATCTGCAATGAATAACTAAAGTACTGATAAAGCTCCGGAAGATTGTCGGAGCTTTTTTTCATATGGTAACCCGTTTATAGAGAGCAGGAGCTTTCCGACATACTTTTTTCTTCACTCACAAGTTTCAGTATCATTCGGGAGGATCCAATTATAAAAACCATCTCGACCAGGCTCTTGTAGTGATAAAACAGACCGACAAATGACCCCGAAACGAACCTGTTATCAACAGATATGTACCATTTTGATGTCTGCACTACTCGTGCTGGCCGTTGTGGAAGGGGTCTGTGCACAGGTGAGTGTCGCTCCGACTGCTGTATTCATGAGTGAAAGTTCCCCGTTTGCCAACATTATTGTCTCCAACAGTTCCGGCACAACGCAGGAGATTACGATTCAATTCCGGTTCGGTTACTCTGTCAGTGACGAAGAAGGGCGAATCTCCATGAGCTATGCGATGGAGGATCAATCCGCCTCTTTCACAGAAAATCTCAATGCATTTCCCCGAAGTTTTCTTATCGAACCTGGACAGCGGCAAACGGTCCGGCTGGCGGCCCGCGGTTTTTCCGATAAAGCGGCCGGCACCTACTGGGCACGTGCCAATATTCTCGCTTCCCCAATCAGTCCGGGCCTCGAGACATTGAGTGACAATGCTGTTTCTGCGCGTATCAACATGAATTTTGAACAGATTATTCCTGTCTTCTTCAAAAAAGGAGCAGTATCGACCGGGCTGGAGATCCTGCAGGAGAGTTTTCACCAGGAAAATGACCAGGGAATCTTCCTTATTGACTTGCACCGGACGGGGAACTCTCCCTTCATGGGTAGTGCACTGGTACAATTTTTGGATTCCAATGGACGCCAAATCCTGGAACGAATCTATAATCTGAGCGCCTATTATGACATTCGCAGACGTTTTGAATTTCCACTCGATGATTTCCAGGAGGGCAGCTACAGAGCCAACATTACGTTCAGAACTCAACGAAGGGATGTTGCCAATGCAGATCTGGTTCCTGCAACACCGGTTCAACACGTTATAAATTTCACGGTTGAGTGAAGCGGTACAAATCACTATATATCGCAGTTTCTCTCTTTATCCCCCTGATTTTTGCTGATGCCGCACAGGCACAACAAAACGGAGGAGAACAGGAGGTCTATCTAACCTTTCGCCATCAAAATCTCTTTAATATCTACGTCACTGCATACTATGTAGACGGCGAATTTCTCCTCCCCCATACAGAGATCTTCCGCGCACTGCAGATTGATGCAAACGCGGATCTGGCAGCCGGAACGGTATCAGGCCAGTTTATCAATGAAGGGTATTATGAGATCAACTATTATGAAGGGTCGGTTAATTTCAGAGGAGAACGGCTCTCGCTGCCTCCCGAAGATTATATGGCCCGTGAACTCGATTTTTTTCTGGCCCCACACCAATTTAATGAACTGTTCGGGCTGGAGTTTGAGATCGATTTCAGCAATCTCGCCCTCCGTCTTTCGACGGATAAAACCCTTCCTATCGTCTCACAACAGGAAAGAGCCCGCTCCAGAGACCAACAGCTGCAACGGGACCAGACTCTCTACAGGGAGTACTATCCACTCCGGTTTGATCGTGAGCGAAAATTTATGGAGGCCGGGTTTCTCGACTACAGTCTCTCCGGCAACTTTTCACAAAACATAAACAACTACAATTTCAATACCGGGATCGGGATGGAAGTAGTCGGGGGAGACCTCCAGGGAAATCTCTTCGGAAACTGGTCCAGGGAGAACGTTACACTCCGGTCGAATAACCTTCGCTGGAGATACGGAATCCGGGACAATTCTGCCCTCACACAGGTTGTGGCAGGACAAACTACCGCAAACGGACTCCGTCCTGCCTCGTTCACCGGTATTCAACTCACAAATGAGCCACTCGAACCCCGTTACATGTTTGACGACTATGTGTTCAGCGGCTCAACCATACCCGATTCGGAAGTGGAACTGTACCGGAACAATACCCTGATCGACTTTCAGAGAGCTGACGAGACGGGCAATTACCACTTCCAGATCCCGATCACATACGGAACATCCCAATATAACCTTCGCTCCTATAGCCCCAGCGGTGTAATGAATGAGCAATCGACCCGGATTCAGATTCCGTTTCACTTTCTTCCACCGGGCGAGTTCAATTATACCTTGAATGCAGGACGTCTGGATAACCCGATTCTGGGCAGTACAGAACGGGGGCAGATGGCGATCGGACGCGTTGCCATGGGGATTACCAACTGGCTCTCCCTCTCGGGCGGAGCGGAGTATTATGATACGTACCATGACAAGGCCCCAACCTACTCAGCAGCGATTTCAACCCGCCTCCTGTCCAAATACCTGTTTCGGTTCGAAGGAGCCAGCAATGCATTTTACAGAGTGAATGCGAGTGTCGTTTACCCCTCCTCCACCAGTATGAATGTTACCTATACCCATTTTACACATCACAACGGACTATATAACCCTGCGCAGAATCGGTCCCAGCTCACCGCCAACCTCTTTACACCGTTCCGTATCGGGTCTCTGCCGCTCTATTTCCGATGGTCAGTAAATCATGAACAGAGAATCTCAACAGAACTGACCCGGTATCGGATAGATTTGAACACCCGGCTCGGCCCACTTAACCTCCGACTTGGATATCAGGATAATCAAACAGGCCGGCTCGGCTGGACCATTACCCCCAACTCCAGAGTGACAGCTTCCACGACATTTAATTTCCGCCGATCATCCTCCTTGCCGGGATTCATCCGGGGAGCATTTTTACGGGCACAATCCAACTTCTCTCCACACAGCCGGAAAGTCGAGGACGCGGAACTCCAGATCAGCCGGAGCTTGCTTTCCCAGGGTCGACTTCAACTCTCTGCCGGACACAACTTCCGCGGTGACTTCAACTATTTCCGGCTGAATTTTTCCTTCGATTTCAACAGGGTCCGGACCAATTCATCAGCCAGGGGTGCGCGCGGAAGTGCCAGCATTACACAGAGCATAAGAGGATCCTTCGGTTTTGACTCTATGAATAACCGTATCCTGTCAAGCAATCGTCAACAAGTGGGACGATCTGCTGTAGCAGTCCGAATGTTTGTAGATGGGAATGACAACGAGCGCTTTGATGAAGGTGAAACACTGCTGGATGAATCTGCCGTCAGAATCCAGAGGGCGGGCGGCGTTATCTATACGGAGGATGGGATCACCTATATATCTCAGTTACAGCCCTACAGACAGTATAACCTGGTCGTAAACAAAGCAGCTATCCGGAACCCGATGCTGGTGCCGAAAATGGAGCAGTTCTCCTTTATCTCCGATCCGAACCAATTCAAAACAATCGACATTCCTCTCTATATGTCCGGAGTGGTAGAAGGACGGGTACAGCGGCGTGTCAATGAAGAGGTCAGTGAGCAAGGGGGAGTCCGGCTCTACCTGCAGGAGACCGGTGTCGAGGAGGGAAATGACCCATTCATGAGGGAGTTACGAACTTTTTCAGACGGATCTTTCTACGAATATGAGATTCCCCCCTCCACTTATGAACTCTATATCGACCCTTCACAGCTCGACTTTCTGAATGGAGTCTCCCATCCAGCCAAACATGAATTCAACGTACAGGCAATACCCGAAGGGGATTTTGTAACCGGACTGAATTTTACAATCGCACCGGACGGTGAACCGGAATTCACCCCTGAAACGATCCACACTGAGCCGGTCGGCGCATTTGAACCTGCAAACGGAACAGAGCAGAGGGATCTCCAGCACGACATTCCGGTAGAATCACTTGCCCTTGACCACTGCCTGTACCAGGTACAAATCGGATCGTTCTCCTCCCAGGAACGGGCGAATTCACTGGCCAGGTCTGCAGCGGACTATACGGGCGTTCCGTTCACCGTCAGCTACTATCCCGAAATAAGTCGATATGCTGTTCGCACCCGTCAATTGAGTACATTCGGGCAGGCAATCCGCAGGACGGAAGAGTTTGAAGAGTCCCCGCACATCAACGAATATGCTGTATTAAGCCGTTGTACAGGAGAATCCTTCGTAACCGGCAACCCGTGGCAATCGAATGGAGACACCGGATATGAGATTCAGATTGCAGCCTTCAGTAATCTTTCATCTGCAGAACGGCATGCCGCCACCCTGATGGAGAAATTTCAGCTGCATGCATATGTTTTGGATGTTCCGGAAAGGGAGCTCTTTCGGGTTCGGACCGGCCCATTCACAGAACGTGAAGAGGCACTGGCACGTATCGAGGAGTTGATCGAAATCGGAGTCGCCGACCAGCTATACCTCGCTGAAATCGAGCAGGAAGAGGCCGCTGAACGGGCACAAATCAACAACCAACGCTATCTGTTCCGACTCCAGGTCGATGTTTACGACAGAGAAGAGGATGCGGTGGCGGATGCACTCAGGATTCGGGAAACGTTTGACTACGAAACCTATATCCTGGTCGACGAAGAGGAACGCCAACACCTTATGCTCGACAGTGAATTCACAGACTGGAACCAGCTGCTACAGGCCCGGGAAGACCTGATCCAATACAATGGTGGCCGTACTCCGATTCTTCACCTGATTGAGAGATAATCCCTGTCTAAAAGATATAGAAGGTGATTTGGAGAGATAAAGATTAAAACAATCTAACTTGGACGTATTCCGGAATGTGCGTAAACTTCAATTGTTCTTAAAAAAGGTGCATAGAAATTATTTATACAATCTTTCCAAATAACCAATGATTCATATAGACATGAAAAAAATAAGCCTTTTGGTAACCATGCTGTTTCTGCTGGCTACAGCAAACACATTTGCACAAGAGACAACAGATGTATCTGTCTCAGCCGAAATTGCAACAGCACTGACGGTAACAACCACAGAAGATGTTGAGTTTGGCACGATTCAGCAAAACGTGATTTCTACATTGCCGGCTTCCGGATCCGGAACTGCAGCTGCAAACCTTGGAAACACAGCAGCTCCTGGTGAAGTGACCATAGCCGGAGGTGCAAGTGAATCCGTCATCGTCACGATTATTCAGGAAGCAATTCTGGACAATGCAGGAAATGACGGGCCTTTTACATTGACGACTGAAATCTATCATGTGGATACGACAACCGACCTCAGTCTGGCAAACGAAGATGATAATGCAGATCTGTCACTTGACGGATCGGGTGACGCCACACTCAGCATTGGCGGTACACTACCGGCCATTAACTTTACAGGTGTCTTTGACACAGAAACCGGTGGCGGACAACCCCTCACGCTGGAAGTACAGTACGGTTCACTGTAATAATAAAAGCTCTCCAGCAGTATCTTATAAGAATCAGTGACGTAGAAAAGCCCTGTATTGACTACAGGGCTTTTTTTATTATCTTTTTTGCTCTATTATAGGTATCGAATCTTGGTTCTAGTATAATTTTCATGAAGTCACTCATTCAATACGGCACCCTTGTACTCCTCATTCTACTGCTGGGAAGACCTGTATCTGCACAGGTAACCATCTCCCCGACAGCGGTATTCCTGGATAGCAACAGCAAGGTCGGGAGCCTTTTTGTCGCCAATCCGACCAGCAACCCGATTGAAATTCAGCTCGGATTTGAGTTTGCTTACCCCAGGACCAATGAGAATGGATCCATAGTCATCTATTATGAAGACGAGGAGGCTGAAGAGAAATTTTCTCTGGTCCCGTATCTGCGGGCATTCCCCACTACTTTTACACTCCAGCCGAACCAGCGGCAGACAATTAGGCTTCTAGCAAACATGCCGGCGGACAGTGAAAATGCCCTCTACTGGACCCGGATGAGAATCTCTTCAAGCCAGCTTACGCCACCCATTGGAGAAGTCGCTGAAGGGGAATTGGCTACCCAGGTCACCATGCAGATTGACCAGGTGATTCCGGTCCTGGTACACCACGGAGAAACCAACACAGGGTTAACCATTCATGACACTTCGTTTGTTCAGAATGAGTCCCAGGGACAAATTTTTCTCGATGTAGAACGTTCCGGTAACTCACCGTTTATCGGCCGGGCTGTTTACCGTATTACCGATTCATCCGGCTCAGTCATGGTTGATGATATGAATTCCACATCCGTCTACTTCCGAAACAACCATCGGATTCAGTTCGATATTTCGGACTGGCCTGCCGGTGAGTACAGAGCTGAGATCACATTTGAATCTGCCAGAAGTGACATTCGCCCCACATTTCTTGCCCAAATCGAACCGGTTTCAGAGACGGTTACGTTTACAATCAATTGAACTGTTTGTCCGGGATATATGGTTTTTTTCACTTCCCGCTCCTCTTTATCCCGCATAGCGTAACGTTATAAGTCTGTCGCACTTACGTCGAATCTACTATGGCGGTTCCAAATCGGCCCCGTATGCCCGACAGACTCCTGGTGGAATGACATTAGGAGGTAAATGGACAGAAAAACGAGTTCACGAAGCTTTCTGCTACTCGTATTCGATGACTGTTGTTGCTTCACCCTGATAGTGTCCGGCAAGGATTTCATCACCCGCTACTACACCCTTGAAGTGATAGGTCCGTTCATCGCCGTTTTCTCTATACTCTTGTTCTGCTGTAATCTCCAATTCAAAACTATGACTGCTGCTCATCATCTGAAGCGAGCTCTCAGAGGATGCAATATACTCTACACTCTCCGGGGCGGTAATCGAATAACTGCCAATCTCTATAGTTTTTCCATTCTCTTGCATACCAGCCCGGTGTAACTGTTCCGCAATATCCGTTCTCATATTCTCTTTAATATGAGTACCGGAAACCACTTCTGCACTCACCGTCATCACCGATTGTACGGACCTCTGTGCAAACAACGGAGTTACCGCCGTCATTGCGACGAGTAGAAAGGCGATTATTTGTATCCTGGTTTTCATTTTGGTTTATGTTCTCCTGAAAAGGTTCTTCTCAATGCATTTAGATCTTGGTTCAAATTTATTAGAAAATTATAACATTAGAAAATTTTAATATTTTAGACATTTGAATAGTTTCACTGATTAACGCATTAATCATCATAGTTCATTGATTTAACAATTGTTAGAATTTTATAAATAGGCGATTATACCTAAGTATTTTTTCTCTAATATTTGTAAATAAAAAGATTGTGTCACGCTACAAACTTCCATAGTCTTGTTTCCAGGCTCCGACTACATAGTATTTGGAGTCGCGACTGAGGAAGGGACAAAGGTGGTTGGGGGTACCGCTACAGATATGGCATTCACTGTCATCAGAAGGTCAGGAGGGGGGTACATTTTTATCGGCTGGAGTACTTCCAATGATGGTGACCTGGCCGGAACATCACCCGAAGATTACAATTTTTCTGATTGGGCGGCTGAAGAGCAACGGCCAGACAGTAACCAGCTCTGGATTCGAACGTATGGTGGCAGCTCCGATGATCTGGGGCTTTCCCTGGCACAGGCCCCGGAGAGCGGGTATTTCATTAAAGGCAGTACTGAATCTACAGATGGGGATTTTTCAGAAAAAAACCAGGCGGGAAGAGATCTCCCTACAAGACCAATGCAAGCAGATTCTCAAGCATCTGACGTACGGTATTGAGAAACTGAGCAGCTTTTGCACCGTCCACGACTCTGTGGTCACTGGACAGGGTCACCTTCATTCTCTTGCCGGGAACGATCTCTCCATCCTCAACAACCGGTACTTCCCGGATCGCACCGACTGCCAGGATACAGGCGTTCGGAGGATTGATGATCGCCGTAAACTCTTCGATACCAAACATCCCCAGGTTGCTGATGGTAAAGGTACTTCCCTCCATCTGCTCCGGCTGCAGCTTCCGGTCACGGGCGAGTCCTGCCAGTTCCCTGGTTTCTGTTGAAATCGCACGCAGGCTCTTTTTGTCCGCATGTTGGATTACAGGAGTCATTAATCCCTCATCAATCGCTACCGCTACCGCTATATGGACATCTCCATGTTTGCGGATGCTATCTCCCTGCCAGGAACTGTTCACAAACGGGTGCTGACGCAATGCGGCGGCACATGCTTTCACAACAATATCGTTAAAACTGATCTTGACGTCGCTGATCTCGTTCAACTGAGACCGGGCTGCGACCGCCTGTTTCATATCGATATCCACCGTTTCATAGAAGTGCGGGCTGCTGAATTTACTCTCCGACAGGCGCTTTGCAATCACTTTTCTCATCTGTGAAACACGGAGATCTTCGCTCTCGGCAGATTCAAAAGTGGCAGTACCATACGAAACATCCGCACCTTTGAACTCTTCGATATCCTTTTTGACAATTCGTCCTTCAGGCCCGCTCCCCTCAACACGGTTCAGGGCGATTCCCTTCTCCTCCGCTATCTTGCGGGCCAGCGGTGATGCCTTGATCCGGCCATCATCATCACCCGAACCGCTCTGCACGCCGTTGCCGCCTGCCGCATCGGCATCGGCCTTTTTGGACTCGCTTTTATCACTCTCTTTTGTATCGGAATCTTCTGCCTTCTCTTTCGAAGCAGAACCTTCTTTCCCTTCGGAAGAGCTTCTGCCAGAGCCTGCCCCTTCCAGAATCTCACTGATATCTTCTCCTTTTTCACCGATCACAGCCATCAGCCCGCCAAGTGGGACCGCTTCTCCCTCTTCCACTAAAATCTTGAGGATCGTACCAGAATCGAAAACCTCCACCTCCATTGTGGCCTTGTCGGTTTCAACTTCTGCGATCACATCACCGGAATTAACGGAGTCACCTTCTTTGACATTCCATTTGGCGATGACACCCTCTTCCATGGTGTCACTCAATTTGGGCATTTCAATCTTTTCGGCCATGTCTGTTCTATCTAATAAATAAGTTGTGAATTGGAAGTTAAGATGTTGAATATATCGGCCGCACGCAACGGCTAACAGCAGAATTCAGAATTCAACCGAACCAGTCACTATGTACGATACGTCACACTATTAACCGCTTCAATAACCTGTTTGGCATCAGGCAACCAGAGGTCAAACAGATTTTTGGCAAAAGGTGCATTGACATCGGGAAGGGTAACACGCTGAACCGGTGCATCCAGATAGTCAAACGCTTCACGCTGGATCAGAAAACCTGTTTCTGCAGCCATGCCTCCAAACGGGTGTGCTTCATCAACAATCACACAACGGTTGGTCTTCCGGACTGAACGGACGATTGTCTCGATATCCAGAGGCTTGATGGTTCGGGGATCGATCAGTTCCACCTCCACCCCCTCTTTTTCAAGCTGTTCTGCTGCCTTTTTCGCAACATGGTACATTTTCCCGTGAGCCACAACCGTTACGTCGGATCCTTCCCGCTTTATCTTCGCTTTTCCGATCGGGATCAGATAATCCTCCTCTTCCGACACCTCTCCTTTCAAGCCATACATCTGTTCCGATTCCATAAAGATTACCGGGTCTTCATCCCTGATAGCAGATTTTAACAACCCTTTTGCGTCATCCGGTTCGGAGACCTGAATCACTTTCAAGCCTGGAAAATGAGCGTACATGGAGTCATAAGCAACCGAGTGGGTTGCACTCAACTGGCCGGCAGATCCGTTCGGGCCACGGAAGACAATCGGGACGCTCACCTGCCCGCCGGTCATATACCGTACCTTGGATGCATGGTTGATAATCTGATCTGCCGCAAGTACCGCAAAGTTAAATGTCATGAATTCGACGATTGGCCGAAGGCCGTTCATAGCCGCTCCGGTACCCAGTCCCGCAAAACCGAGTTCCGAGATCGGGGTGTCGATCATTCTCTTAAACCCGTATTTATCCAGAAGCCCCTCTGTTACTTTATAGGCTCCGTTGTATTCGGCAACCTCCTCTCCCATAACGAAGACCGTTTCATCCCGTTCCATCTCTTCATCTATTGCCTGGAGAAGTGCTTCTCTGAATTGTAGTACAGCCATTTTGGAATTTCGTCTGTTACATTATTGGTTATTTGTGACCCCGGCCTTATATCCGCCGGCAGGCGGACGTGCCCATCCGGCCCTGCGATCTATTCCGGTTACCGGTGGAAAACCGGGTTCTCACCCGCAAACATATCCTCATAGAGAGCTTCAGGAGCCGGGAAGTCTGCATTCTCTGCAAACTCTACAGCTTCAAGAACCACATTTTCTACTGCCTCTTCAATCTCTTCCAGCTTCTTCTTGGGATGGATCTTATGATCCAGAATATACGTCTTCAGCCGTTCGATCGGATCCAGATTTTGATACTCCTGGAGCTCCTCTTTCGTCCGATACTTTTGCGGGTCGGACATAGAGTGTCCCCTGTACCGGTAGGTACGGATCTCGACAAACCAGGGAAGCGAGTCTTTCCGAACCTCTTCGGCAATCTCTTTTATTTTTTCATAAACCGAAAAGAGATCCATACCATTAATCAGGGCACTCTTCATCCCATATCCCTGTGCACGTTCATGTATCTCTCCGACACTGTGGCGGCGGGCAGACGTTCCCATCGCATAACCGTTATTCTCCACTACATAGATCGCAGGGAGTTTCCAGAGCTGGCTCATATTTAAAACTTCATGCAACACACCCTGATCCACGGCACCGTCGCCAAGATAACAGGCCAATACCCGTTCGTTCTCTTTGTATTTATTCGCGAAAGCAATTCCGGTACCAAGCGGAATATGCCCCCCCACAATACCGTAACCACCCCAGAAGTGATTTTCAACTTTGGCAAAGTGCATGGACCCACCTTTCCCTTTGGAACACCCGGCCGCCTTACCGTAGAGTTCAGCCATTCCCTCTTTCGGTGTTACTCCCCGGCAGATTCCCCACCCATGATCCCTGTAGGCGGTAATGATATCATCGTCGTCATTCAGCGCCCAGACGGATCCGGTGGATACTGCCTCCTGGCCGATGTAGAGATGGAGAAATCCGCCAAATTTACCCTTTTGGTACATCTGCATAGCCCTCTCCTCAAACCGGCGCTGGAGATACATCAGGTTATACATCTCAAGCAGATCTTTTTTCGACAATCCGAGATCTTTGTGGGTTTTTTCGGTCGGATCCGGCAGTACCACTGCTTTGTCTATCTGTGACTTGCTGTTCTTATTTATTCCTATCGGTGTAAAAACAGCCTCTTCCTGGGTATTCGCCATAGTTATTTTTGCACTTCAATTAAGAATCATTTCAAATTAAATGGAGGCTTTGCAATACCGTCTTTTTGCTCAATATCTTCGTTATTGGGATTTTATAATCCTCACATATGTTCAATATGCTGCGGTTCTAAAATCCCTCTGGCCTCGATCTTGACCAAAAATCCTGGTTTTTCAAAGTCTCCTAAATGAAGCAAGATACCGAAAAATTGAAAAAGATTTCAGCCCTGCGGATAAAACGACAGTACAGCCAATCTGAATTTTCCTGTTTTTACAAATTCGGAGCGGTTCAGATAGATACCGGCAAACCACTGAGGCCCTGTCACTTCAGATCCAGAGCCTCTTACTCTCTGCTCAGGAACTCATATTCTGAGTAATCCACCTTCCGGCTTCCTGCAGTGCCTCTCCCAGTTTGTCGGGAAACCGTCCGCCGGCTGTGGCCACATTGGACTGGCCTCCACCGCCGCCACCGACGACTTTGCCAAGATGGCCAACCAGATCTCCGGCTTTGAGGCCACTCTCAATCAATTCAGGTGAAAAGGCAGCCATCAGATAGACTTTCTCCTTCTCCGGATCCCTGCTCCCCAATACAATGGCAGACGGCGTTCCCTTCACTTTCTCAAGCCCGTCATACCCCATCTGTTTCAGTGTATCCATATCCGCACCCGCTACTTCGCTGGAGATCAGCCGGACCTCTCCTGCCTGTTCAGCCTCGTTCAGTAACCGGTCCAGCTCTCCCGACGCCTGCTGCTTCTCCAGACGCCGAAGATTCTGCTCCAGCTCCTTTTTTTCCTGCATCAGTGAACGGATATCGGCCAGAAGATCCTGCTGGCTCGACAGTTCCCGGCGAACTTCATCCAGCAACCGCTTCTCTTTGCGGAGCATCCTGTCTGCCTCTCGCCCGGTTACCGCCTCTACTCTCCGGATTCCGGCAGCAGCGGAAGATTCTCCCAGAAACCGGAAATATCCAATTTCTCCGGTAGAACCGGCGTGCGTACCCCCGCAAAGTTCCACCGAGTAGTCTTCGTCAAACGTAATGACACGAACACGGTCCCCATACTTCTCACCAAATAACATCATCGCACCCCGTTTCCGGGCTTCGTCAATCGGAACCTCACGCTCTTCCACTTTTTGAATGTTGTTTTGAATCTTTTCATTGACGATCGACTCAACCTCATCGAGCTGCTCCCGGTTTACCGCTTCAAAGTGTGAGAAATCAAAACGAAGCCGGTCATCCCTGACCAGAGACCCCTTCTGAACAACATGGTCACCCAGTACCCGGCGGAGTGCAGCGTGCATCAGATGTGTCGCCGTATGGTGTTTTTGAATCTCCTCCCTGCGCGCCTGGTCAACCTCCGCCTGCCAGGTGCCCTTCAGGGAGTCCGGCAACCGGTCTACGACGTGAATAAATCCATCTGCCCCTTTTTGTACATCGAGTACCCGAATCGTCTCCCCTCCCTGTTTCAATACCCCCGTATCGGCCACCTGGCCTCCGCTCTCAGCATAAAATGGGGTCCTGGAGAGCAGGACGAGATTCTGTTTCTCCTCCCGGGCTGTCGATCGGATCGTGACATCCGCCGTAAGGGTGTCATACCCGATAAACTCAAAATTGTCTGACTCTGTAATGATCTGCCAGCTACGTTCAGAACCGGCTGCTGCGGTAAATTTACCAGCCGCACGGGCACGCTCTTTCTGCTCCTTCATCAACTGGTCGAAGGTCGCACTATCCACCTCAATCTCCTTCTCCCTGGCCATCAGTTGTGTCAGGTCGATCGGAAAGCCGTACGTATCGTGCAATTTAAAGGCGTCCTCCCCGGATAGATCTCCGCCATTACGGGTCATCTCGTGAAAGAGTTCGATACCCTGGCCCAGGGTACGCAAAAAACTCTGCTCCTCCGCCCGCACCACATTGGTTACGTAGCCGGCCTGTGCATTCAGTTCCGGAAAGATTTCGCTGAACTGATCTGCAAGTACCGGCACCAGTCTGTGAAAAAACGGCTCCTTGAAGTTAAGCCGGTCCCAGCCGTATCGAATCGCCCGCCTCAGTATTCGGCGAATTACATACCCCCGCCCTTCATTCGAGGGGGACGCACCATCAGCAATGGCAAAGCTGACTGCACGAATGTGATCGGCGATCACCCTCATGGCAATATCACTCTCCTCATCTGAACCGTAATCAACTCCCGCCATCGAGGAGATCTTGCTCAGAATTGGCGTAAATATATCCGTATCGTAGTTGGATGATTTCCCCTGCAGAACGGCACAGATCCGCTCAAATCCCATCCCGGTATCGACATGCTGTGCAGGCAGCTTGATCAGGGAACCGTCTCCCTGACGGTTGAATTGTATAAAAACCAGATTCCAGATCTCCATCACCCGTGGATCGTCTCTGTTCACAAGTAATGAGCCATCCTCTCTCTTCCGCTCCTCATCCGGCCGGAGGTCGACATGAACTTCCGAGCAGGGGCCGCAAGGGCCTGTCTCCCCCATCTCCCAGAAATTATCCTTCTTGCCGAATTTCAGAATATGATTGTCCCGGATTCCGGTTTCACTCTTCCAAAACCCTGCAGCTTCCTCATCGACAGGAAGCCCGTCCGTCTCGTCCCCTTCGAAGACTGTTACATAGAGCCGGTCAGGGTCGAGCCCCCAGCGCTTTACCAACAGTTCCCAGGCCCAGGAGATCGCCTCTTTCTTGAAATAGTCGCCAAACGACCAGTTCCCAAGCATCTCAAAGAGTGTATGGTGGTAGGTATCGTGCCCCACCTCTTCCAGATCGTTGTGTTTCCCGCTGACCCGGATACACCTCTGGGTGTCCGCCGCACGAGACCAGATTTTACCCTCAGACTCAAACCCCGGCTGCTCTCCCAGAAAAATCGGCTTGAACTGATTCATGCCTGCATTGGTAAAAAGCAGGGTCGGATCCTCTTTCGGAACTACAGGGGCACTGTCCGTAATAATATGATCCTTCTCCCGAAAAAAATCGAAGAACTCCTGGCGAATTTGGTCTGAACGTTTCAAGGTCACGCGTAATTTGGTTGTTGAAGGCTTGGAATAACATCTGAACATCCAACCTCTTCCTGATCACGAGGCAGGATATCAGAGAATCGGAAATACAAAATCGATTTGTAAACAAGCCTGAAAAATAGGAAAAATTGAGATCAACCTCATAGGCCAGTCTGCAGAGCCACATACGAGTGTGGCATATACGACACTGGTATACAGGAAAACAGGCTTTTTTCAGTATATTTGTATGATTACAGAAACCAGTCCAACGAATATTCATCATCATGACAATCCGAAAACTGTTCAACTATTTTCTGCGCGGGATGCTCTTTGTCTTCCCTGTATTTGCCACGTTTTATATATTCGTCATTATGATATCCTGGGCAAACAGCCTGTTCAATAACCTCCTGTTTGACTGGCTCCAGCAGGATATACCCGGACTGGGGCTGATAACGGCTGTTCTCATCATCATTCTCCTGGGATTTTTTGTGACCCGCGCATTCTTCCGGCCCGTTTTTCGCTTTATGGAGCAGCTTCTGGAGCAGATCCCGCTGATTAAAATCCTCTATTCGGCACTGAAAGATCTGACCGAAGCCTTTGTAGGAGACCGAAAACGTTTTAACCGGCCGGTACTCGTTACCCTGTCCGATGGGGTAGAGAGAATCGGCTTTGTAACTGAAGAGAATTTGCTGATGCTTGGAATCGAAAACCGCGTTGCTGTCTACTGCCCTCACTCATACAATTTCTCCGGGAACCTGTTCCTGGTTGATCCGGCCCGCGTCAAACCGCTTCAAATCAACCCTGCCGACGCAATGAAATTTGCCGTTTCGGCCGGAGTTACCCATGTTGAGGCCTCAGAATGAACTCACCACTGGAGAATTCACTGCACACTCTTCGATCAAAATTTCCCCATATCGAAGAGGGCTATACCTATATGAATCACTGTGCAATCAGTCCGCTCTCCAACCCGGTTCGTCAGGCACTGGAGAGGTATCTGGAGGAGAGAAACCGCGGGCCTGTAGAAAATTTCGAACAGTGGATGGAGGTAGCTGCCGAGGGCAAAGAGAAGATCACCCGACTGATTAACGCCTCATCTCCTGGCCAGATTGCGTTCACCGGAAATACATCGGACGGGCTATCAATCGTTGCCGAGGGAGTCTCCTGGAATCGGGGAGATCAGATCCTGCTCAACGACATGGAATTCCCTGCAAACGTTCACCCGTTTCGTGCCCTGCACCGAAAAGGGGTTACAACGACAGTTATCAAAACCAGAGGAGAACGAATCACAGCAGAAGAGATTTGGAATGCCATCACCCCGAACACCCGCATGGTAACGGTCAGTGCCGTACAGTATCTGGGAGGATACCGTGCGGACCTTCGGAAGATCGGAGAGCTTTGCCGGCAGGAGAATCTACTGTTTGTAGTAGATGGCATACAAGCACTGGGTGCAGACAGTATCGACGTTCAGGATACTCAGATTGATGCCCTGGCTACCGGAGGACACAAATGGCTGATGGCACCTATGGGAATCGGATTTCTCTACCTGAGCGACCGGCTGATGAATCTGCTCGAACCGGTCCATATCGGCTGGAGGTCGGTGGAACAACCCTGGGAACTGACCCGGTTTGATCAGCCCTGGCGTGAAACGGCCGATCGCTTTGAAACCGGCACACCGAATATGTCCGGTATTACCGGCCTGAATGCCTCTCTGAACCTGTTACTGGAGGTTGGAATCAGCGACATAGAACAGCATCTGAAACTCCTGACGCGTCATGCATCCAATCATATTAAAGAATTGGCAGGGTGTACAGTAGTGACACCCATGGGTGAATCCGAACGGGCAGGTATCCTCTCATTCCGGTTGCCGGAGGGGGAAGACCCGGAGGAACTTGTCCGGAAACTCAAACAGGAGAAGTTTATCCTCTCTTCCAGAGAGGGCCGAATCCGTATTGCACCCCACTTTTACAACACCATCTATGAAGTGGACGAACTTTTTGCCCGAATTCGCACATATCGTTAATCTTCAACCCTCTGCCTGATTTGCCCGTATCATTCAACATAAAAAAGATCCTTATCAACATCCGTGACCTGATCACCGAGACGTTCAACAAGGCGCTCGAAGATGATATCATGACACTGGGTGCCGCCATCGCTTTCTACACCATTTTTTCGATTGCCCCGCTCTTTATTCTGATCATATTCTTCTCAAGTATGGTGTTCAGTGAAGAGATGATCAGCGGGCAACTGATGGCGAGTGTAGAGGATCTTGTCGGCCAGGAGATTGCATTGAATCTGCAGCAGTATGCCAGCCAGACATCAAATTACGATTCAGGGATCCTGACACCCATCATCGCCTCCGTCATCATCCTGTTCGGTGCTACAACTGTGATTACACAATTGAAACTGGCACTGAACAAGATCTGGAATGTCGGCCAGATCAAGATCCACACAGCGTGGCACTTCCTGATCAACCGCCTTCTCAGCATCGGAATGATCATTATTTTCAGCCTGCTCCTGCTCGTATCGCTGATGGCTGAAGGAATCATTGGAATTCTCTCTGCACTCTTTCTCGAGATGATGCCGAACATACCGTTCGATTTTTATCAATATCTGATGAGAATGACCACACTCGGCTTTGCGGTCATCTTCTTTACACTGATCTTTAAAATCCTTCCGGATGTCCACGCATCCTGGAAAGATGTTCTTGTCGGTGCAACCGTAACAACCCTTCTCTTTTTGCTTGGAAAGTTTTTGATCGGAATCTATCTCTCTTCACCGGGTATCGGGGCGACCTACCGTGCAGCCGGCACCCTGGTGATCCTCGTCATCTGGGTCTATTACAATGTGCAAACCGTACTTCTGGGGGCCGTCTTCACACAGGTCTACACCGACAAATTCGGCGACCAGATTTTACCCTACAGGTTTGTAGAGTTCAGAAGAAAGAAGCAAGGATAGAATGAGGCAGCCCGGGGTGCGGGGCTCCAGGGAAAAAATCCACTCCGGCCCGAATCCTGTCATGTGCCCTGAAGCGAGATGGACCTTTGGATTCTTTCCATGGAGAGCTGCACTCCGGGCGGACTATGGATAAAAGAATGCAGGCATCAACTGTCTGTATTCACTATTCGGTATTCTTTACAAAGGAAACTCCAATACCCTGTCAAACAGCGTCGTCACCTCATCTTTGGCATGGCTTGCCATCAGAAAGATTGCCCCCTTTCGTATAACATCGGAAAAGAGTTCAAGTGCCATCTCTCTCGACTGTTCGTCCAGGCCCCGGAACGGCTCATCCAGGATATAAACTGAGGGTTCGGCGATCATTGCGGAGGCAATCTGAGTCTTTTTACGCATCCCTGTAGAGTAAGTCCCTATCTGGTCAAAGCGGGCATCACCCAAATTCAAATTGTCAAGTATTCCTGAAATCAACGCTTCGGAAGATCTGTCCCACCGCTTCCGTGCACGCAGAACCCACTCCAGAAGCTCCGTGGCAGAGAGGTGCCGTGGCAGAGACTCCTCATCATGCACCAGCCCAACATGCGCCAGGTATTCATGGGGATGTTGATGAATATCGACCCCTCCATAGGTAATCATACCTTCGGTCGGAAACGTATTCACAGAGAGCAGTTTCAGAAAGGTTGTCTTGCCGGACCCATTCGGGCCGACCAGCCCGACTGAATCGCCGGGTTGAAACTCCATGGAGACCCCTTCAAAAATGGGATGCCCGGCTTTATACTGCTTCTTTACACTCTTTAAAGACAATACCTTTTGATTCATACAAGATCTACCTGTTATCGGATATGGCCGGAAACCTGACATTCGGCCTGTTACTATCAGATTCTAAAAAAGACTCCCGACGCTCTCCATGGCTTATGCTCATACCCATCTCCGTTCGTGGAGGGCTCCTGCAACCAGTGCAAAAAGAGCACCGCTTGCCAGATAGACGAGGGCAATCAACCAGACATCCTGCCAGCTAAAAATTCCAAAAAGTGATTTCATCACGATGATACTGATCAGTAACGGTAACAACCAGCGAACCTGAATCCAGAAACGGGTCGCAGCCCAGTGCTCCGCACGGTCGAGATGGCGCAGCCACCAGCGCGGTGCCAGTGCCTCCTGTGTCGTAAAAATCAACAATGAGTGGTGCGACAGTGCAAACAGGATCCAGACAACGAGCAATACCGGTTCTGCAAGCCTCTGGTAAGCCAACACCCAGACAAACAGATGGCCGATGCCGATCAGGCGCCCGGACGGAATCCTCCGGTCCAGTTCCAGCATAAGTGCCCAGCTGTGTACTTTCCAACGGGTGGGAATCCACCACAACTGGCCGACCCGGATCGGCTCCCGATCCACCTGTCCGCTCCGGCCTTCACCAAAGAATTCATAAAAGAACGCATTTGAATGATAGAAATGGTGATCAGCTGTCGCTCTCAATTGGATGATGCTTCTCACACCGTATAGAAAGATCAACAACGCTACCAGAGCTTCTCCTGCCACTCCGGCATATCCGCCGGCAGCAGCCCCCGCTACAACGCCCAGCATACCGAACAGTGAGATAACCACAGAGTTCAGGAGGGACGGGACCGAACCGGGATCAACCGGATATTTCCCCACATCTGCCAGCCACTTTTTGGTTTTCTCTCCTCTTCCTCCCTCCTTCCAGAGCTGTGAATCGGTTCCCGATTTCAGATATCTTGCTGCAGCAAAAAGGTAAACCCCCGCAAGAACGAGAACGCCGCCGAGTGCTGTCATACCAGCCTGTGCCGGATCAGGGAGAGCTATAAATGGATTTCCACACGCGATAACCAATACGAGTAGCAGGCCGGTCGCCCAGAGGAATGAGTGGCGCTTCAGATAGAGTTTCAGGATGGAGGTCGGACTCAGGTTGACAATCTGAATAAGTGGAGTTCTTCTGTCAGGGAAAGAGAGATAGGGGAGTATAAAAGCTGCGAGGCCGGAATACCCGAACAGAAAATATCTGAGAACTATGAGCCTCTCCCCACTCTCTGCACCGGAAACCATGGACGCAAAAAGGAGCCCGGCAAGCAACGCCGGGATTACAAACAAAAATCGGTTCAGGGTCGTCTTCTTTTCTGGCAACTCCATTCGGGAAATATAAGAGGAACTCTGCACATTGTCCGGTTTTCTTCGGCGGCAATCTGAATCGGTTCTTTCCTTTATCCTCAGGCAACCATTTGACCTCATCATCTGTACAGGCAGACAGAGAGGGGCAGGTAACGGCTTCGTGAACTACCCCAACTTCCATTGACTGACCATAAAACCTGTTTGAATTCATATGAAACGACCTGACAATCAAAGCAGAAGCCAACAAAAAACCGCCTCATCCCCCTCTGTCCGGAAGAACAGGAGCGGCCAGGCACTCTCAACAAACGAGATAGATCCCGTATCAAGAAAACAGTTTTTGAGAACAGCCGGTTCTACGGCACTCTTTGCAGCCCTTGGCATCCCATTTACTTCCTGCGGTGTTAATGACAGCAGCGGAGATCCGACACCGCCACCCGGTGGCGGAGGAAATGGCGGCGGCAATCCTGATAGCGGTATCTCCGTCAGCGGCGACACCATCACCATCGACCTGACGAAGAACGATACCTCGACTCTGAACAGTACCGGCGGCTGGATGTTGATCGGTGCAGCTACGGCTCTTGTGATAAACGTAGACGGAAGCGTGATCCGCTCCTTCTCCAGCGTCTGCCCGCATGAAGGGTGCACAACGGACTGGAGTTTCGACGGAGGAAATTTTCAATGCGGGGAACAAGCACAGGGAGCCTGTGGACACGGCTCCCAATTCGATACAGACGGCGACCTTGTACGCGGGCCCGCGACAAGCGGGCTGACAGAGTACACGGTTGACCGGGACGGAGATATCGTCACGATCACAACCTAACCAACCGGTCACACGATACCATAAACAGATGTTCAAACGGACTTTTATGATTCTGGTGTTTCTCCTCTTCGCCTCTGCCGGGTTAATGGCACAGTCGTTTATGACAGAGGAGGGGGAAGCACTGTTTGAATCAAGCGCACCGTTTCTAACCTTTCAAGGGACAAGCAAACACCTGACCGGACTCATCGACCTGGAGGAAAACCTGGTCGATTTCTACCTCGACCTGAACACCCTGGAGACCGGCATCAACCGGAGAGACAGGGATATGAGAACACAATACCTGGAAACAGACCAATGGCCATTTGCGGAGTTTACCGGAAGCCTTGAGTCACTGTTTGACCCGGACATTTCTGAGCCGCAGCCGGTAACGGCTGAAGGGACCTTTCATCTCCACGGTGTGGAGAGGGAGATATCTGTAGAGGGGACGATAACCCCGCTCGAAAACGGAAACCTGAAACTGGAGGCCTCCTGGTCGGTCATGCTGGAGGATTACGAGATCGAACGGCCGGGAATCCTCTTCTACGAATTGGCGGAGGAACAGAAAATCCGGATCAGAGCGGAAATGCATCAACAGAACTGACTCTCCAATTGAAAACCAGACGAACCGCTTCATGAACCTGCATCAGTTACTTATACGAATTCCCATCCTTCTTGTTCTGGCCCTCCTGATACCGGCAGAAAGCCTCTTTGCCCAACTCGAACGCCGGCTGGCAGAGACGGACGGGCCGGTGGAACTTACCTTTCTCGCCCCCCGAAATATCAATATCCAGACTGTAGAAGGGCTGGCCAGAGGCGAACTGCACCTCTCCATTCTGCATAATTTTGGTGAAGTAAGTACCGGGATCGAAAATTTCTGGGGACTCGACTCCGGGGCAAATGTCCGCATCAGCCTGGAATATGGCTTTTCAGATCACGTTTCACTCGGGATCGGCCGAACCAGGGTCAACAAGTTCGTAGATCTCACAGGACGCATCGCCCTGCTCAAACAGACGAAATCCAATTCGGTTCCGGTCTCCATCTCGATTCTCCCCTCCCTCGGGATCAACACAACCAACTATCAATTTCTGCAGCAGAACTATACATTTCAGGACCGGCTCGCCTATGCAGTTTCTCTCCCTGTCGCTCACAAGTTCAACGAAAAGCTAAGCCTGCAAATCTCCCCTATGGCCGCCTATTTCAGCAGAACCGGCCCTGAACTGAACATAGCGGACCCGGAGAATGACTTCTGGTATTCGGCGGCATTCGCCGGACGCTATCTGGTCAGCAACCGAACGGCCGTTACTTTTCAATACCTTCCGCCACTGAGCGATGCAGAAGATCTGACCTACAACTTTGCCATCGGAATCGACATCGACACCGGCGGCCATGTCTTTCAAATCTTTTTCTCCACCTCCCCTGCACTGAATGACCACTATCTGATCGCATCCCCTAACGGCAGCTTCCCGGACCGTGAGTTCAGGCTCGGATTTAATGTTAACCGTCTCTTCTCTCTCGTCCAGTAACTCTTCCCGTTATCGCGTTTGGCAGGCTTACAAGAGCTATTTTAAAGGCACCCTTATACAGTGAATGCTACCAGACACGCGCAATCATCAGTATCGCGATGAACAGTACAAGCAGAGAGTAGGCGATCTGAACCCTGGACTCCTGAAGAGAATGGTTGATGCGAACACCGAAATAGCCTCCTGCCAGGGAGCCCAGTACCAGTGGAAGTGCCGTACCGATATCAACCGAACCAAGTGAAACCGAAGTCAATGCAGGCCCGCTTCGGGAGAAAAGTGCAAACTGCAACCAGCCGGAAAGAGAGATGATCACAATGGCAAATGATGAGATGCTTACAGCCCGCTTCATTCCGATCCTGTATCCGAGGTTCATCATCGGGACCATCACCACACCCCCGCCAACTCCGGCCAGGGCCGCTACAAACCCACCCAGGCCTCCTGTAACACCCGCCCTGCCGAGATGGACCGGCCGGCCGCTTTCCGGAAGCGGAGCCACCCCGCTTCCCCTGCGATAGAATAGAACTGCCACAACGGCCAGAATCAATGAGAAGAAGCTGACAAAGAGGACATCCGTATAGGCCGGTGATGTAGCAATCCACTTCCCTGCATAGACACCACAAGCGCCCAGCAAACCGACTTTCACCCCCTCTTTCAGATAAAAGTTTTTCTGCCGGAACTGCTGGAGCGTGCTGCTGAAAGAGGCGGTAAAGGTACAAAAAAGAGAGGTTCCTATGGTCCAGACGACCGGACTCTCTACACCCTGCCCGCTAAAGATATAGAAGAGAATCGGGGTAAAGAAGACACCGCCCCCGACACCGAACAGACCGGCGACAACTCCGGCCACCAGGCCTAGAATGAGTAGTATGATCAAGTAAACAAGTTCCATTCAACGCCAAATGTAAGAAAATAACTATCAGGCTACACGGTTCAATACGGAGCGGGAGCTATCGGCCAGACTTCTACGTAATTGACAGTACCGTGCCAACCATATGATACGGTGGCTTTGATGTGAGAGTTGTATTATGAACGATGAATTTGCGAACTTTGCCGTATGGCTGAAAACAAGTTCCATACGACACCTGCATCAATACCCGAGAAACTCGGGTTTGAATCGATCCGATCGTTTATCGGCAGACAGATAGCAACTCCGGGCGGGCGGATCTGTCTCGACTCCATGAGGCCGTCCGCCGACCTGAACAGAGTGGAGAAACTCCGGCTGGAGACCGGGGAGATGATGAAGATCCGCCAAAACGGCCAATCTCTGCCTGTCAGCCGCCTGGAAGAGATTGAAGACTGGCTTGCTCAGTGCCGGGCCGCCGGCACTACCCTGAAGCCCGAAGCCTTTCCGCCGATCCGTGAGCATGCCCGCCAGGCGAGAATCCTCTACCATTTTCTGGAGAGCACGAAAGAAGAGACGCCCAACCTGTTTCAGCTGGCAGAGAATCTGATTCCACTGAAGGAGCTGGAGTCCTCCATCAGCCGGATTATCAGCGATCAGGGAACGGTTCGGGATGATGCAAGCCCGGAACTGGTCTCCATCCGGTCACAACTGAACCGTCAGAAAGAATCTCTCCGCAACACTGTCCAGAAAATCTACAAACGTATTGCGGGAGAAGGGATGGCTTCGGATGAAGGGCCAACGCTGCGAAGCGGCAGAATGGTCATCCCGGTACTTGCGGAATACAAACGGAAAGTAGAGGGGTTTATCCACGATGTCTCATCCAGCGGGCAGACAGTCTATCTGGAGCCTTCTGAAACGTTACAGATCAACAATGACATCCGGCAGCTCGAATCTGCTGAAAAGCGTGAAATTGAGCTCCTCCTGAAAAAGCTTACCAGCCAAGTTCGCGAACAGCGTGGCCCTCTCTCCAGAAATAGTGAAATCGTGGGGGCACTCGACCTGATCCATGCCCGAACTCTCGCTGCTGAACAGTGGGACGGAGTGATTCCCCGAATGAGTAAGGAGAGATCCCTCCGGATCAGGGACGGGAAGAATCCGGTACTGATCCTCAAAACTTTACAGGGTGACGTCGGGCCAGGACATACCGTAGTCCCTCTCGACCTGGAAATCATCCCGGATGAACGGGGAATTGTCATATCCGGGCCGAATGCAGGAGGAAAATCAGTTGCCCTTAAAACGGCCGGACTATTTGTCTGCATGCATCAGTCCGGGATTCCGATTCCGGCAGATGCAAACAGCACCCTGCCTCTGTTTTCAGGAATTTTCCTCGATATGGGAGATGAACAATCTATTGAGCAGGATCTCAGCACCTTCTCCTCCCGGCTGAAATGGATGAAGGAGGCCCTTGACCGGCTGGACCGGAATGGAATCGTACTGATCGATGAAGCAGGGACAGGAACAGATCCGGAAGAGGGAGGCGCGCTCTATCAATCCTTTATGGAGATGGTGATCAAGCGGAATGCGATGCTGATCGCGACTACCCACCACGGAGCCCTGAAGGTATTTGCCCACGATCATCCGCAGTTGGCAAATGGAGCGATGGAATTTGACCAGAAGACCCTGACGCCGGCTTACCGGTTCCGGAAAGGGACCCCGGGCAGCAGTTATGCATTTGAAATCGCAAACAGAATGGACGTACCGGGCCGGCTGATTGAACGAGCCCGAACTCTGATCGGTGAACAGAGAGACCGGATGGCTGACCTGTTGCTGAGTCTGGAAGAACAGCTTCAGGAGGCACTTGAAAGCAGGGAGCGTTACCGGGAATTGTCCCGGAAGGCTGAAGAGGAGAAGAAAAACTTCAAAGAGAAATCAGACGAGCTCGCCCGGAACAGAGATCAAAAACTGGATGAAGCGTGGCGGGAAGCAGATCGAATCATGCAGCAGGCCAACCGGAAGATCGAAAAAGCAGTAGAGCGGATTACCAACAGCGGCCGTGAGAATCGGGACGAGATTCGAAAAGCACGGGAAGAACTATCCGGCCACAAGCGGAAAATCAGGGACCAGATGCAAAAACGGCCCGTTAAACGCTCTCCGGACAGAAGCAGTGAAGTCCCGGAAATAGGAGATCATGTCCGGATCGAAGATGGCGATACCGTAGGAGAACTGCTTGAAAAGAACGGCAAGCAGGCCGTTGTCCTTGCCGGCGGGCTGAAAATCAAAACTGATTTCCAGAAACTGGTAAAGTCAAAACCGGCCAGCCCATCCTCAAAAACCGATCGCTGGAAAGCTTCAGCAACCGTTTCACGCCATCTGCCTGAACAGATAGCCACCACACTGCATCTTCGTGGGCTGCGGGGCGACGAAGCGGTAAAAAAACTGACCCATTATATCGACCACGCTGTGGCCCGCAGCCTTCATGAAGTTGATATCATCCACGGCAAAGGGGATGGTATTCTCAAAAAGCTTGTACACGAGCATCTGGCAGCGAGAGATGAAGTAGAGTCGTTCGATCTCGCTCCACTCGAACGGGGAGGGGCCGGATGCACGGTTGTCATTCTTAAATAGTGTCTCTGAAAAAACGTCAATCTCTGCGTTGGGCTTGACCTTGACATTTTCTCAGGACACTATGAGTTTTCTGGCAGACATTAAATAGTGAAGACGGCATTCGTGTCGTATCAACACCCGGAATCTGTCGGATAGTGTACGCTCTCCAGCAGAAGCCCGTGGGCAGGTGCCGAATGCCCCTTCCTTGCGACATCCCCACCCTCCAGCAACAGCTGAAACTCTTCAAGGGTTGACCGCCCGGTTGCTGCCAGAACCATGGAGCCGGTCAACCGGCGAACAAGGTGCCGTAAAAACCGATCTCCTTCAATCCGGTAAAACAGACGCGTACCCTCGATGGTCCATTGTGAACGGGTAATGGTACAATGGCTGTTTGCCTCTTCATCTTCCAGCCTGGAGAAGTTTTTGAAGTCGTGGCTCCCCTGAACCAGCTCTGCAGTTCGGTGGAGAGAATCGGGATCGGGGTCGTATGGCAGCTCCCAATAGAGGTGTTTCATCAATGGAACGGGTTGCAGGGAGATTTGATACCGGTAACGGCGCGAAGACGCATCAAACCGGGCATGGAAACCGGCAGGAACAGCTTCAGCCCGAATCAGTGCCATATCCGGCGGAAGAAGAGATCTCATCGCACGAAAAAGCCTGTCTGAATCGACCGGTTCCGGAAAGTCACTGTGGGCCACCTGCCCTTCGGCATGGACACCGCTATCAGTTCTTCCCTGCCCCATCACGACAGTCTCCCTGTCAAAAAACCGGCTGAGCGCCCGTTCCAGTTCTCCCTGAACTGTCCGTTGATCCGGCTGACGCTGCCAGCCGGCAAACCGGGTTCCGTCATACTGAAGTGTCAGTTTCCATCTAACCATGCTTTTATCTGTAAGGAGACCACGAATCAGGTCTGTTTACTTCTGTAAACTCTTCTCCCTGGACCAGTGGCGCAGAATAGAGATCGAAAAACCGCCCATCAGCAAAAACGTTCCCAGCCAGACGATCGATACAAACGGCTTCTTTTCAGCAACGATCACAACCCACTCCTCCTCCGCCTCACTGCTCAAACCGTTCAGAGTCAATTCGATTGCGTCCCGGTCGGGAATAATACTGCTGAACCGAAGAGAGATACCCCAGTTGGAGAGCTCCAGGGGTGGAGAGTACGTCCAGCTCTGGCCATTCTCTGTATAGACGGCAAAAAGCGGCTCCATCTCGAACGCACTTCCGGAGGGTTCATGAAGGACCTCAATCAGGGAGCGGACTCCAATCACCGTGCTGTCCGGCAGTGTTTCGGTAGAAGCCGGCCTGAAATCCTGAAATGTGAATCTCCAGGGGCCGATCTCCCTCGATTGCTGACGTTGCAGTTCCAGGGTTGTCGTCTCTTCCCCGTTTTCGGTCCCGCCGGCCTGATCCGCTACGGACAGGTTCCCGGCTTGATTTTCATTCCGGCTGTTCAGCTGATCCACATAGGAGCTGCCTGCTACATACATATAGATATCATTAAACAGCCGTGTTCGAACATCCGGTTCCACCGACCACTCGATGTTTTCAGACGTTGAGGAGGTGAGCATCGGATAGACCTGCGGAGTCATCACAAACGGCTTGCCACCATCCACCGGTTCAAACCGGATCCTGTACTCCTGCTGGCCAGGGCGGGGACTATCTGTAAGCCGATACCCCTCAAAGGTTACCATGTACTCGTTGTTGATCAGCTCTGGCTGGTTCAGGCTCAGTTCAAAAATTTCCATCTTCTGTGTAACCGGAAACCCCTGCTCATCTAACATCTCTCCCTGCTCAACCATCCTGTTGTAGTTCTCTCCCCTCTCGTCGAGCATTACCTCATTGTAGAACGAAGAGGCGATGATACCCAGGAGCAGTGTTCCGAACCCGATGTGGGAGAGGCTGCCGCCGATCAGCTTCGGACTCCTCAAAATCTGTTGAATCAGCATGGCACCGTTTCCGGCCACCGTAAACCATGCGGCAAAGATAAAGATCATGGTATAGAGACTCCGTACCTCTCCCAGAATGATTGTCAGGATGGAGGCCATGGAGGTGATCAGAAGAGGTGTAATCAGGGCGGCTGAAAGGGACTCCCAATCGTGTCGCTTCCAGAACAGATACTGCCCGATGACTGTGAGGAATGCCATCACAATGGCGATCGGCATCGTCCAGTCGTTATAGAACTGGATCTCAGGTGGCGTTGGGTTTTCCACAAAAAGCCGACCGATGATCGGAGAGCTTGTACCCAGTATAATCACGGCACCCATCACAAAGAGCATCATTCCGCCGGTAAAGGTCATGAACTCCCGGCTCAATATTGTAGACTCCTTTTCCGGTGAAGGGAGCTCCTTATATCGGTAGAGGTAGAATCCAATCCCGAGAAGCAGCATCACCAGCATAAACATCAACAGCTGATTATAGAGCCCGAGATCCACAAAACTGTGGACGGATTGATTTGCCAGGACGCCGGAACGGGTCAGAAAGGTTTGATAGACGATCGCAATGTAGGCGAGGATCGCAAAGAAAATAGCTCCTTTATGTGCCCGGGAACTGCTTCTCTGCACGATCATCATATGGATACCGGCGGTACCGATCAGCCAGGGGACAAACGATGCGTTTTCCACCGGGTCCCAGGCCCAATACCCGCCAAATGAGAGGGTTTCATATGCCCAGTAGCCACCCAGAAAGATTGCTGTAAGAAGACAGAGATTTGCGCCAAGTGTCCAGGGAAGGGCCGGCCTGATCCAGTCGTGATAATCCTGTTTCCAGAGAGAGGCGATTGCAAATGCAAAGGGAACGGTCATCATGGAGAATCCGAGAAAGATAATCGGCGGGTGGATCATCATCCAGGGACTCTTCAGAAGGTCGTTCAACCCTGTACCATCGGCCGGTACGAAATCGGGATTTGCCTGGATAAACGGAGCATTCGGCATCTCCTGAGCTATGGTACGAAACGGTGAGGCTCCGATGTTTAACCCGAACAGATCCCATCCAAGCAGCATCGAAAGCAGAAAAAACTGTGTAAGCCCCATCACAAACATGACCGGCCCTTTGTAGGGATCCCGGGTCCATCGGATCAGGCCGGTACCGACGAGAAATCCGAATAGGGTCCAGAGCATAAAACTCCCCTCCTGCCCTCCGTAAAAAGCAGAAAAAAGATACATGGTCTCCAGGTCCAGGCTGGTATAATTCCAGACATAGAAATACTCAAACCGGTTGTTGACCAGAAGAAAAATGAGAATTGCGGACGCAGCGAGCAGAGCGGCCCCTTTTGTGTACCAGAGGATGTCGGCCGCTTTTGCATACCCTTTTCGGTCACTCCCTGCATAAAGGCCATAAAAGAGCATGGAGAAAAGAGCGGCCATGAATGCCGCAGAAACCAGTAAGGAACCGAAAAAACCCTCCATGCTTAACTCTCTTCAGCATTTACAAATTCAGCGTCACCCGGTTCATTGTATTTGGAGGGGCATTTCATCAACATCTCGTTGGCATAGAATACATTGTTACGCATCTCCCCGATAACCACAAGCTGCGTAGCCTGTTCAAAATTGTTCGGCTTTGGCCGTGGGTAAACCACTCTTCGAACATTTCCATCCTGATCCTTCATATGAAATGAGAACTGCATCGTCTCCCGTGAAAAAGCGTACTCCTGTGAATTGTCCCAGGCGCCGACTACATGAGCACCCGACTGGTGCTCTGCCTGTTCAAAGTTTACATAGGTACTGATACTTGTACCAAAGTTATACATCAACAGGGATGTGAACAGTACAATGGAACAGACACCAATAATCAATTTAGGTTTCATGACGGTCTTCCCTGGAATCAAGTTCGTTTTCAAGTCGTGTAACTTTTCGATCTACCCGTACCATGAAGAACAGCAGGACAAACCAGATAATCAGGCTGACGCCGAGCACAACAAAAATCAGGTCGTTCGATGCCATCATCTGTACAAATGCAGACGCTTCCTCAAAACTGGCAGCCCCCTCCCATTTGTCGTTAAAGCTCTGTGCCAGCGTATCCACGGCTGTATAACTCTGTTCTTGTAGAAACATTGTCTTCATATCTCCTCTTTCTGCAACCGCGCCTGTACGGATTTATATCGGTTGATAATATTCATCATCCAGAATGAGAGCCCGATAAACCCGATAATTGCAGGGTAGAAAACAAACCGGAGTTCCGGAGCAGTAATCTCACTGAATGCGGGGTTACCCTCTGCCCCCGGGTGAAGGCTCGGCAGCTGGCGCGGGATGATGTAGAGCAAAAACGGAATCGTGGTAACCCCGAAAATATTGTACACGGATGCAATCTTTGCACGCTTGTCAGGATCGTTAAATGCCGACCGCAATATAAAGTAGGCAACAAAAATCAACATCGCCAGAGCGGAAAGGTTCATTCGCGGCTCGGCAAACGTCCACCATGTCCCCCAGGTAAACCGTGCCCAGAGCGACCCGGTAATGAGCCCACAGATTCCAAATGCCAGGCCTACAGCAGTCGCTGTCTCCGCCCGCCTGTCCCAGTGAATCTCCTCACTGTTCAAAAACCGTATGCTATAATAGAACGCCATCAAAAAAGCGATCATCATGGTAAACCACATTGGAACGTGAAGAAACAGGTTCCGTGCAGACTCCTCAAGAATGGGAATAGAGGGGATCCGGATCAAAAAACCGGCAGAAATGACGACCGTCATCCAGACAGCAACAATGTATTTCCAGGGTTTCAAATCAATATCGTAGGTTTGTTCGCCTGACAGATGGGTTGGTATTTTTACTGCAGTGGAGAAGATACAAAAAATCGGTTGAAGCTGCGTAGAGATTTTCCCCTCCCTGAAGAGTTTGTATATTGATTTTACGATGAATCCGGATCGAACCATCCAATTGCAACCCTCCTGGAAGTCACAGTTCTGGCTTCTCGCAGGCGGGGTATTGCTTCTCCCCCTTCTGGGTATCGGCCTCATTCTTCTCGTGCGTGCCCGGAGAGTGGTAAAATCTGCCGTCTATCTGATCCGTGACAAGTCGATTTCCATCACATCGACCAGCCACCCTTCCAGAGAAATGGTAATCTCCGATATCAAGGATGTTTCGGTCAGACAGAGTTGGATTGGAAAAAAGTTGGACGTCGGAGATATCGGAATTCGGCAGGAATCCGGAGAGACATCCTGGCTGCTCGGACAGGAGAACCCTCATCAACTGGCCGGCCTGATTCGCCATGCCGCCAGGGCAGAACAGATGCGGCTACAGCAGCAGGAGAAACGGGAGAGAAGAACGCCGGACTACGACCCCGGAAGCATGGAGAGGATGGAATATCTCACAGGAATCTGGCAGCAGGGGTTGATCAGTGATGAAGAGTTCCGGAAAGAGCGGGAACATTTTGAATAGTGCCTATGAGTGTTCTTACAGGGACTAAATAGTGTCTTCCGGAGCGACTTTCAGAAGCCAGAAAGCTCCGATTCCACATAGCAGAACCGCATAGACTCCGATCGCTTCCTGAAGTGTCAGCCATCCGAATTCAAGAATCAGCGAAGCGATTGTTACGGACAGGGATTGCGAAAGAGTAAAAAGTAGCCACTCTGTACTGAACGATCTGCCACGAAAAACATCCGGCGCCCGTCTCTGGAGGAGCACCGTACTCATCACCCAGTTCGCCCCGGAGGCCATGTGAGCCAGCATAACAAAGATCAACATCCAGATCAGGGAAGATGTCTGCCCGACAAAAAAGTAGCAGATGCCGCTGAAAACCATACAGTACCCCATAACCTGAACCCACCCGCTTTCACTCCGGAAAAGCCGGCGTGCAAAGATGGGTCCGACCCCGGTTCCAACTCCTCTTGCAGCATAAAGAAGCCCGAGCCCGATACTACCCATCAGCAGAATTTCTTCCGCAACAATAATCAGCATATAGACCAACGCTCCGGAGCAGATGGTAAAGGTCCCCTTGGCCAGGGCCGGCCGCAGTACCTGCCGGTTTTCCTGCAGAAAGCGAAATCCTTCCAGAATTCCCGTGAGGGGATTTCTGGTTCTGTGCCGCTCGGCAGCAGACATCTCCGACTGCGGGATCTCGGCGAGATAGATAAACCAGCCAGACAAGAGGTAGCTTGCCGAGTTGAGCAC
>JBBDRW010000036.1:0-10342 GCA_040905265.1 Balneolaceae bacterium | reverse complement strand
AGGAGTATAATAATCGACGTACTGATTGCCATATCAGCCACATTGAAAATATAGGGGAAAACCGGCGTATCCCCGATCGTCAGGGTAAAGTGGATAAAATCCACCACATGTCCCTCCAACACACCACCATACCCCTCAATATATCCCATGGTCAGGCGGTCGGTGATGTTTCCAAGCGCACCTCCAAGAATCAGTCCCATACAGGTCAGATAGGCGTAATTGGTCTGGCCGAGAGTTCTCAGGATATAGATCAGGATACCGAACGTAGCGAGAATTGCCACGGCGCTGATAACCGGCGTAGATAGCCAATCCATCCCCATGGCCATGCCGGGATTCTGCGTGTAGTTGAACGCCAGCCACCCCTCGATGATCTCATAGTCATGCAGTTCAAGGGAGTAGCGAACCCAGTGCTTGCTTGCCTGGTCGAGGATCAACACCGCCAGTGCGGGCAGAAAAAGTACGGAAATCTTTTTGGAACGGATGGTCAAAACAGAGGACTCCTCAACGTCGTTTCAGCTTTGCATCAATGCTGAGTTGGGTGTGAGGAACTGCTTCCAGACGTCCTTTCGAGATCTTCTTGCCGGTCACCTTGCAGACACCGTAGGTTTTGTTGTCAATCCTCTTGATCGCTTCATCAAGATAGGTGACAAATTTCCGGGTGCGGGTATAGAGCATATAGGTCTTCTCTCGCTCCTGGGCGTCGGTCCCGGCATCAGCCATATGGAAGGAGTAGGCAGATTCATCCGATGAATTTTCCATGCTCTCCCGCAGCGATTTCTGGAGTGCTTCCAACTCACTTTCCGCCTCATCCCGCTTCTTGATGATAATCTCCCGAAAATATTCCAGCTCCTCGTCACTGTATGGAGATATACGATCCTTCGGTTGTTCCTTTTTCGCTGATGCCATGTTACTGTACTTATTGGTTGATGTTACGCCTTATAGAAATTTCGCACTCGTTTCCTTCAATATCCCACATCTTTACAAAATCGGAAACCTCGAGGAGAGTATCCGATAGCTGATCTGTCAATGTCTCCTTCTGAATATACTCTTTCATATGGGCAACCGCCTCCTGAATTGGGGATGCCCCCCGAAATCCGATCTGAATCCGGTCCGTTACCTCGAAATCCGCCTCTTTTCGCATATTCTGTACACGGTTGACGAACTCTCTGGCCAGCCCTTCCCGGACAAGATGTTCGGTCAGTTCCGTATCAAGAGCAACGGTGATTCCCTTCTCTGTCTCTACGGACCAACCCTCCAGCCCGACCCGGATGATCTCCAGGTCATCTTCACCCAGCCGGACGGTCTCCCCATCCGACAGTTCAAGCTCCAGAAACCCTTCGGTTTCAAACGAACTGATCTCTTCGGTCGTCAGTTTGCTAACCCTGGCGGCGACATCCTTCATCTTCTTGCCGAGTTTTTTTCCCAAGACCGGGAAATTCGGTTTGGCGCTCTTGCTTACGATCCCGGAGTCGTCATCCACAAATTCAATCTCCTTAACGTTCACCTCGTCAAGAATTATATCCCGGACCGCCTCAACAACCTGACGGCTCTCCTCATCAAGAGGAAGAATGATCCGTGACAGTGGCTGCCGAACATTGATATCAATCTGGTTTCGCATCCGCAGTACCGTGGAAGAGATCGTTCGGGCAATCTCCATCCGCTGCTCCAGCTGCTTGTCGATCGAGGTCTCCTCTACTGTAGGGTAGAAAGAGATATGAACCGATTTTTCATCCTGCCCGGTCACCCGATTCAGCCTCTGGAAAAGCCACTCTCCGGTAAAGGGTGCAACCGGGCTCATAATCTTGGCCAGGTCATTCAGACACTCATAGAGCGTCTGGTAGGCGGCGGTCTTGTCGAGGCTCTTCCCCTCTTTCCAGAACCGGCGCCGGTTGCGGCGAACGTACCAGTTACTCAGCTCTTCTACAAACTTCTCTACCTCCCGGACCGCCCTGGTCGGTTCATATTCGTCCAGGTGCTCATCCACCAGCTTGATCGTGGTATTGAGCCTTGAGATGATCCAGCGATCCATCTCTGTCCTCTCGGAATGAACCAGCGGAGCACCGGAATAGGTGAAGCCGTCTATATTGGCGTACATCGCAAAGAACGAGTAGGTGTTGACAATCGTGTTGAAAAACTTTCTCTGTGTTTCACCCAGCCCCTCTTCACTGAACTTCAGGTTCTCCCAGGGCGACGAGTTGCTCATCATGTACCAGCGGACCGTGTCCGCCCCAAACTGCTGGATCGTCTCAAAGGGATCCACGCTGTTTCCTTTCGACTTGCTCATCTTTTCACCCTTCGCATCCAGCACCAGCCCGTTCGAAACTACATTCTGGTAGGCCGGCTGTTCAAAGAGCATGGTTGCCAGGGCGTGGAGTGTGTAGAACCAGCCGCGAGTCTGATCCACTCCCTCGGCGATGAAGTCCGCAGGGAAGTTCTGTTTGAATTTCTTCCTGTTGTGGAACGGATAGTGCCACTGTGCAAACGGCATGGCGCCGGAGTCGAACCAGACATCCAGCAGATCCGGAATACGTCTCATGGTAGCACCATCAGGCCCTTTCCAGGTGATCTCGTCAAGATAGGGGCGGTGAAGATCAAGTTCTTTGTCCTCGGTAATACCCGCCTTTTTCTTTAACTCCTCAACACTCCCGATACACTCCACATACTCCGGGTCCTTGTCGCTGATCCAGAGCGGGATCGGGGTTCCCCAATAGCGCTGACGGGAGACCGCCCAGTCGACATTATTCTCCAGCCAGGTACCAAATCGTCCTGTACCGGTACTTTCCGGCTTCCAGTTGATGGTCTTATTTAACTCCACCATCTTCTCCTTCACCTTTGTGGTCTCAATGAACCACGATTCGACCGGATAGGACATGAGGGGCGTCCCTTTACGCCAGTCGAACGGATAATTATGAACACAGGTTTCATGGCGGTACATCAGCCCCTTCTCTTTGATCGCCCGTGCAATCTCCTTGTCTGCATCTTTGAACCATTGACCCTTATAATCCGGGACCAGCTCCGTAAAGCGCCCCTCGCGGTCGATCGGGTTGAACATCGGTATATCCGCTCTCTTTGACGTCTCAAAATCATCTGCCCCAAATGCGGGAGCGGTATGTACGACTCCTGTCCCCTCTTCGGTTGTTACATAGTCCGCCTCGATCACCCGCCACGCTTTCTCCTTCGGAACCTCGTTTCCGGCATAACCGAAAACCGGTTCATAATCCCAGCCAATCAGTTCTTTCCCTTTGTACCGTTCCAGGATTTCATAATCACCCTGAATTACCTCTCCAAGACACCCCTCAGCAAGGATCAGGAGATCCTCTCTCTCTCCATCCCTGGCCTGAACCTTCACATAATCCAGCTTCGGATTGACCGCCAGTGCCATGTTGGAGATAATCGTCCAGGGGGTCGTTGTCCACGCGAGGAACGATACTCTGCTGTCTGCCGAGAGAGGGAACTTTACATAAATGGAGGGATCCTGGGTCTCCTGATAGCCGAGACTCACCTCATGCGATGAAAGGACAGTTCCGCTGCCGGGGGAGTACCACTGTATCTTGTATCCCTTATAGACATACCCCTTGTCAAACAGGGTTTTGAATGCCCACCAGACCGATTCAATATAGTCGTTTTCAAACGTAATGTAGGGTTTGTCCAGATCAACCCAGTACCCCATCCGGTTCGTCAGGTCATCCCAGAGATGTTTGTACTTCAGAACACTCTCGCGGCAACGTTTGTTGTATTTGTCGATGCCAAATGCTTCAACCTGATCTCTCCCCTCAAGCCCGAGCTCTTTCTCTACCTCAATCTCAACCGGAAGGCCATGTGTATCCCAACCACCTTTGCGCTCCACCCGGAATCCTTTCAATGTCTTGTATCGGCAAAACAGATCTTTTACAGTACGAGCCATAACATGGTGGATACCAGGCTTCCCATTGGCCGTAGGCGGCCCTTCATAAAAAGTAAAGGGGATCCCTTCGCTTCTCGACTCAAGGCTCTTTTCGAAGATATTCTCCTTCTTCCACCAATTCAGAATCTCCACTTCTGCCTTTGGGTATGTAAGCTGCTTTACTTCTTCAAATTTTTTAGCCATACCGGGTATGTGACTGCTTTCAAAAACTGATTAAACTCTAAATATACGAATAAATCATGAAACCCAATCTATCCACCCTTACAAGAAAAACCTGCGCATGCGATGCATGTATGCCGGCGGCCGAATCAGCCACCCGCGAAACAAGGGCTGAAGGCCCTTTCCGTTTCGGGCGCGACAAAATATCATGTTATCGGGAACATGTACAGAGATATTCCCGACAGACTCCTGGATTCGATCTTTTCAGAGAATTACCCGATATTGAGCCGGTGTCCTGCCCGGATGCCAAATTACAAGCTGTCAAATAACCTGAAAACCCATGACCCGAACCATTACCAAAGAGAATCCGTACTCCATTTGCTTTGTCTGCCTCGGGAACATCTGCAGAAGCCCGACCGCTGAAGGCGTATTTCAACATCTGGTATCCGATGCCGGGCTGGATCCCTACTTCTACATCGACTCCGCCGGGACATCTGCGTTTCATATCGGGGAAGGAGCCAACAGCAAGAGCCAGCAAACAGCCAATGAGCATGGTATTACCCTGCACTCCAGGGCCCGTCGATTTGAGTATGCCGACTTCGAAGAGTTTGACCTGATTCTTGCGATGGACCGGGAAAATCTCAGAAATCTGCAACAGCTTGACCGGAACGAGCGGTTCTCCGGCAAGATTACATTGATGCGGGATTTCGATCCTCATCCGGAAGACGGGAATGTCCCGGACCCCTATTACGGAGGCCGGGCCGGATTTGAAAACGTTTTTCAGATCGTCTACCGAAGCTCCGAACAGCTGTTAAAAGAGTTGACGGAGAGAATTCAAAAGGGTGGATAGTGAGCAACATCCCTGTCATTTATTCAATCTTTCCCCTATCATACCAACCATTCTGTGCAATACGTTATTGCAGCACGGTGACAGGACCTTGCACCGGTGTTCGATCTCCTGCAGCCGATTCGGACTTTTCAGTACTTTATCTATGTGTAAAACGATCCATCTGTTTGTTCTGGCACTTTTTTCCCTCCTGCCGCTGAGAGGTGCTGCCCAGGATGTTTCCAGCCCGCTCACACCGACAGAGGAGAACGAGGCAATGAATTATTTTATCCAGGGCGTCCATGCTTTCGAAAATGAGGAGTTTGAAGAGGCTCTCGACTATCTGAATCTCGCCTATCTTCGGCTTCCGGATCAGGCAGGCATCAACTATGCACTTGCAGACGCTTATTTCGCAACCGGAGACCTTGTTAACGCAGTCTACTATGCCGAACAGGCGGTTGAAATCGATCCGGAAAACAAGTGGTACTACCTCCTGCTCGCCTCTATCTACCGGCAGGCGGGCAGAAACAATGCTACAGTCGAGACGCTTGAGACCGCCCGTGCTCAGCACCCGAACGATCTGGACATCCTCCTGAGGCTCGCCTCGCTCTACTCCTCCCGTGAAGAGTACCAGGAGGCCAATAAAATTTACGGACATATTCTCTCAATCCGTGGTGACAACAGTGAAATTCATATGTACCGCTATCAGAATTACATGGAGGCAGGGCTCAGGGACTCTGCCACTTCAGTACTGCTGCGGCTGAAAGAGATCGAACCGGACAATCTGAATGTTCTCCATACGCTGAGCCAGCACTACCTCGAATCGGGAGACAGGGAAAAGGCGGTCGCCATACTTGAACTGGCCAGGGAGCGAAACCCGAGAAATCCGGAGACATTGATCCTTCTGGCGGATCTCTACATTCAGGAGTCGGACTGGGACCGGCTCGGAAACACCTTCGTCACCATGATCGAAGATCCGCTTATCTCTCCCTCTCAAAAAATGGAGCTTGCACGGTTTATCTACAGTCAGCAGCAATCATTCCCCAACCAGGATACGCTCACTGAACAGACTCGAAGAGTCCTCAATACACTAAGTGACCTTGAACCGGACTATGGTAACGGCCACCTGCTTGCCGCCGAGTTTCACCTGAATCGAAATGAGACTGAAGAGGCGATCAATAAACTTTCGGAAGCGACACGGGTGATGCCGGAGATGGCCGAAGCATGGCAACAGAAATTGCAGCTCATGTTCAGTGCCGGCAAATATGAACAGGTCATAGAAGCGGGAAAAGAGGCCTCTGAACACGTATCTGACGACGCATTCATTCAATTCTTTACCGGAGCCTCACTGATGCTCACCGGCGAGCATGAATCCGCTGCCGGCTGGCTGGAAGATGCAACCCTCTCTCCGGCAAGAAGCAGTTTCCGATCGGTCATCTTCAACACTCTTGCCGACACCTACATGGACCTGGACCGCTGGGATGATGCTGTAGATGCATATGAATCTGCGATTCGCCTGGACAGCAACAACCACAATGCACTTAACAATTATGCATATTACCTGTCGGAACGGGAAGAACGGCTGAAAGATGCCGAAGAGATGTCCTTGAAATCGTTGAGCATCGAGCCTGAAAATGCCGCCTATCTTGATACAGCTGGCTGGATCTATTTCAAACTTGGAGAGCTTGAGAAAGCCCTTGAATACATCCATGCATCCATTGAAACCGGCAGTGCAAGTGCTGAAGTTCTGGAACATCTTGGGGATGTGTATGAAGAGTTGGGAGAAATGGATGAAGCTCTGCACTGGTGGAATAAAGCCCTGGAAGAAGACCCCGGGCGAACCTGGCTGATGGAAAAAATAGAAGAATGATCGGACACAGATCCTATCTGAAGAATTTATTGATTACCGCTTCACTGGCCCTGTTGGCATTCACCGGCTGTCGGACACCACAACTGATCGAAACTGGAGAGCTGGAGGAGTCCGATCTTACCGTCCGGGAACTGAGGGATCTTGTGCCTGATTACAGCAGTTCACTGACAACCCTCTCCGGAAGCGGACGGGCGCTAATCAGCCAGCCGGGTGGCAGCGACCGTGTTACACTCACCTTTCATTCAAACCAGACTGAGAGCCTGGTAACCATCCGGAACCGGCTTGGCATTGAAGGTGCGCAGATTCTGGTACAAGAGGACTCGGTTTTGATCTATAACCGGGTGGATCAAATTGCCGAGAAAGTCTCCCTCCGGAATGGAAACCTCACACAGGTCGGTGCACTGACGACGATTAACCTGATGGATCTGTTCCACTACCCTCTCTCGGCGGGCCGGGTCGACCGGATCCTGGAGGACAGCAGATTCTACATTGTTATTACCGGAGACGAAACCCGGATCATAACCGACAAGAATAACGGCCAGATTTTGGAGGTTGAAGCATCCAGCCAGTCCGAACTGCCCTATCGACGGATTCTCTATGAAGAGTACCATTTGCTGGACGGTTTTTATCTGCCGAGAAAAATCACCATTTTTAGTGCTGATGAATCTTCAAGAGTCACTTTTTTGGTTCAGCAACTGGAAGCCAACCCGGCACTACCGGAGATGGCGATACCGATCCCGGAAGATATTCGCATTCTGAGACTATGACTGCCCGACTCATTCTGCTCACTGCTTTTCTGCTACTTACCGGCGGCCACCCACTCTTCGCCCAGTCGAGTTATGAACAGCGCAGGGCGGAAATTCTGGAACGTCAGGAGACAACCCGCAATGAAATCCAGTCTCTGGAGGATCAGATACAGATCTACCAAAACCGGTTGGAGCTCTCGACAGAGCGGTATGAAGAGATGTACAGCCAGTATGAACAGCTGACCCGACTGATTGCCCTGCAGGATGAACGGATTCGAAGGATGGAACAGGAGCAGAGAGATGTCGTTGCAGAGATCCGGCTCATAACAGAGAATATTGAAGAACTCGAACGTGAGCTGGCCCGGCTGGTGGAGGAGTACAAATCGACCCTCACCTACCTCTACAAACATGGCCGTACTACAGAACTTGCCCTGATACTGACAGCAGAGTCGATCAACCAGCTACTTGTCCGATCTCACTATCTCACCCTTTTCGACCGGCACCTCACTGAGCAGACCCGACAGATCGAGCAGACTCAGGCGGACCTTGTGGAGAACCGGGGTGACCTGATCGACACACAGCAACGAAATGAGACGATTCTTGCAGAGATTGAAAACGAGAAAGAGGAACTGTCACGACAGGAACAACAGCAGATGGAGAATATCCGGCTTCTGCAGCGGGACCGGGACAATCTGCAGGATCAACTCACGACCGTAGAGAGGGAACTGACCCAGCTCAATGACGCATTGACCGCCTCGATCGAGGAGGAGGAGCGACTGAGGCGAGCTGAAGAAGAACGTCTGCGACAACTGGCTGCAGCGGAAGAGATTGAGGATGAGTCGGAAAGGGAAGCCGCAATTGCGCGCTACTCGCAGCCGGCTGCACGCACTGCGGCTGTCAGCGATGAAGAGCTGAGTGCGTATGAAGTCTCTTTTTCCTCTTCCAGGGGACAACTCCCCTGGCCGGTCAGCGGCGGAACCATTACTGAAAAATTCGGTGTACGTGTCCACCCGGTGTTCAATACCCGGACAGATATTCCGGGCATTGACATCGCCGTACCGGCGCAATCCCAGGTCCGGGTGGTACATGACGGCTATGTCATTGCGGTTCAGCCCGGCCCCGGCTTCGGAAATATGGTGATTGTCAGCCACGGCCGCTATTATACGGTCTATGGAAACCTACATGATATTTTTGTCAGCCGGGGAAGTGTTCTCCGTCAGGGGGATGTGATCGGCCTCTCCGGGGATGAGAACTCCGTACGGGGAGAGGTTCTCTTCTTTCTGGTCCGGGAGGGGACACAAAACCTGAATCCGGAGGAGTGGATCCAGCGCAATACTCCCTGAGTATAAGACACCCATAACCGGGCCGCAGGCCCATAACTATCAAACTCAACCTGATTTCATGACACAAGCAGCCCGACTTTTCGCCTATTCAACATGGGTCATAATGATCTCACTGGCAATTGTCGTTTTCACCAACAGCTTTTTGGTCTTCATCAATGACCCGGGCTGGATCGGGCTGGCCGCCCTGTTCGCATTCGGTCTGATCTACCTGAACTTTACCTATTTTGTGGTAAAACGGTTCATCCGTAAAGTCCACGGTGAAACGATCCTTCATTTTGTCCTCGCTCTGCTTATTTTTCTACCGGCTGCCGCATGGCTATTGTGGATCAGTGAGGAGATTGGCAGCTCCCGGTATATCACAGCTATCGTTCTCGCATTTACCTGTGGGCTGGGTGGATACTTCGGCAAACGAGCCGGAAAGCGGGAACACCACCTCTATCTGGAAAAAATCAGGAGCTAAACATATGGTAACCATTGTAGGTGCAGGACCCATCGGCCTTGCAACCGGTATCGCACTTCAGAAGAGAGGAGTTCCTTTTCGAATTGTGGAACGGGGATGCCTTGTCAATTCCCTCTATCACTACCCGGTAAACATGACCTTCTTTTCCACATCGGACCGCCTGGAAATCGGGGATATTCCCTTTATTTCGCACGGTCATAAACCGACCCGGGCAGAAGCTCTGGAGTATTACCGGCGTGCCGCTGAACATTACGAACTACCGATACGGCTCTACGAAGAGGTGACCTCTGTTAAAGGGTCGGATGGAAATTATACCGTGAGAACGACCAGGGACAGCTGGAAGTCAGATAAAATTGTGGTTGCGACCGGATTTTACGGACTCCCGAACCTGATGGACATTCCGGGGGAAACGCTGCCCAAGGTTACACACTACTATCGAGATCCGCATGCATATGCGTGGCAGAAAGTCCTGGTTGTCGGAGCAGCGAATTCGGCAGTAGATGTGGCTCTGGAGACCTACCGTTGCAACGCCGAAGTCACTATGGCAGTACGTGGACCCGGAATTAGTGACCGGGTCAAATACTGGGTCAAACCGGATATCGAGAACCGCATCAAAGAGGGCTCCATTCGCGCTTTTTTCCAATCTGAAGTAAAAGAGATCCGTGAACAGGATGTCCTCCTGGAGACACCGGACGGAGAGGTAGCTATTGAAAACGACTTTGTACTGGCGATGACCGGGTACCGGCCACACTTTGACCTTATGGAGAAGTTTGGGATCGAACTGACCCGTGACGAGAAAAGAATGCCGGTTTTTAACAGTGAAACGCTCGAAACCAACCGGAAAGGAATTTATGTGGCCGGAGTCGTATGTGGCGGTATGGATACGAACAGCCTGTTCATCGAAAACACCCGTATCCATGCCGAACATATTGCAGACGATATCGCCTCAAAAAAATAGGGGCAAGCGACCCATATCACACCGCTACGACCTTCTACCGCTGCTGCCTTCCGACCCTGACGGAGTTCAAAGGGAG
>JBBDRW010000035.1:0-10472 GCA_040905265.1 Balneolaceae bacterium | reverse complement strand
GGTTCATCAACGAACTCGGTTTCGAGATCTACACGAAAATATTGGATGACGCTGTACGGGAGCTGAAAGAGCAGGAGTTTAGCGGCCTGTTTGAGCACGAACAACCGAAAAGAAATTACCCGGAAACCCAGGTAGAGTTTGACGCTTCCGCGCTTCTGGAAACAGACTACGTCGCTGACAATGTGGAACGGCTGAACCTCTACCGAAAACTGGCAGAGGCGGAGACGATGGAACAGATCGACGCATGGCAAGAAGAGCTTACCGATCGGTTCGGGCAACTGCCGGAAGCCGGGATGAACCTGATGACTGCCGCCAAAATCAAGCTGGCTGCTTCCCGGCTCTACCTCACAAAGGTGACCATCCGGGCTGGCAGGATGTGGCTATCTTTTCCTGCAAACAAAAGCCAGAGAGGCGAAGAGTTCTATCAGTCAGGTCTTTTTCAAAAAATCCTGGAGCGGGTGACGGCTATTTCTGGCGAGGAGTTCAAGTTGATTCAAAAAAAAGAGGCTGTCCGTCTGGTCATTCAGGAGATCGACGGAATCGGAGACGCTCTCGCGTTCATCCAACAAATTGTGGAAACTGAACTGGTACCGAGTGAAGAGGTTACGGCATGAAACTGGAAACGGCTGCCAACCTGATCCGGAGCGGCGGTGTTGTCGCCTTTCCCACAGAGACCGTCTACGGGCTCGGGGCTGACGCGTGGAATCCGGATGCAGTCCGGCAGATTTTTGAGCTAAAAGGACGTCCCTCGGACAACCCGCTGATCGTACATCTGGCAGACCCATCCGGTGCTGATGACTTTGCAAGCGATATACATCCGGATGCCAGAAAGCTGATGAAAACGTACTGGCCAGGTCCATTGACACTGGTCGTTCAAAAAAAACCGGGAGTACCGGATATTGTCTCCGGAGGCCTGCCGACTGTAGCCATTCGGATACCGGACCATCCTGTGGCCCGGCAGCTGATCCTTCAGAGCGGCCCCCTTGTAGCGCCAAGCGCCAACCGTTCGGGACGTCCCAGTCCGACACGTCCCGCGCATGTCCGGGAAGATTTCGGTGACGATCTTCCGATCCTGGATGGCGGACCAACTGCGATTGGCCTGGAATCGACCGTAATAGACGTAACAGCCGCACCCTTTCGGCTTCTCCGGCCGGGGGCTATCACACCGGGCCGGATTCAGAGCGACACAGGTATAGAGGTACTTCCGGACCGGCCTGACAAGATCTCTGAATCTCCGCGAAGCCCGGGAGTACGTTACACCCACTACACACCCGAAGCATCTGTAGAGTGGCTTTCGGACAACGGTCCTGATTCAAACCAATCCGTCCTGCCGAAAGAGAACGTCCTGCTACTGACACATACGGAGAAACACCCTGAATACCCGTTTCAAATTCACTTTCATGGAGATTTCGACCGTTTTGCACGAGAATTGTATGACAGGTTCCGGTCCGCAGACCACCGCTCGCTGCCCTCTATCCTGATCGAGCCACTTCCGCTAGACAGCAGCCATCCCATCATTCCGGCTCTGCGTAACAGAATTGAAAAGGCGATCGGCCGCTAGCTTCAAAACTCGAACTTCTGTGATATTATCTCTATATTTGACAGATATTTACGAACTGATACGGCGGGAGAACCTCACCCGGCAGTTCCCAATTAAAAAGAGAAGCCTTCGGGAAACCTGACATTTTGTTTTAACGATCAGGTTTATCACAGGCTCCAAAGAACAACATAAGGAGACTAATTTTGTCCAAAGTAAAAGACGGAGATACCGTTAAAGTACACTACAAAGGAACACTGGAAGATGGATCTGTATTCGATTCTTCTGAAAACAAAGAACCCCTGGAGTTTAAACTGGGTGAAGGACAGCTGATTCCTGGATTTGAAAAAGCTGTGGAAGGGCTCGCAGCCGGTGATTCAACCAAAGTTACCATCCCGAGCGGAGAGGCATACGGTGATCCAAGAGAAGATCTGGTAATCAATGTACCCAAAGACAACCTTCCGGAAGATGTAGAGCCGAAGGTCGGTATGCAACTTCAGGTGAACCAGGAGAACGGCCAAGCCATCCCGGTCCGTATCACTGCGGTTGAAGAGAGTGAAATCGTTCTGGATGCCAACCATCCCCTGGCCGGAAAAGATCTGACGTTCGAAATTGAAGTCGTAGAGATCGCCGGATAACAAGAGCATTTAGTTGGAAGCCGGGCTGTAATCAACTACCCGTTTTTACGGAAGAGCATCACGCTCTCACCAGAAAATTCCAGGCCGGCTTTCCATCTCCTCTTTAGCCATTCAAAGCTCTCCCTGGCGTAGAACGTGACGTGTGTATCGTCATTTTTATAGTGCCATCCGGCAAACTGCTCATCATCCGGGGCCAGAGAGGTCATAATACCCAGCCAGCCGCCAGATTTCAGACAGGACCAGAGTCTGTCCAGTTCCCACCGGGGCCTGAAGAGATGTTCCGCGGTTTCGGTAGACGTGATAAAATCATATGTCTCATCAAACACAGACGGGTCGTCTGCATAGAACGGGTCGTAGATTCGAACCGTATGTCCCTCCTCTTCCAGCATCCGGCTCAGAGCGGGCCCTGGCCCGGAACCGAAATCCAGCCCGAAACTGCCAGGGCTCAGTTTCTTGCTTAACGGTTCAAACATCCGGTTCAGAAAACCACGGTATGCCGGATCGTCCGGATCATTTTCATGCAGTTCATACCTGCTGAACTCTTCCTCCGGAGAGAGGCGCTGTTCCGGATGGACAAAGACCAGACGACAGTTACCGCAGCGGTAGAAATCACGCATGCGCATCCTGCGCGACTCTTCCCGGCAGAGGTGGGACGTTTCACCGCTCTCGCAAAGTATGCAGTCTGGTGTACGAATCTCTGAATTTTGCGTCAAATCAACTCTTCTGCTTTCTCAACAACTTTTTCAGCCGTAATACCCAGATATTCATACACCTCCTCATAGGGGGCGGACTCGCCGAAACGGTCAATACCGATCGCATAACCCTCTTCACCGACCCATCGGTCCCAACCAAAGGTTGTACCGGCCTCTACCGAAATCCGAGCCTTTACGTCCGGCGGAAGTACCTTTTTCCGATATTCGGCCGGTTGAGCAGCGAAAAGTTCCAGGCTCGGCATACTTACGACACGTGCCGCAATCCCCTTCTCCTCAAGCAGGTCTGCAGCCTGCATAATGATCTCCACCTCAGATCCGGTTGCCATCAAAATCACCTGCGGTTTTCCGGACGGCGCTTCCCTGAGAATATACCCCCCCTTCTCTACCAGTGACGCAGGTGCACCGTTTGATCGGTCAAAAGTCGGCAGGTTCTGCCGCGTCAGTGCCATCAACGTCGGGCCATCGGTTCGTTCAATAGCCACTTTCCATGCCCAGGCTGTCTCATTCGCGTCAGCAGGGCGAAGAACGACCGTATTGGGGATCGCACGCAGGGAGGCAAGCTGTTCAACTGACTGATGGGTGGGCCCATCCTCACCGAGGCCGATACTGTCATGTGTAAAGACAAACATCGAGGGGATCTTCGAGAGTGCAGCAATCCGAATAGAGGGCCGCAGATAATCAGAAAAGATTAAAAATGTTGCCCCGAACGGAATCAAGCCTCCGTGCAGCGCGATCCCATTCAAAGCCGCACCCATACCGTGCTCCCGCACACCGTAATGGACATTCCGGCCGGAATAGCTTCCAGGCCCGAAGGTACCTTTATCATCCATATCCGTCTTGGTACTTCCGGTAAGGTCAGCAGATCCTCCAAAAAATTGAGGGATTGCATTGCCCAGCGCATTAATCACAACCCGGGAGGTGTTTCGGGTTGCATTCCCTTTTGCATCTGCGTCAAATGTCGGAAGTGCTTCTTCCAGATTATCAGGAAGCGTCCGGTTCACATGAAGATCAAACTGTTCTGCCTCGGCGGGATGGGCAGCGCGGAAGGACTTCACTTTCTTGTTCCACTCATTCTCCAGCTCATCTCCTTTCGGCATTGCACGGCGAAACTGCTCATACACCTCGTCCGGTATATAAAACTTCTTGTCCGGGTCACAATTCAGATTCTTCTTGGTCAACCGGATCTCCTCTTCCCCAAGCGGTGCCCCGTGCGAGGCCGCCGTCCCTTGCTTGTTCGGGCTCCCAAACCCGATCTGTGTTTTGCAGATGACAAGGGATGGACGGCCGGTTTCTTTCCGGGCAGACCGTATCCCCTCCTCAATCTCCTTATGGTCATGTCCGTCCACCTCCACTACATGCCAGCCATATGCTTCAAAACGTTTTCGGGAGTCGTCCGTAAAGGCGAGATCGGTAGATCCGTCAATAGAGATCTTGTTGGAGTCGTAGAGATAGATCATTTTCCCCAGTTTCATATGGCCGGCCATGGAGGCAGACTCATGGGAGATACCTTCCATCAGGTCTCCGTCACTGACGATTGCATAGGTATAGTGGTCGATCAACCCATCTTCGAACCTGTTGAACTTCTCTGCCATAAACGCTTCCGCCATTGCCATCCCGACACCGGTCCCGAACCCTTGGCCAAGCGGGCCTGTCGTTGTCTCTACACCCGGTGTAAGGCCATATTCCGGATGGCCCGGGGTCAGGCTGTGGAGCTGGCGGAAATTCTTCAACTCCTCCAGGGAGACCTCATATCCCGTAAGATGCAGCAGGCTGTAAAGAAGCATCGATCCGTGTCCGGCAGACAAGATAAAACGATCCCGGTCAAACCAGTTCGGGTTTCCGGGATTGTGCTTTAGAAATTTGGTCCAGAGTACATATGCAACATCTGCCATCCCCATCGGCATGCCAGGATGGCCAGAATTCGCAGCCTGGACAGCGTCCATGGAGAGGGTTCGTATCGTGTTTACACAGCGTTGATCTAATTCATTCACAGACATAGTTTTTTTCGATTATAATCGTGATTTATTGGGAGGTTTCTCAAAGCCTCCTGTTGGGTATTTCGGATCAATTTGATTCCCTCTTCCACCCTCTGAAGGGAGGTTGAAGATAGCAAAAGAAGCTATGAGATAAAAAGAAGATAGCCTGCCCCTTAATGAAAAGAGGCAGGCTATCAAAACGTTATCACTACATATGCTCCGGGTCACCAATCACCTGAAATCAGAGATCTTGACACTCCAGCTCATACTCCATTATGTGGAGTGCAGGATCCCGGAACTCTCCATATGCAGCGTTTTCAAACGCCTGACAAGCCTGGGCACGGGTTGCAGAGCCCTGGCCTTGCAGAGACAATCCAAGCTCGTAGTAGATCGGTGCCCTGTCTGTGACGCCGCCGGTCTCGAGTTCAAGTGCACGTTCCGCATTCCCCTGAGCAGCCTGATAGGAACCACGCTGATTCTGTACTTCGGCAAGCCGAAAGTACGCATCTACATTATTGGAATCATACTCAAGAGCCTGCTCCAGAAGTTCAATCGCCTCGGTACGCTGGTTATTCTGCGACTGTTGGTACCCCTGGTAGACAAGCTCCTCGGCCGCTCTTCGCTGTGCCCGGGCAACGTTTTCATTGTCTTCGAGCCTGGTACCTACTTCGATCGCCTGGTCAAATGCTGCCAGTACATCCTCCAGCGGCGCCCCGGAATTGTTCAAAACGATTCCACGCTGATAATAAGCCAGGGTATAGTTTGCATTCAGATCTATTGCGATATCCAGGCTTTCCAGAGCAGAATCATAATCTTCATTATTGTATTCGATCCGGGATCTGGTATAGTAGAGCTGAGGCAGGACTCGCTGTGAGCCGTCCCTAACGTCTGCGTCACCATACTCCTCTCCTGCATCTCCAGCCTCTTCAAAATAGTCTATCGAGAGTTGAATATTCTCCAGTGTCTGTGAAGATCGAAACTGTTCATACTGACTGAGCGCTCTCTGATAATAGACCCTGGGGATCTGATTTTGTGACTGCTCAACCAGATCGGCACAATCTTCACATGCGGGAGATTCTGCAATCTCCATCGCTTCCATATAGAGCTCTATGGCATCGAGATACTCACCGCTATCCACAAGGTCCCGGGCGTTGTTATAAGCATTGATCGCATCAACTCGCGCACTCTGCTGAGCCTGAAGATAGTCTGTGGCTCCTGTCGCAAGGACCAGGGTAAAAGCAAAAGTCAGAACTCGTGTCAAAATTTTCATAGCAATGGATTTTTATGTTTTGGCTTACATAGATTCGGGCAATAAAGCGCGTAAAAATTAAAGAAAAAATGCAATATTCCTAATCTTAAAACAGCTTTTTACGCCAACTTATTGTTATCAGTTTAAACTTCCATCGGCCGACAAAGTTCCAGCCTCACAGTTATTACGGTGAGGACCCGGCATGTGTGGCCGGAAAAATCTTGTACGATGATGGCGATGACCCAGAACAAACCAATAACAGAAAATATAGAATACTATGATGGTAACATCAAGTTCCTGAAGATCGTTCCGAGCGGAATAGCAAATAGTCAAAACGAGAAGTTTGGGCTCGGCTCTTTCTCTTTGTAGTAGTCACAAACACGGTCAACAGCCTCTTTGTAGTCGTCAGTAATATGAAACAACTCCATACCCTCCGGTGAGATAAGCCCCATCTCGAGCAGCGACTTTTCGATCCAGTCTGCCAGCCCGCCCCAGTACTCCTTGCCAATCAGAATAATCGGGATCTTCTCTATTTTTCGGGTCTGAATCAGAGTCAGGCACTCAAACACTTCATCCAGAGTGCCAAAACCACCCGGAAATACGATAAAACCCTGTGCATACTTTACAAACATCACCTTTCGAACAAAGAAGTATTTAAAATTGATCTCGTACTTCGGATGGACAAACTGGTTGATCCCCTGCTCCATCGGGAGATCGATCCCCAGGCCGACCGATTTGCCCCCGGCCTGGGCAGCTCCCTTGTTAGCAGCCTCCATGATGCCGGGACCTCCTCCGGTTATCACGCCAAATCCATTTTCAGAGATGCGTTCGGCAGTTTTGATAGCCAGTTCATAATAGGGATCACCGCTCTTCATACGCGCAGAACCAAACACGGAGATACAGGGCCCTACCTTGAGCAGTTTGTCATAGCCGTCTACAAATTCACCCATAATCTTGAAGATACTCCACAGGTCGTGGCTGCTGTCTTCAGTAAAATGGTCCCGGGGCTCCTTGCTCAAATTCGATTTACTATCAGATTCCATCTATAACTCACTGGTGCTGTTTCGGTTGTAATTGTATCCGGACCCGGATGCCGGGGGTTGCCTCATGGGTTATGCCTGGTGATATCCTTGCCTGTGCCGAGAGGTCATCAGAGACATCAAACGACCTCATATGTGCATACACATAGGCGTCTACAATATTCAGGCCGTAAGCAAGCGCTATATAGATATACGACATATCGCGCTGGTTCCGGTAGTTATTCCTGCGATCCCTCAACTCGTTCAACGAGATCGATTCGGGAATATGCCCCGGTGTCTGGCCGAACCGGAAATCGGTATCCTCGCCACGGGACCGATTGTAAAAGGCCGCCCGGTAATCGTGATAATCCTGTGTCAGGCTAACCGTATAGTAGACAAGCCCGCCAAATAGCCCATAGATAATGGGAACCTTCCAAACTTGCCGGTTCTCCACCTGTCCCCACCCTGGCAGGATTACCGATTTCATCAGGACAGATTTGGGAGAGGGATATTCGGTATTCACAGAGTCCTGTTGTTGAACCGGTGACAATCCCCCCTGAACACCGCGATGAAATATCGAAGCGGCATCAAACGAACCGTCGCCCGTTTCCAGCCTCTGTTCCAACAGGATAACGTTTTGCGGCGGATGGAGGGTGGTCTGCTGTGCCTGCAGGTGCGATGCAGAAATGATCAACAACATAACCGGCAGAGCCAGACAGCTAATCCATCGATTCCATAAGCTGTAAAATACGCTCCAGGTCATCATCCGAATAGTAGGAGATGCGAATTTCGCCACCTTTCTTTTTTGATTTGATATCAACCCGGGTACTGAACGTCTCTTTAAGACGCTCGGAGATTTGCTTCAGGAATGGATTCTCTTCCCCCTTCTGCTTCCGCTTGCCTGACGGCTGTTGTTCATTTTTCTTCTCAAGCGTGCGTACATGCTCCTCGACATCCCGGACGGAGAGCCCTTTCTCCACAATCAGTTGAAGGAGTTTTTTCTGATCACGCTCACTCTTCAAATTGATCAGTGCACGGGCGTGTCCGGCACTGATGCTCTCATCCCTCAGTGCCGCCTGAATAAAATCGGGAAGAGCGAGTAACCGCAACATATTGGTAACCGTGGTTCGGTTCTTCCCCACTTTTTCAGCCACCTCGGACTGTGTATACTGCAACTCTTCCATCAGGCGATGGTACCCCATAGCAACTTCGAGCGGGCTCAGATCCACCCGCTGAATATTTTCAATCAGGGCAAAGGCGATAATCTGCTCATCGTCAACCTCCCGGATATAGGAGGGAATCTCCTGAAGCCCGGCCAGTTTGGAAGCGCGCAGCCTGCGTTCGCCGCTAATCAGCTCAAATCGTTTTTCACCAAGATAGCGTACGGTAATCGGCTGAATAAGCCCGTGCTGACGGATCGAGGAGGCGAGCTGCTCCAGCGCCTCCTCATCAAACTCTTTGCGCGGCTGGTGGGGATTGGGACGGATATGGTCTACCGGGATATTCAGAACGACGTTTACCTTCTCCGCAGGATCCAGCGGAACCGCCGTCTTCACATTCTCTCCACGTTTGTCCGTCTCTTTCGAATCATCCCCATATTCAGGGAAAAAAGCGCCAAGACCTCTACCAAGTACTTTTTTTGACATAGGCACCTCCCGGATCAGTTGGCGAGAACCGTACTGTTTTTGAATAATTTCTTGTTTCGCTGGATAATTTCGCGGGCAAGTGAGAGATAGTTTTTGGATCCGACACTGGTTGCGTCATAGAGCAGGGCGGGTTTCCCGAAACTGGGGGCCTCTGCAAGCCGCACGTTTCTGGAGATAACCGATGTAAAAACCCTGTCGTCAAAATATCGTTTTACTTCGTCCGCCACCTGGTTCGAAAGGCGGGTCCGTGTGTCGTACATCGTCAGGAGAACCCCCTCAATCTCCAGCTCACGATTCAGGTGCTGGCGAACAATCTTGATCGTATTAAGAAGCTGTCCCAGCCCCTCCAGTGCAAAATATTCACATTGAACAGGGATCAGAACCGAGTCGGAACCGGTCAGGGCATTGATCGTCAAAAGCCCCAGCGAGGGGGGGCAGTCGATGATAATAAAATCATACTTGTCGCGAAGCGATTCGATCGCGTTATTCAGAATCCTCTCTCTCTGGTTCCGGTCCACCATCTCGATTTCGGCGCCGACCAGGTTGATATGAGACGGAATAAGGTCCAGAAAAGGGAGCTCCGTATCCCGAATGGTATCGGCCGCGTCTACACCGCCAACCATCACTTCATAAATAGAGTTGGTTACTGTTTTTGGTTCGATCCCAAGCCCGCTTGTCGTATTGCTTTGCGGATCGACATCGATCAGAAGGGTCGGGTGTTCAATCGCTGCAAGGCTGGCGGCAAGATTGATCGACGTAGTCGTTTTTCCGACACCGCCTTTCTGGTTTGCAATGGATATTACTTTTCCCATTCAATTCAGTCTGTGATAATAGTTTACATGTACGCGTACCAATCACGGGTAACAGAACCGGCATTTCACAGGCTCCTATAAGTCTATCCAATATAATAGTGTGTCTGATTGTAACCAAAAGAAGTTATGCACATTCGAAGAGCTGGTGTGGATAACACAACACATTGATATTCATACAGTTGCATCCATCTCTTACAGACGTATGCCGGGTAATCAGACGTGTAGCGGGAAGGGTGTATACCCATTGTCTCAGAGGTGCAAAATCAACCCAGAAAGCCGATTCCTCAGGCTGCAGAAGATGTGGTCAATTGCCGGACCCGGTGAGATGAAGATCCCGGAATTGACCCGGAGCCGTGTCTGCGGGCCGAAAATCCCGCGCGCCAGCCTGAACCGATTCAAGCTTTTGATAACTGTGACGGAAGATCGAATCAAAAGCAGATGCATGATTTACATCATACCGCTGCTCAAAATGGAGCAGGTCGTTGTTATCGACCCAGGGTGAGACCGGTTCGGGGTTAGCTTCTGAAGCCCCGGACTGCATTTCTGATCCGGATATCAACACCCCGCCGCCTGCAGTAGTACTCGCTTCGGAAGCCTCTCCTGTGCTTCCGCCTTGCTGATCAAGCAGAAACATGCCCCCGAAAAGGGTGATCAACAGTGTGGCGGCCGCAGAGAGCCAGAGATACTTCAACTGGCCCGGGCCGGACTCTCTCTCAAGATGCCGTGATGCAGCCTCAAGAACCTTCTCGGTTACCTCTGCCGGCGGCTCCACCTCGGGAAGATCGTTCAGACGTTTGTGAATGTTTCGAAAACACTCCACTTCAATCAGAAGATTTTGATCATCCAGCATCTTTTTTTCAAAAATTACCTCTTCAGAAGGAT
>JBBDRW010000034.1:0-10546 GCA_040905265.1 Balneolaceae bacterium | reverse complement strand
TCATGGAGACGAGCCGGCCAGATACTGGATGCACAACAATCTGGTGACGATTGACGGTGCGAAAATGAGTAAGTCAGCCGGGAATTTTATTACACTCGAGCAGCTCTACAGCGGGGAGCATGAGCTGCTGGAGCAGGCCTGGCCCCCGATGGTTGTCCGGTTTCTTGTTCTTCAGTCCCACTATCGGAGTGAAATTGATTTCTCAAATGAGGCGCTGAATGCAGCTGGAAAAGGGTACAGGAAGCTGGTCAATACACTTGACCTTCTGGATGAGATGGACCCGTCCAGCTTTGCGGACAGTAGTAATAACCCACTGGACCGGGAAGCAGAAAAATACTGCGATGCCTGTTATGAAACCATGAGTGATGACTTTAACACAGCTCGAACGCTGGCTGTACTATTTGATATATCATCCCTTGTAAATGCACTTTATCACGGACAGAAGGTGAGGACGGAACTCTCACAGAGTTGGTTTCAAGAGCTGAAAAAGACCTACCGGACCTTTCTTCTTGATATACTCGGCTTGCAGCGGGACGAAGGCAGTTCAGATTCAAAAACAGAGGAGCTGGTCCAGCTTCTCATTGAGTTAAGGGCCGATGCGAGGTCTGCAAAAGATTTTGAAACTGCTGACAAGGTCCGCGGCCGCCTTGAAAAGATCGGAATCCGTTTAAAGGACGAAAAAAGTGGAAAAACCACCTTCGAAATCGTATCGTAACTCTCTGTCACTTCCAGGGATGATCCTCGTATGGCTGGTCAGGATATACCAGGCCGTTATCTCACCGTGGCTTGGGCCTTCCTGCCGATATACGCCGACCTGTTCAGAATATATGATTGAAGCGATCTCCCGCGAGGGGGCGCTGCGAGGAGGCTGGGCCGGGCTGAAACGAATCGGCAGATGCCACCCCTGGGGCGGTTCTGGCTATGACCCGGTACCGGGGAGTGAGGAGACGGCCGAAGTGGGGGAACAGAAGTAAACCAGGATCAAATCCTACATTGAGAATGCAATGAAGAGAACATCGTTCAAAGATCGTCAGGGAATGAGCAAAAAGCAGATAGAATTCGGGCCCGAGCTGGCTCCGGAATTTGATGAGCATGGATTGGTCCCCTGTATTACGGTAGATACTGTTAGCGGGGAGGTTCTCATGTTCGCCTGGATGAACCGTGAATCTCTGGCACAGACACTGGAGACGGGAAAAGCAACGTACTTCAGCAGAAGCCGCGGAAAACTTTGGGTAAAGGGGGAAGTTTCCGGCCGGGCCCAGAGAGTGGATGAGATTCGAGTGGATTGTGACCAGGATGTGATACAGATCCGGGTGACGGTGGATGGAGATGGTGGTACCTGTCATAACGGATATCGGAGCTGTTTCTACCGATCTGTAAGCGACCGTGCCAATGGGTCACTTGCATTTATCGGAGATGGGCCGGTTTTTGATCCGGAGGATGTTTATTGACACGACACTAGACTGACACTTGAAATAAACGTTTAGAGAACAGAATGGAAAAATTTATTAAAACAAACTACCCGGATGCAGAGGATGGAACACTCTTCACAAACCGGATGGTCGGCCTTCTGGAGAAAGAGCATGATTTTGACCTGGGCAAGACACTGCTTGCCACGTCCGTATGCAGTGACGAGATCATTCGATCAGCCACACAATTCAGAAACCACCTGGCCAGCAAAAATCCGTTTCAGCTTGGCGGGCTCGCCGGCTTTCCATTTTCCGGGATTACCGGCCTGAAAGCATTTGGCTCCCATATCCCGGACGACGGGAGCGCCGTCATACTTTACGGGCCTCATATCGGGGTCTCCGGTACCGGGGAGGTCGGCTGGATGAAACGAGTCGGACAGCAAAAACAGTCGACATGTTGCGGTGCACTCAAGGCAACCCTTTCAAATTTCAAATCGGAGGATTACCCGGAACCGGATCAGGAACTCGACTATCAGCTATGGAAAATTCATCAGCAGCTCGACTCTGTACGGGAGTCGGTACTGGGCCACTCCGAGCCACTGGTGGCTGTCACCGATTCGATGTTTGAAAAGATCAATGAACGGATGAAGGTACTGATCGAACATTTTGAACCGGTTCGGGGGGCGCGGAGAATTGCATTGATTGGAGGTATCGTAATCAATACCGATTTTAACCTTCCTGACTGGTTTGAACTGCGGCATTTCGAAGTTGTGGGAGACTCCTGATACATTGGTTAAAGCCTGTATCACCAGTTGGCCTGGCAAATATGTTGTAATGTCCCTGCCTGGTGGGATCAAGTGAAACAATTAAGACAATGCCAACACGCGAATGTCCATCCTGTGCAGTAGAAGTAGACACCTCGGAGAGTGACTGTCCCATCTGCGGGTATGAGTTCCCGCAACAGCCGAAAGGGGTACAGATTATGGCCTTGATCATGGCGATTCTGATTCTGATTTGGCTGATCTTCTAATGCGGCGAATCTCTCATCCCGGCTATTTTTTTATCTGGCCGGCCTCTCCTGCCACTGTAACTTTGTGCCGGCCTGCGTCTTGTAAGCGGTTTTTTACCTTGGCAAGCCCTGAGCTGATATAAAATCGGGCTTGAAGATTCTGGAAGGTATGAACCATGATTTTTTATTATATTGATTGCTTGTATTGAAATGGATCGATGGTTTTGGAGTCCTGAATACTGTACGGGATTACAATGATACCGCTCAAAGACCAGTATTTCCTTTAGCTTGCGAAAACAGTGTGCACATCTGAAGATATCTGGGAAGGTATCGGACACCAAAACCACAAGAATTTGTCAGTTAACCAAGTCAATATTATGAATCAGGCAGGACGAAACATGCCAACCAAGCAAGGATTGTACAATCCCGTTCATGAGCATGATGCATGCGGGATTGGCTTTGTCGTTAATATCAAAGGGAAACAGTCTCACCAGATTGTTCAGCAGGGATTGACCGTCCTCAACAATCTGGATCACCGTGGAGCGACCGGAAGTGATCCCAATACGGGTGATGGAGCGGGAATATTGATGCAGATTCCGCATAAGTTTTTGAAAAAATCGTGTGAAGGGATCAGTGTCGAGCTCCCGGATCCAGGCAAGTATGGAGTCGGAATGATCTTCTTCCCGGGAGACAGGGAGGACCGGCGCCCATGTGAAAAAATTGTGGAGCGGATTGTAGAAGAGGAGGGCCTGGAAGTACTTGGCTGGAGAAAAGTTCCGACCGATAACAGCCAGCTTGGAAAAGGGGCAAAAGATTCCGAACCATCTGTACGGCAGATATTTATCAGGCGGGGAGACGATTTTGAGACAGATCTTGATTTTGAGCGAAAACTGTATGTAATTCGACGGAGAGCGACCAGAGCGATCGAAGAGACGGACCTGAACATCCGGGAGAAAGACTTTTTCTACATTTCCAGCCTCTCATCAAGAACCCTGATCTACAAGGGGATGCTGACAACCAAACAGCTGGAGGGGTATTATCCGGATCTGAGTGATCCTGAGATTGAGTCCGCTCTGGCACTGGTCCACTCACGATTTAGTACAAATACATTTCCGAGCTGGGATCGCGCACACCCCTATCGTTATATGATCCATAACGGTGAGTTTAATACGCTTCGGGGGAATGAAAACTGGATGAGGGCCCGTGAAGCCCAGTTTGCCACGGAACTCTTTGGAGACGATTTGAACAAGATCTATCCGATTATTCAGGAAGCCGGAAGTGACTCGGCAAAGTTCGACAACTGCCTGGAATTTCTCTATCTGAGCGGCCGTCCGCTGCCGCAGGTTATGATGATGATGATTCCGGAGCCCTGGGAACGCCATACGAGTATGGGTGAGGCTCAAAAAGCTTTTTATGAGTACCACAGCTGTATGATGGAGCCGTGGGACGGGCCGGCCTCTGTCGCTTTTACCGACGGAAAGGTTGTCGGCGCTACCCTTGACCGGAACGGATTGCGTCCGTCGCGCTATTACGTGACGAGGGATGATATCGTTGTCCTGGCATCGGAAGTGGGAGTACTCGATCTGAAACCGGAAGATATAGTCAAAAAAGAGCGGCTTCAGCCTGGCCGAATGCTCTTGATCGATACGGAGGAGGGGCGGATTATCAGTGATGAAGAGATCAAAGATCAGATCGCTTCCGAGCACCCGTACCGGGAGTGGCTGGACCGGAATCTTGTCAATTTCGACAAGGTGACAGAGAAGCTCGAGTATCGGGAGCCGGATCTGGATCATGATACGGTCATTCACAGGCAGAAGGTGTTTGGATATACGTATGAGGATCTGCGAGTGAATGTCGGCCCGATGGCAGAGAATATGCTCCAACCGGTTGGGGCAATGGGGAATGACGCTCCTATGGCAGTCCTTTCAAACCAGCCGCAACTGCTCTATAACTATTTCAAGCAGCTCTTTGCCCAGGTTACCAATCCGCCGATCGACCCGATCCGTGAGGAGATGATTACCTCTACGGAGACGATTCTCGGATCACAGGGAAACATCCTGAACCCGACCCCGGAGAGTTGCCGCCAGATTGAACTGAAGACGCCGATCCTGACCAATGAGGAGATGGAACAGTTTCATGACCTCAAACTTTCCGGCTTTAAGAAGCGGACTATCCCGATGGTGTTTGAGGCCGGATCGGGCGGGGAAGGCCTGAAGAAGGCTCTTGACAAGATGTTTGAATCGGCTGACAAGGCGATTGAAAAGGGAGTCAATATCCTGATTCTATCGGACAGGGATTTTAACCGGAAGAAGGCTCCGATCCCGGCACTGCTGGCCGTTGCAGGCCTGCACCACCATCTGATTCGCAGAGGTACCCGAACCCAGGTAGGGTTGGTGATTGAGTCGGGAGAACCGAGAGAGACACATCACTTTTGTACTCTCATCGGGTATGGTGCCGACGCGGTGAACCCCTACATGGCATATGAAAGCCTGCATGATCTGATCCGGGAAGGCCTGTTGGAGAATATCAGCTATAAAAAGGCAATTAAAGGGTATAACAAGGCAGTCGTAAAGGGTATCGTAAAGGTGATGTCCAAGATGGGTATTTCCACCATCAAGTCGTACAAGGGCGCCCAGATTTTTGAAGCTCTTGGAATCAGACAGGAGGTAATCGATACCTATTTCACCTGGACCGATTCCCGGATTGGCGGCATTGGCCTTGATACGATCGCCAAAGAGGCGGAAATGAGGCATGAGAGGGCCTATCCCAACATTCAGGTGAACGGACAGGTGCTCAGTGAGGGTGGCCAGTATAAGTGGCGTAAAAACGGAGAGTACCATATGTACAATCCTGAGACGGTCCATACCCTTCAGCTGGCAACCAAGATCAATGATTACGGACTCTATCAGGAGTATGCAAAGTTGCTGGATGACCAGATGGATCCTGCGCCGACCTTGCGTCACCTTCTCGATTTCAATTTTGAAGAGAACCCGATTCCGATTGAAGAGGTTGAATCTGTAGAATCGATCTGCAAGCGTTTTAAGACCGGAGCGATGTCCTATGGTTCCATCGGCCAGGAGGTCCATGAAGCCCTCGCCATAGCGATGAACCGTATAGGCGGCAAGAGCAACACCGGAGAGGGAGGTGAAGATCCTGAACGGTATACACCGGATGCCAATGGTGATTCAAGAAACAGTGCGACCAAGCAGGTCGCTTCCGGCCGGTTCGGGGTTACAAGTGAATATCTGACCCAGGGTGTTGAGATTCAGATCAAGATGGCCCAGGGAGCGAAGCCGGGTGAGGGTGGAGAGCTTCCGGGGAGAAAGGTCTATCCCTGGATTGCAAAAGTACGGCTCTCCACACCGGGAGTCGGGCTTATCTCACCACCGCCTCATCACGATATCTACTCGATTGAGGATCTTGCCCAGCTTATTCACGATCTGAAAAATGCGAATAAGAATGCCCGGATCAATGTAAAACTTGTTTCTGAAGTAGGTATCGGGACTGTTGCAGCCGGGGTTGCGAAGGGCCACGCGGATGTGATCCTGATCAGCGGCCACGACGGCGGCACCGGAGCTTCACCTCAAACAAGTATCAAACATGCCGGCCTGCCATGGGAATTGGGCCTTGCGGAAGCACATCAAACACTCGTTTTGAATGATCTTCGCAGCCGGGTCACACTGGAGACGGACGGCCAGATTAAAACCGGCCGGGACCTGGCGATTGCTACCTTGCTGGGAGCGGAGGAGTATGGGTTCGGAACGAGCGCCCTGATCACACTTGGCTGCATCATGATGAGAGTTTGTCATCTGGATACCTGTCCGGTCGGAGTTGCTACACAGAATCCCGAGCTGCGCCACAAGTATGAAGGAGATCCGCAGTATGTGGTCAACTTCATGAAGTTTATTGCCCGGGACCTGAGAGAGCATATGGCGAAACTCGGGTTTCGTACGATTGATGAGATGGTCGGGCGAACGGACAAGTTAAAACAGAAAAAAGTGAGCCACTGGAAAGGGAAGGACCTCGATCTCTCCACGATTCTCTATCGCCCTGACGTCAGCGATAAGGTCGGCAGACGCTGCCTGATTAAACAGGATCATGGCCTTGAAAATGCACTTGATATCCAGACGTTGATGGATATTTGTGAACCGGCACTCGCTAACGGGGAGCCGGTAAGAGCAAAACTGCCGATCAAGAATATCAACCGGGTTGTCGGTACGATCGTCGGGAGCGAGATTACCAGGCGATTTGGCCGGGATGGTCTGCCGGAAGATACGATTCACCTGAATTTTAAAGGGTCTGCCGGCCAGAGTTTCGGGGCCTTTATTCCAAAAGGGATGACTCTCGAACTGGAGGGGGATGCAAATGATTACTTTGGAAAAGGACTTTCCGGAGGAAAATTGATTCTCTATCCGGACCGGGATGCGAAGTTCAAGTCGGAAGAGAATATTATTGTCGGCAATGTCTCCTTTTATGGAGCAACCGGAGGTGAGGCATATATCGACGGAATGGCCGGTGAACGGTTCTGTGTCCGTAACAGCGGTGTCCATGCGGTTGTGGAGGCTGTGGGAGACCATGCCTGTGAATATATGACCGGAGGCCGTGTCGTCGTACTTGGCCCGACCGGCCGAAATTTTGCTGCCGGCATGTCGGGCGGAATTGCCTATGTGCTGGATGAAAAAAACAGGTTCTCCGATCTCTGTAACAAAGAGATGGTCTATCTGGATCGTCTGGAGGATGAGGAAGAGATCGAAGAGGTGAAACGGATGATAACCCGCCATGGCGAACATACAGAGAGCAACCGGGCCTGGAAGGTACTGGCGAAGTGGGACGAAATGGTTCCGAAATTTGTCAAGGTTCTCCCGATCGATTACAAGCGGATGATGGATGCCATAGATGAAGCCAAACTTCTCGGATTCAGTGGGGATGAGGCTGTGATGAAGGCATTTGTACGCAACAAGGAGGACAAAGCTCGAAAAGCCGGAAACTGATCAGCGTGTGTCGGGCGCTCCCTTGAGGAGCTGCCGAACGCTTCGGATCAACACATTATTTCAATCAATCAGAGTAAGGTATAAGACGTATGGGTAAACCGACAGGATTCATGGAGTTTGATCGCAAAGCAACTCCATATCGAAACCCCGAGGAACGTGTAAAGGATTGGGAAGAACTGCACGATCATCTGACAGAGGATGAATTAAGAGAGCAGGGCGCCCGCTGCATGGATTGCGGAATCCCATTCTGCCAAACCGGTTCTGAAATCAACGGTAAATCTGCCGGCTGTCCGGTCTATAACCTGATTCCCGAGTGGAATGACCTTGTGTACCGTGGGAAATGGAAAGAGGCTCTGCATCGTCTTCACAAGACGAATAATTTCCCCGAGTTTACCGGCCGGGTCTGCCCGGCACCCTGTGAAGGCTCTTGTGTACTGGGTATTATTGAGCCGTCGGTGGCGATCAAAAGTATCGAACAGGCGATTATCGATAAAGGATTTGAAGAGGGATGGGTAGTGGCAGAACCGCCTGCAAAACGAACCGGAAAAACGGTTGGAATTGTTGGATCTGGCCCGGCCGGGCTGGCCGCTGCTGCACAACTGAACAGGGCAGGCCACAAGGTTACGGTCTATGAGAGAGCGGATCGAATTGGAGGGCTTCTGATGTACGGAATTCCCAACATGAAACTCGACAAGAAGATTGTCGAGAGGCGGATCAAGCTTCTGGAAGAGGAGGGAATCACGTTTGTAACCAATACGGAAATCGGTACCGATATTCCGGCTCAGGAGCTGCGCAAAAAGTTTGATGCATTGATTCTTGCAGGCGGAGCTACCCGGCCGCGGGATCTTCCCATTGACGGACGGGAGCTGAACGGTATTCACTTCGCCATGGAGTTTCTGCATGCAGATACCAAGAGCCTGCTTGACTCCGGACATGAGGATGAAAAGTACATCTCTGCGGAAGGGAAGGATGTAATCGTAATCGGTGGAGGAGATACCGGCACAGACTGTGTGAGTACATCGATGCGGCACAGTTGCAAAAGCCTGACTCAATTTGAGATTCTTCCGAAGCCGCCGGATGCCCGTGCTGAAGGGAATCCGTGGCCGGAGTGGCCCAACATCTACCGGATCGATTACGGACAGGAAGAGGCCAAGTCGAAATTCGGTGACGATCCCAGACGGTATGAGGTGATGACGAAAAAATTTGTCGGGGATGGCAACGGGAATGTAGAGGAGCTGCATACGGTACAGATCACCTGGGAGAAAGATGAAAATGGACGAATGGCCCCGAAAGAGATCGAAGGGTCGGAAAAAGTTTGGAAAGCAGATCTGGTTCTATTGGCTATGGGCTTTCTGGGCCCGGAAAATCCGGTTCTTGAGCAGCTAAAGGTTGAGAGAGACGGCCGTTCCAATGCCAAAGCTGTACATGGCGAATATGATACCAATGTGGAAGGAGTTTTCGCTGCCGGAGATATGCGGCGAGGCCAGAGCCTGATTGTATGGGCGATTAATGAAGGCAGAGGCGCAGCTCGTGAGTGTGACCGCTGGCTGATGGGGCATACTGAGCTCCCCTGATCTTACTGCGTCCCCTCGTGACAATCATCCAGGTCCGACAGACTCCTGGTGTGCAGAAAGAATGTCCTGGCCAGGGTATTCATGGGTTTGGACACAGTTTAACCCTTCCGCTTTAAATCTAAAAAAATGTGCTAACTTCGGCTATTCACGGAAAAATGTGTAATAAAGATCGTTTTTCTTCATAAAAAGCGATCTTTTACTTGACACGTCAGCCCTGAATATATAGTTTCTCTGTATTGTTTGTGCTTAGAAAGCAGAGAAAACTTAAACTAACCAATGGAGTTATAGCATGAGTCGAATTGAACAAGTGAAGTCTCTCGTAGATGAGTTGGAGCCAGATATGGTTAAGTTTTACGATAAAGGGAACAAAGCTGCCGGTACCCGTGCCCGTAAAACACTGCAGGATATCAAAAAGGTTGCCCAGGAGATCCGACTGGAAATTCAGGATATGAAGAATTCCGGTGATGTCTAGGTTGAGGTCTTTTTTTGATTCTACAAAAACCATCCCGGTTCAGAATCGGGATGGTTTTTTTATGTAAGTGAATTTTTCCACTCATTTTCTCTTGACTTGCGAAGGTATTTGGCCTTATATTTGTGGCCTTCCGAATAACGGTTGTACAGTGTTTTCGGAGAGACATATTGATCACGTTTTTATCTTCCTCGGTAGCTCAGCGGCAGAGCAATCGGCTGTTAACCGATGGGTCGTAGGTTCGAATCCTACCCGGGGAGCATAAAGCCTCTTACACACTGTGTGAGGGGCTTTTTTTGTTGGACTACCTTTCACCTTTCCACTCACCCTGAAAGGCTATCTCGTCAATATCTTTCCGTGTGCGTTTCGAAATTTCATTCTCTCTGAGATTACCCTCCAAATCGTTGGGGTCTCCGATATAACCGACAGCCGCCATGGTTATAGCCTTATACCCATCGGGCAGGGCAAATATCTCCCTTGCTTTATCCAGATCAATCCCTGCCATCTGATGTACGTATAAATCATGGCGAGTGGCCTCGAATGTGAAATACGCCATTGCGGCTCCGAGGTCATATGTAGCTACCCTGTTTGGCTTATCATTTTTACTGAACGTCTCCTTCGCAATGGCAAGGATTAACACGGGTGCATCACCGGCCCAATCCTGATTGAATTTCCCCATTACCCGGTACAACTTATCGTACTGCTCCGGTTCTTCTTTTCGGGCATAGATAAACCTCCAGGGCTGCTCATTGAATGAAGAGGGGGCCCATCTGGCAGCATCAAAAAGTTTTCGAATCAGTTCAGGTTTTACCTCCCGGTCAGAAAATGATCGTGGACTCCATCGCTTTTGGATGATACTGTGTACATCATAATCAGTCGTTGCTTTCTTTTTTTCCCTGTTCGTCATTATTGATCAAATTGTAGTCTCTATTATGTATGTCCAGAAGTCTGTCAACCTCTCTGGTACGTAAACAGGGTTGTACAACCTGTCATTCCATGAGTAATTAAATTCTGTGCCTTTTGTTTTGGACTATGAAGAGGTTTTGCTTCGAAAGGAACCAACATTACATTTTACACCAGAAGAAATAGGACAA